>CAIYID010000032.1 GCA_903926205.1 uncultured Bdellovibrionales bacterium
AAATTGGCTCAGGAGGAGGAGTGTGGCCTAACTATTTGGATTTGTTAAGCCGCACCCCGCCGATACTACCGAATACTACAAAAGCTTCAATTCCAGCAACTTACCGTCCTTTTTAACGGGGTCGTGAAGGTCAAGAGCCGATGCAATGCCCTTGATGTCCACTCCCGCCATGCGGATATAAATTTGCATGGTCTTGAGCTGTTTCCAGCCGCCCATCGACATCACTTTGATAGGCTCAACGCCTTTGCTCAGCATGATGGTCGCCCAAGTTGCCCGTAAATCGTGAAAGCGAACTTCGGGGAGACCGATACCCTGCAAAAACATCCGAAGAACCCGCGCCTGTTCCCCTTTGTCCCAGTTGCGTGATCGAGGAAGCACAAAGTTGGAATCGAAGTTTTTGAGCTTCAACTCCCGCAAAATGATTCCAAGGTTCGGGGCAATATCCACCATTCTGTCATCACAAGACTTGGTTTCTTTGAATCCATCCACGCTGTTCCAGCCTGAGTTGACAAGAATGGAGCCATTCTCAAAGTTCACCCGGTCCCAGGTCAGCGAATAAAGTTCCCCATTCCGCATCCCCGTGTAGATTGCCAATGCCCAGTGATAAAACCACTCATGATTGTAGGCGTGTGCTTTTTCGAGCAACACCCGCACCTGTGGCTCAGTCAAAACGGCTCTGATCTTGTTGCCGAGCTTGAACCGGATGTTCGGAGCGGGATTGTTGTGAATACACCGCTGCTCAACCGCGAACTGAAAAGCTCCACGAATGAACTTCAACACAGTTTGCTGAGTACCCTTCGGACGGTCACCAAGACGCTCATGGAGCAATGTTTTCACGTCCAGGGGCGTGATCGAGTCAACCCGCCGTCGCTTCCATTTTTCAAAGGTGTGAGCCTCTAAAATAAGTTTGGCGTTTTGATGTGTTTTCCCGGACCAATCGACAAGACTTTTGGATTCGAGATACTGGCCAACCAGAGTCGGCCACATTGGAACAATCTGATCGTGAAACGCTTGCGTGATTTGAAGTGCCAAATCTTTCTCGCAACGTCGAGCCTCAGCTTCGGTTTTGATATTTTTCCGACGCAATGTTTTTGGGGTCTTTGTGACCGGATGGCGTTCTGAGTGCCATGCTCGCCATGTGTTTGTGACGGGATCAAGTTCAATGCCCATTGTAACCTCCTCGTCGTTCAGAAAGGAGAATTTGAGCCAACTCACTTTTTCTGTATCGGTTCCGCCGCTTTAGTTTGTAAAATGGGACGTGACCATCACTTGTGAGATTTCGCAAAGCGGGTTCTGACAGTCTCAGAAACTCCGCTGCCTCGCTTGTGGTGAGCCAATCCTCATCCTTAGCCTCGGTCGGGGAACCATCATCTATTTTATTTCCAAAGATCAGTTTCGGGGGAGTCTTTACCACGATGTTTCGGTTTCCAAATCGTTGCTTTGGTCGTCGAGAGCGACTTTTCTGGCGATTGGGCCGGGAAGCACCTCCCCATAAGGGGAGGGCTTGTGTTGATTCTAACGACTCAGCAAGCGCAAGGTATTGATTGTTGAAGGGAGTGATCCAATTTCTCATTAATTTTTTCATTTTTATTCCCTAGAAAAATTATTCGTAAACCAAAAGTGCCTTCAATCCTTCAGAATTTAGAATTTAGAATTGGAGTCTGGACCTTTTTCTTTGAGGCCCATGTAGTAAACACGACCGCCAGTTCCACGTTCCTTTTCAATACCCTTGATCGCAAGCTTCTGAGAGAACACTTTAATACTCATTACTTTTGCGCCAAATTCCTTTTGGCGTTCCGAGTAGAGGCTGAATAGTTGACTGGCCGCAATACTGCGCCCCGCCTCGCGCTCGGTAAATTCAGAAAGAAAATCTTCAAGAGTGTCCTCATCTTCTTGGTATTTTTTTCCGGCGGCTTGCACTGCCGTAGGTTCAGATAAGCCCTCTTTTTGCCACAGCAAACATCCTTGAATTGCCCAGTTCAAGATACCCGAAAGTTCAGCATCTAATTTTTGGAGCAAATCCTTATCTTTGTTTTTGCCTTCAAACGAAGCCGCAAATGGGATAACCTTAATACGTCGCCAGATTCCGCGATCAGTTCCATTGATGTGTGGAAGATGATTGACGACCATAAAGAGTTTGAACTTCGGAATGTACTCGAAATGCTCCTTGAACAAAAAACGGCAAGTTACAGGGTCACCACCTGTGACTTGTTTTACGACGGATTCATCCAAGCGTTTACCTTCTTGAGCTTCAACCGATGTAACCACACGGGCATCAAAGAGACGGGCAAGATCATTGCGAATTTGTTCCGACTGTTTATATGTAAACGTCGAAATGTCAGCAGAGCGCCCATATTCACCGATGATTTTCTTAATTGTCTCAATGAACGTAGTTTTTCCATTTGATCCCAAGCCATGCAAAACCCACAAATACTGTTCATTGGCTAAACCCGTAAGACAGTAACCGATGACCTTCTGAATATATCGGGCAAGGTCCACATCGCCACAGGTAATTTCACCCATGAAACGCTGGAAAACAGGGCAAGCAGCGCGAGGATCAAAGTTGACCGAAGCAAGTTTGGAAATCTTGTGATTTCCAGAATGAGTAAGAAGCTCTCCTATTTTCAGATTCACAGTGCCGTTAAGAACATTAAACAAATATGGGTCAGAGTCCAACTGATCCGGGTTGATCGGCATTTCCGATTCCGCCAAATCCAACAACGCATTTACCTTCCCATTCGACTCAGATTTTTTGAGATGCTTAATAAAAAATTTCTGGAGCGATTCGTCCTTAAATTGATCTTTTAACTCCTGACATTTACGGAGAAGCTCCTTGGTCATTTGAACAACGACCTGACAAGTATCTTCGACAAAACGCTTTCCATCGTAAAAAAACCATTTGTTCATTTTTGTAATGAACATCGCCTTGCCCGTGTACATTGCCTTAAAGCGTTCAGCATTTCCCAAATCAGTCATTGGGGCATACATCAGAACTTCGTTCATGGGACGCTCTTTAAATGAGGCAACGATACGGTCAACCTCACCAATATCGACTGGAGGATTGCAGTAGCTTGCATTCTCAGCGTGAAGAGCTTCGGCAATGGCCTCTTTATCGAAACCACGCCCACGAAGTTTACCCCCCAATGAAACTAAATGATCGTGACGACCTCCTTCTTTAATAGTGCCACCGTCAGCGTCGGGGCGACCATTTTCAAGTTTGGACAAATTGATCTCGTCAATAACCTTCATCGGGAAAGGCTTTCGTTGAGCAAGATGAGTATTTTCGTCCAGGAAAGTATATGCTTTGCCGTTCGGGTGAATGCTCGGCGGTGCCACAACATAGCCACCGTCAGCTTTTATATCCACGCCCGGTAAAATGCCATTGCGTGAGCCAATGGGATAAGGGCAGTCGTAATAGAAGTGAAATCCCCCCGATCCCGTGACCACTGTCGGTGTGTTCTCTGGATTGAACCCATATTGAGATTTCATCTTTTCCAATGATTCAAGCCCACCATTCTTTGGGTCGATGTCAATAACCGCAAGATTGCTTTTTGTACCTGTTGCGATTCCGACATTGTGACTTTGAGGTTCATCAGACCATTCTTTGCATTTTTCGAGGTCATTGGTCGCATCTTTGAAACCATGCGAAGTTGCAGGACGCTTAGTTCGCATTATTAACGGAAAGACAGAGAAACCGTTTTCGATGTACGCGGTTACTTGTTGAAAAAATTTAGACATGAGAAATCCTTTTCGCCTTATTCAGGCAATAATTAAGTTAATTTGAAATTTGCTGCTCTTTACTAAGCGACCGCGAGAGGAAGAATCGCTTTTGTGGCTTCGACGTTGATCTTGTCATAGCCACGAATAAGAGATTCAGCTTCTACTTTTTTTAACGGTCGCCACCCATTTTCGATCAGGCTCAAAACTGAGTAGTGAATTCCGCTGAGCTGTGCCAGCTCAATGAGTTTTACTCGGTTTTGAACGCGAAAGATTCTGAGAGGGGATGACTTTTGAGTCATAAATCCTCCAATGCTATTCAGTTGTAGTTTTCTTATTTTTCACTCTAGGCTTGCTGGCCAGAGGCAGCTCAATTTTCCGTAGAGCAGACTTCTCACAATTTACCCTCGAGATGGGCTCGGTGCGAGTTTTCGGCCCGACCGTGCGAGAACAGTTGCACAGAGTTTTAAATCACACAACAAAATTTTTTTGCTGCAAGACGGAAAGGCTTCCGTTTAAGTGTTTCTCCTTTATCCGGCGGGTGTATCAGGAACTTAACTAGGAAAGGAACTTGCTGAATAAGTAATATGATTTTTATTTTTTAAAAAAAGGCGGGTGAGTATTCCAACCCTCGCGACCTGCGCAGCACCCACCCCCTCCCCCTATCAGCAAAGCATCATTAGAAAGGGCGGCAAGCGAAATGAAATATGAATCATTGCTTAATAGTGAATAGCCGAAAAGAATCTACTGCACCCATTGAAAAAGCTGGCTCGCGGCTGCGCCACCGCCACAGTTGAGCATCAGGTTGTAACTGTACGTTTGGTATGAGCACGTATTCGCACCAACAGGCATGTAGTTTCCGCCGGGCGATGTCGTAACGTTCATGACGACGATTCCACAGGTCGCTATCCCGGCCAGACACTGACTTTGAGGCGTTGGCGTAATACTCGACACATTGCCGGCCCAAGTCCCACTTGAGTTGGAGAATGTTCCATCGGATCGGAGAGCGTAAACGAAGCCAGTTGATTGACTCTGCCAACTTTTCACCAGCTCTGCACTTATTAATTGATTGCTCAATGCTGAGACCGAATTATTTCCGCTGCCGCCACCACCACTACTGTTACTTCCGCAGTTTTGATATCCTACCGCGACCGCGATTACAATGATTGGGATTGCGACGAACTTAAAATTGATTCTCATGTTTTCTCCTCATTTATCACCGACAGACGTCCAAAAGCTCCAAAATCCAAAACCAACACCCAGCCAAATTGAATTGGTGTAAAGATAAATACCCCATCCAACAGTTCCGCCGGTGGCTACACAGAAGAACAACAGTTGTTTAACATTCCCTTCAGACATACTGAGCCCTAACTCTTAATCTTACGAACTTTTATTTCAAATACGCCTGTAAACCAGCCGTCGTCAGGCATCTCCACAAAGTTCCCGCTTGTTGCCTTGTGAATTCCCGAGCCAAAGCACAAGTGATCGACCGACGTGGCCAAGGTCTCGGCTACCGACTTCACCTGCTCTATGTTGCGAGGCTTGCCGCCAGACAACCAAAGTGAAATGACCTGCTTGCTGACTCCACTCTTTTTAGAAAGTTGGGTTGCCGACATTTCACGATTCTCAAGATAAAGTTTTAACTGCTGCTTTAAATTCATTTCCCCGGACTCTTCGCCCCCGAGCCATGAACCCTTGAGTCCAAGTCAATGACTGTACTGGATGAATCAACCGTACTTGACGGACAGTCAATCTGTGTTGATTTTCCAATTGGTTCTGGGGTTTCCAATACTTCAGTATTTTCAACTCTGATTTTAGGTTTGTTGACCCCAGTGATTTCATGGTCTTGCAGCCTCAGTTTTTTGAGGGTTTTGGAAACTGCTCCTTTCGTAGCACCAATTTGGGCAGCGATCTGTTGCAACGACAAACCTTGTTGACGCAATCGTTGGACCTCAGAACCTGAGATGGTTGATGGTCGCCCCAGCTTCACACCTTTTTGTTTTGCGTGGCTCAAACCAGCTACAACTCTTTCGCGGATCAGTGATGCCTCAAATTCTGCGAACGATCCGAGCAGGTGGGTAAGCAATTTTCCAGAAGCAGTAGTCAGGTCTATCTGGTCTTTGAGGGAGATGAACGCAATGCCGAGGTCGCTGAAATCTTGGAGAGTGCTTACGAGGTCACGTAATGACCTAGCTAAGCGGCAAATTTTCCAGCAGACCACAACATCGAGTTTCCGTTCCCTGGCATCCTTGAGCAAGCTGCGAAGGCCGGGGCGCATAGCATTGGTACCTGTTAGCCTATCCTCATAGATGGTCCAATCAGTCCAGCCTCTTGCGATAAGATATTGCTCAATCTCAGCACGTTGCAGTCCTGTATCTTGGCCCATGGTCGAGACCCTTAAATATATTCCAACCCGTTTTTGCATGGACTGGGGTCTAGCAATTTGCATTATATTTTGCAAAGCAAAATTATTATTATATAATTCTTATATGAAAGGCAGGCAAGTCCACCAATGAAAAAACGAACACCACATGAAATCATCAAAAAGATCAAAGAGGATAAGCCAGAACGAGCAAATGTGACTTTTAGGCTTCCGGTTGTTCTTATGGAAAGATTCGACAAAATTTGTGAAAAAAATGGAGTTAAGATGACGGCTGTCTTGGAGGAGTTGATCCAAGATTTTGTTACAAACACAAAGGAGTGATTCATGTTGAAGCCAGGAGTTGTTCCATCAAACACGTTTGGGGTTAGGTTCTTTAAAAGCAAATCGCTGACCGATGCCATTGCACGAATTGGCCCAGACCTTTATGCGAAAACTGTGCAGGAACTTGAGCAACTTGCCAACCCATCCGAGACTTTACAGTTGCTCAAGTTTCGATATTGGGAACTTATAGGTGAAGGTCTTCGTTCCAACAAGGCCCACACCATTGGAAAACTGCATAAAGGTATCTGCACCTACACGTATCTTTACAATGATGTTCTTAGTAACCCTGTTAAGGTCGCATGGATTTTGTCACTTGAATCTAATTATTGGAATTACCTGGAAGTTTTGAAACGAGAGCTAGTCTGGAAAATTGATGAGATTATTCGCCTTCCGCTCCAAAATAAGGACGGCACAGTCAACCATTCACACGCAAAACTCGTCGTCGATACAATGGCAAAACTCCACTTTTTGCCCCCGCCTAAGCATTTCTAAAAAGTATAATCAGCCAGAGGGTGGTGAGTGACTCACGGCCCCCGAATCAGTAAGGCGAAGATTTGATTACAAATCAACCTAGTGGTAAACGTGGCTCAGTTCTCCCATTAGCCTGAGTAATTAGACGATATGGTGGACGGAAGGGTGCCTTTTGAAACAAAATCCAGAAGTCAAAATTAGATCAGCTCAGACTGGTGACGAAGCGGAGCTAGCCAATGCACATTTGAACTCATGGCGGGAGACCTATAAAGGTCTCGTTCCCCAAGACTATCTGGATAATTTACCTCTTTCTTTTAAACGCCGGATGACTTGGTTTCGATCAGTCATTTCAAAACCAAGTGAATACGTCTTAAAGGTCGCCGAAGCAAAAGAAGGCATCGTCGGTTTCGCGTTACTTGCCGAAGGAAGGGATGCTGACAGAGCCGGGTACGCCGAGCTTGGCGCAATCTATCTTTTAGAAAAGTACAAGGGACAAGGGGTTGGATTTGCCCTGATGTCATCGGGATTCAATCAAATGAAGGACCGAGGATTTAAGAAAGCCTATTGCTGGGTTCTGAAAGACAATCCCACGTTAAGTTTTTATGAAAGAACCGGAGCTAAGTCGAACGGCCAAACAAAAACGGAAATTTTTGATGGGATTGAGACCACCGATCTTTGCTTGGAATGGGCTGACCTCAATGTTGGCGACTATAACTGGAAGCCACTTTCTGTGAAGGAACTGACGCAAGAGTTAAGTTCAATCACTTGCGACTGGCACATAGCAGGAGGATGGGCGATAGACCTCTTTTTAGGACGGGAAACGCGCATCCATGATGACATTGATATTATCGTCCGACGAGACGACCAAACTGCGTTGCAAACGGCATTGGCAGATTGGGAACTGTGGGCGGCGGACCCTCCCGGAACCTTGCGGCCTTGGAAAAAGGGTGAACTTCTAAAAAAGGGAATACAGGATATTTGGTGTCGTCGATCGGCGAGCGAACCTTGGCAAATTCAGGCTATGCTGTTTGATACTGATGGTGAAGATTGGATTTTTAAAAGGGATGAGTCCATCCGCAAAAATCTAAATGCAATAACTCTGAAAACTAAAGATGGACTGAGCATTTTAGCACCCGAAGTACAGTTGCTATACAAATCAAAGTCCCTACGAGAGAAAGATAGACAAGACTTTGAAAATTCGCTCGCTGCAATGAGTTCAGAACAAAAAAATTATCTCAAGATGACACTCTCGAAAGTTTATCAAAATAAACACGACTGGATTTCTCGTCTATGATACTGGGGCAAAGGGTCATGAGAGGGCTTTTTAGTGACAACAAAAGATAACTCTTCTTTATCGGCCTCAATCGACAACAGCTCTTTGAGTAGGATCGTCAAGACAGATGATGCCCTAGAGGAGTTCTTCAAAATTCTTGAGTGCAACGAAATTCACCTAAGTATTCCATCTGATAGCTTAATGGAAATGGCAAATGGTCATTGGGTTCATGATGCCGCCAAACAGCAGGGCGCATCCTACCGACTAAAGAGGTTTGTCGAGCTTACGAAAAAGTTTTACGGCGAGGACAAAATTCTCCTTAATGAAATGCCTCAAAAAATTCTCCGCAATGAAATTGAGAACCCCGACGTTAGGCATCAATCTGTCGGCTGCGTAAGAGGCGACCATATCGCTTTGTTTGACGTTGAGAGGCACGAACAAATTCATTTCAACGTACTAGATGCTCACGCATCCAGAAATGAGGCCAAAGCTGCCGCCAAGAAAAAAGATGACCAGGTAAAAGCCTCGAAATGCATTTCCTCTGATGAGGCAGAAAAATACCTAATTTCATTTAAAACTATCCAGGCACAACCTCAATGGCGCGACTTTCTACATAGTCAATACATCAAGTGGATTTTTGGAGAAAATGTATCGTTTGATACATTCAATAAAATCTTAAATGATACCAATTGTGCGAGCGTAAGTGTCTTCATCAACTTACTTTTAATTCACCACCTCACCATTTTTTTGGACAAAACGAATTGCCGTGAAGACTTGCGGCCACTTGTCGAAATTGAAGAGAATAGTCGACCTGACATCTTGATCGCTTCTATGGCGGCATATTCAGATTATTTTATTTGCGACGACTCTTGCCTTATGGCCAGATGCAATTTTTTAAAAAAACTGGAAATGATAAAGTTTGAGACCGTTACGCTGAACGAGTTTAAAATTAGGTGCAAAGGTCATGTTCGTGTTTAAATTACTTCGACTTGTATCTGCCCGCACAATATGGGCACCATTTTCCTTGTTGGATGTTAGAGGGACGAGCCTCCCAACGATGGCCCTTGCCGCACTCCCATTTTAGTGGAGAGTGTATCGACTTATATTTTGAAGATAAACATCGTCCACCTTTTTCCTCTGCTCTTGCTTGCATTATTTCAATACTTAATTTTTGTGATGAACCCTTTTTTTCTTGTGCACATACCGGACACCAAGAGCCATTGCCGAGAATTGACCTTGGGGATGCTTTCCAACCGTGCCCATCTTTACAAATCCAATTCAATGGCGCATGACTTCCTTGGTAGCTCGATGATAAACATCTGCCGCCCAAACTGACGGCGTGTTGCTGTAGCTGCCCTAGTCGGGATGGCGAGTAGGCTTCCCGCAGAGCAACCGTTATTTCCTCGAAATTTGATGGCACTTTTATACCCATCTTTTTACATTCGCTCTTGATGAAATTTTTTAGCTCGGAGATTTTCAATCGATTGTTAATTTCCGGCACCTTAATCAGGCGTACACCATGACGTTGGCATAATTGTTCCTTCAAGTTGTCATACTTGGGTTTCTTGTAAAAATGCTGACGTGCTTTCGCGTAATGATGTCCCCCTTGATGCTCAAAGGCCAATTTCAAGCGAGCATTGTATCCGTCTAATTCGAGACGTTGGCCTGTAGGACTAATCAACCATTTTAAGCCCCTAGTTTTATCAAATGGCATTTGAAACAACTGCTCGAAATAGGCTTTACAGATGCGTTCGCCAAGACCGCTGGAACAGGTGGGACACCAGGTTCCGGTCTTGATGTTGCTGGGCCGAGCGAACCAACGATGACCCTGACTGCACTGCCATTCTAAGGGGCTATGATTTCCATTGATTGCGGCTGAAACCAAACGCCCACCGCGCTCCCTAGCTAACTTCCGAAGGTCTGCCAGCGTAACTGGCTGACTTTTTCTACACTTCGGACACCACTGGCCCTGTTTCACATCGGAGTGGGTCATTTGAAATTTGTGGCCCATTTCACATTGCCACCGATATTTGTGCTTTGAACCCAAGAATTTTATTGAAAGACATTTCCCATTTTTCTTCTTGGCAATTTTATTTAGCTCATCGCTGTTAACACGATTTCCACTGCAATATGGACACCATGATCGACTGTTGACAACAGAGGTTGTGCTTGCGAACCATTTGTGACCTTCCTTGCATTTCCATTCAAGTTTTTGGTGGGCATTTTCATAGATTCGGGCAAGGCATATTCCACCCTTTGATCTTGCGAACTTCTTGATGTGCTGAATAGAAAGTCGTTGGGACATATTGAAATAGTACTGAAGCGACGACTGAAAACAAAGCGATTTTCAAGTCATGGGCTAACTGACAAAGCCTGTTTAGTTTCTTGCCAACGAAAAGCATTTAGCGATTACGACTGCAAATCCATGACCAACTAAATTACTGAGGTGATTGCTTTGTTTTTCATATGTCCTCAGCCGTTGTTTTGAGTGCAAATTGTAAGCATTGCTGTCGAAATAATTCCATTTCTTTCCAATTTTTAGACCCAGACGCCATGCGACTGTTTCTTCGGAAATAATAATGAAAAACAAGAATCCTTTTTGGTCGCGGATTTCCAACAGTTTTTGATTAATAGAACTGGGAAGGTGATCACAAATTATTGAGTGTCCTATTTCGTGGATAAAATCATATGAATTGAGACCTAAAGCTTGGGCGAGGCTACAGAAATCTGCCGAGGTGGGAACATTTTCCACGGGAAGTACGGAGCTTCCTTGAGCCATTTGATACACTATTTGCCTGGTATTATGAAAATACTGAATTGTGTCTGGCGCGGCTGGCACTCTTGGCGGAGTCGCGCTGAATGTTACCCGCCGCTTCAACATTAGATCGTAAAGATCGACATACGTATTGTTCAAAATAATCCAGCCTGTAGTTAATTGTCGCGATTCAGGGTAACTAAAGTCTCTGGTTTCTCCAAGTTAGTAGTTTGTGAAAGTAGCTTTCCTTATGGGCGACCTAAATTTTATTGAATTGAGTTTTAAGCCGGGATGGCGATAATAAAGAATCATGTATTCATATCTGTCCCAACTTTTTTCTAGCTCCTTTCAAACCACCCGTTAGGGTCAATACATAGCTCTGTCCCATGTCTGGGACCAACCACATATTTAAAGCTGATATTTTTAAACTATTGATGCGCTCAATCCTTTTCTGGATTCGCGTATGAAGGGAAATTTTATGTCTTATCAATTCGATCATCGGCAACTCGCCGATGAAATGGAAATCTTTTTCTTTGACGAGGAAATCGGTGCGGGCCTTCCTGTGTGGCTTCCAAATGGAGTTGCCATTCGGGACCAACTCGAAAACTTTATCAAAGAGCTTGAGCGTAGAGGCGGTTATCAAAGAGTCGTGAGTCCACATCTAGGACGGCAAGATTTGTATGAGAAATCGGGCCATCTTAGTTGTTTCAATGAAAATATGTATCCGCCTATTCATTGGCCGGAGGAAGGGCAGGAGGAGAAAAAGAATTATTATCTCAAGCCAATGAACTGCCCTCACCATCACAAGGTCTTTAAGGCGTTGCCAAGAAGCTATCGACATCTTCCACTTAGAATCGCGGAGTATGGTCAGGTTTATAGGTACGAGCCTAGTGGGTCACTGCGTGGGCTCAGCCGTGTGCGCGGATTGTGCCAAAACGACGCTCACATTTACATTGATCCGGCGGACTCCCTCAAAGAGATTCTCAGTGTTCTTGCGCTGCATGAGCACTGCTACAAGAGCTTGGGGCTCAGTGGTTACAGGTACCGACTTTCTTTGCGAGACAAGTCGAGGCCGAATGACTTCCAAGGTGAAGATTCAAAATGGATCGAAGCAGAGGAAATTTTAAGAAAAGCATTGCAGGAAAAAAATCTCAATTTCTTTGAGGCTATTGGCGAAGCTGCTTTTTATGGACCAAAGATTGATGTGCAAATGAAGATGGGCGCGGGCGTTGAAGAGTCCATTGCCAGCGTTCAGCTTGATTTTTTGTCTGCGGAGCGATTCGACCTTTCCTATTCCGCAAGCTCTGGTGACCAGATACGACCTTGGATCGTTCATCGCGCTCCTTTGGGCAGCCATGAACGTTTCGTTGCACTTCTGCTGGAATACTTCGACGGGCAGTTACCGGGCTGGCTTTCGCCAGTACAGGTGATGATTTTGCCTTTGTCAGAGAATGAACAAGAAGCCTGTCGGAAAATTCAGGATAGGTTCATGCACGAAGGATTGCGATGCAGAGTTGATGAAAGCCAAGGGTCTCTTTCAAAAAGGGTGCTCTTTGCTCATAGGTCGCGTCCATTTGCAAAGTTGGTCATTGGGCCCAAAGAACTTGGATCGGGAATTTTCAAGCTTGAATTTCGAGATAAAAAACAAGACGGAGACATCGAGAGTGTTATCAAGATTATGAAAGGAGCTTGTGCTGCACCAGCATAGGTCACTCAACTAAAAACGAAAGGCCCCGCTCCTTATTGGAAGGGGCCATCATCTTGTAGTACTTTTCAATTTTGTAGTACTCGCGCACTACAAGAAGTCTCCAAATACCGTTATATCGCCGGATATACCCGGAGAATCGAAAAAGTGAGCGGCCCTACATTTCCTGTCTAACCGACTGTTTTAATTTGTTATTTGTATTTATTTTTGAAACTGATCTTTGAACTTTGAAAAATTGGCTCAG
>CAIYID010000033.1 GCA_903926205.1 uncultured Bdellovibrionales bacterium
CTTGGCTTCCGCGTAAGTTCTATGCCAGCAAAAGGCAAACTCAGCGCAATTGCTCGGAAAAGGTATGGGCGGAGAAAAGATGATCGAAAGAAAGCCAGGAAGGATTTATTTCAAGAACTTCGAACGACTGTTGCAGAAGATGCTTTGATCAAGTCGGATCAAAACCCTCATTATGTCTCTGATGTGCAAACGCATTTTCCAAAGGCAAGACATGAAACTCACAAGGGCCGAAGAGGTTGTGTAGTAGGCCAGGGAGAATTGAAACGTGGTGGATTCGACCCGCTCTTTAGCTTGAATCATACTTGCGCTATGCTTCGAGCCAATATCAATCGTTTATTCCGGCGAACTTGGTGCACAACAAAACGTCAGGATCGTTTAAGTTACCATATCGCCATCTATGCTTTATTCCACAATTTAGTGCTGCTTCAATCGAATAAATAAAAATTGAAATTCCTGCCTTCGAACTAAATTAATAATTTTGTCTCGTGGAACTTGTTAATAGACCATAATCCAAGGACATCTGAATAATTTATGCGAAGAGTGGTGTCTCAGGAATATATCAGCAAGCTCTAAGTTATCACCATGATAGGGGGCCAGTTTATATTTTTTACAAAACCCCCTTTTTTTGATTTTAATGGCTTTGTTTACGAGATCTTCTGAAATTTAGTTAATTTATGCAAGGGTTAGCTTTTGCACTTATTTGAGTTGTCAGAAGAACCTAACTAAGATAAACAAACCGCAGAAATTATGAAGAAATTTGGTGGAGTTAATAATATGTTTTTTTGCACCCTGCTGATCACATCTTTGATAACAAATGCGAGTGAAATTAAAAAAAATTCAGTTGAAAGCACAAAACCGACATCAGTCAACTCTCAGGTTTTAACGATCAAGTCGGCTGTTACTGCGGCCTTGGCTGATAATCCGAGCTTGAAAACAGCAAGAGAGAGAATTAAACAGTACGCCAGTTTGGTGAGTTTGACCCGTTCAAGTTTATTCCCAAATATTGGTTTTACTGTCTCTGCGGGGAGCGCACAGGCCGCTTTGAATTCCGGAAATCCTCCGCTTTTTAATGGAACTACTTATAACACCTATAATTCAACAATTTCACTCACGCAGCCACTCTATTATTTTGGTGCGTTGGACGCCGTTGACCAGTCAGATTACGAACGAAAGTTGAAGGTCACTGATCTGGAAGTGTCTGAACGAACAATCACAGTCCATGTGATAAATTCTTTTTATAATATAATTCTCAATGAACGACTCTTGATTAATTTATCGAAGAGCAAAGACGTTCTTAAGAGATCGCTCGAAACAACGATGTATCGCGAAAAAATTGGTCGAGCCCAACTTCTCGATGTCTTACAGGTAAAAACGCAAATCGCCTCCATTCAACCACAAATTGAAAGCGCTCGAAATTCCTATGAAACCGCGGCCGCTCAATTGGCCTCATATATGGGAGTGAGTGGCAAGCAAACTGAAATAGCCATCAAAGGTCATTTAAAAACATTATTAATGAAAGATCTTGAGAATCACTTGGATTATAAAAATTATTATTTGCCAGAGTTAGAGGCGAACCGCTTACAGTTGTCGCAAATTGCTGATGCGAAGAATGTTGATGCTGGAAAATATCTACCAAATTTAAAACTGACAGGAAATTATCTTTTTAATTCTTATACGGCTTCTGATTTGTATTCGTCGAATAATAATGGTTGGAATGCGGCCGTCGTTTTGACGATTCCAATCTTTGAGGGTTTGGCTTCGCGATATGATTCCGCCAATTTTGCTTCTCAGGAATTACAACTTTACAGCACACGAAAAGATTTAGAAAACACTCTCAATTTAACTCAAATTACCAGTAGAAAATCACTCGAGACCGCGGAGATTTCCTTAGTTTCTGCCGTCGAAGCTGATAAGTTGGCGCAGGAATCTTTGGCTGAAGCGACAAGGCAGTATAAATTAGCGACTATCGACTTTCTACAGTATCTGACAATTCAAAATACGGCTCTTACTGCGGCATCGACTTTAGATCAAATTCGTTACAATGGCATTTCAGCCTGTGCCAATTATTTCGTGGCGTCAGGGCAACCGCTCAGTGTTTTGATAGATGTTTTATCTGAAGGAGAATGAAAATGAATAAGTCTCTCAGTTTTTTACTAGTGATTTTACTTTCATTAGGGGCTCTTGCAGCAAAGAAAAAAATAGTGAATACCGCGTCGGTTTCATCTGATGAAAACTACATTGTTCCGGTTCATGCCAGCGTGGTATCGATTGATTCTGAGGCAGTGTTGTATCAGCCGCGAGTGGTTGATTATGAGTTTTCCAGTTCAAATTGGACGCCAAATCAATTTTCTCGTCAAAGCATAATTAATTCCGATGCTAATTTTCAGGCGGGTGCTATTCCTCTGATTGGAATTAGTGAAATTTCATCATATAAGAGTTTTTTTAGTGGGGCTATTGAGAGAGTTTTGGGTTTGTCCTATTCTCAGCTAACTCGATCTGGCTCTTTTGATAACGGCACAAGCACTGTAGCCTCTCACGAATCTTTAAATGTTGTTTCTTTCAAATTAGGAGCAGCTTACCGATGGCCAGTGAGAAGCTTTCGAAGTCTTCAACCTTCTTTGGAGTTGGCGGCTTTACCAACCTGGATATCTAGTGAAAAATCGGTTTTTGAAAAAAATGGTGTGAGTGCTGTTGGAGTTATTTTAGAGGCTAATTTGAAACTATTGTATTGCCCTGAATTTATGCAAAAAGGGGAATTGGGTCAAACAGGTGAGGGTTTTGGGCTGGGCTACATTTTAACAAATGGAGCGGTTGGAGGTTCTGATCTTGGCGGCTCTGGTTTGCAAGCGATTCTGCGATTGGGTTTATAATGCGATCCTGATGTCAAATTGCAGAAATATTGGATAATTAATGAAGCTTGAACTTAAAAAAATTAAAACACCTAGAGCTCAAAATGTGGATCTTCATGAATCGGTGGCAGGACTCTTTATTAAGGTTGTTCCTCAGGCCATGCGGGTGTTTCGGGAAGAGATGCGCACACACCGAGGGGGAGATATCAGTGTTCCTCAATTTCGGGTTTTGGCACAATTATGGTTAGAGCCTGCAAGTAATAAGGATTTGGCTAGTCGACTCGGAGTGAGCGGTGCCGCGATGACTCGAATGGTGGACGCCTTAGTCAACGAAGATTTGGTGACTCGCCATTTGAATAAAAAAGATCGACGCTCAATTTTCATTCGATTAACCAAAAAAGGGCAAACTCATTTTGAAAAAGTGAGAGAAGCTGCAATTCTTTCTTTAGCAGAAAGGCTACGGGATCTCGATAGTTCTATTGTCCACCAAATGGGAGAAGGACTTGGATTGGTTTTTAATGCTCTTAGTAAATTACAAGTTTCAAATTTTCGGATGACTTCTGATTCGTCTTTTGATCGCTAAAAAAATATGTAATGGAAAAAGTATAAAAATTGCAACAATAAAAACCCCAGTCGAATAGGGTTTGTAGAGATCAGTTTCGCTGACCCCTAAGAACGCAATAGACAGTGAAAAGCAGAGTGTACCAAGCAGATGCACAGAGATAAAAAATCGCTTTAATGTTTTTGAAAATTCTAATCCTTCAAATTCAACTATTCGTGACGCGCCAACAATAAAAAATATAATTGCAAAAGCTAACAATCCAACATTAGTCCAAAGAACTTCATGTGATTTTCCATAGATCGAGAATTGCATTTTTTGCCTCCATAAAATTGGATCACTAAATAATATCCTGTTGACTGCAAAAGATATCCTGCAGAACACATGAGCTTGTCAACATAGCTAAACGAGGGCATGATGACTCGAATTAGGTCTTGAAGGAAAGAAGATCTGACTGTCTGGGAGGATAATTAGTCATGAGTATATCTGAGATCTCAATCCGCCGCCCTGTTTTTGCTTGGATGCTCATGTTTGGTTTGATTATTTTCGGTTGGATTTCTTTTCTAAGAATGGGCATTAGCAATATGCCTGACGTTAATTTTCCCGTCGTCAATATTGCCTTACAATTAGATAATGCGGCTCCAGAAGTGATGGAGGCTAATGTTGTTGATATTATCGAAGACTCGATGATGGGGATCGAAGGCTTGAAAAGTGTCTTTTCAAGCACGAGTCAAGGAACGGCAAATATCACATGTGAATTTGAAATGAATCGTAATATTGATGTGGCAACACAAGAAGTACAGAACCGAATTTTGCAGGTAAACAATCAGTTACCGTCACTTTTGTATCCACCGGTGATTTCTAAAACAAACCCAGAAGATCAACCCATTTTATGGTTGATGGTCACTGCGGATGAAAACGTTTCTTTGCATGATCAGATGATCTATGCGCGCAACACATTGAAAAATCAGTTTTCAACCCTGGATGGCGTGGGTTCGGTGGTGTTGGCGGGTTATGTAGATCCGAATCTTCGAGTTTGGATCGATCGTTCCAAATTAAACAGTTATGAATTAACCTCCACAGATGTTGTTAGTGCCATACAGACTGAGCAAACCGAACAACCGGCTGGACGAATCGAAGCTCCTACAAATGAAATGAATGTGCGGGTGTTGGGCGAAGCTAATTCTCCTGTTGATTTTTCTAAGATTCGGATTAACTCCCGAGGCGGAGCAACGAATTATAATCCGATGTCCTTGGATAAGGTGGCAAAGGTTGAAGAGGGGATTTCTGATCTTCGAGCGATCTCTCGTTACAATGGCAAAGTGGCTGTGGGTTTAGGAATTGTGAAGCAGCATGGGTCGAATGCGGTGAAGGTGGCTCAAGATAGTTATAAAAAAGTTGAGCTGGTAAGACCGAATTTGATGACGGGATATCATTTAGATGTGCGTCTGGATGCCACCAAGTTTATTCGCGAGGCTGTGTCGGAATTGAATTTTGCTCTTTTGGTTGCCGCATTACTGACTTCAGTCGTGTGTTACTTGTTTTTGGGCTCCTGGTCTTCGACATTTAACGTTTTATTGGCCATTCCAACGTCCATCGTTGGGGCCTTCACAGCACTTTATTTTTTTGGATTTACTCTTAATACCTTCACTCTATTGGGTCTCAGTTTAGCGATTGGGATTGTGGTCGATGATGCGATCATGATGTTGGAAAATATTGTGCGCCATCATGAAATGGGAAAAAATCGTCGGCAAGCCGCCTTGGATGGGTCCAATGAAATTTCCTTTGCCGCCATGGCAACGACCTTGGCGATTGCAGCGATTTTTATTCCCGTCATTTTTATGAAAGGAGTGGTCGGAGCTTTTTTCTATCAATATGGTATTACCGTCACTGTCGCTGTTTTTCTATCTTTGTTAGAGGCGCTCACACTCACTCCCATGCGATGTGCCCGATTTTTACATTCAGCGAAGACCAATCCGACCCTTTTGATTCTGTGGATGGATAAAAGAATGGAGCGAATTTCTCACTCTTATAAAAAAAGTCTTGAACTGGTTCTTCGTCACCGGTGGATGGTTATATTTATTTCAATTGGATTATTTTTTGCTTCGTTGGGCTTTGTGAGTACGCTCAGAAAAGAACTTATTCCTTCGCAAGATCAATCTTATTTTTTACTGAATTTGAAAACTCCGGTGGGAAGCTCAATGTCCTTCACTGATAAGGTTTTTCGTCAAGCGGAGGCTTATTTGAAATCAGTCCCAGAAGTGACTGATGAATACTCCACTATTGGAAATTACGTTCATAATAATATCGTCAACGCCGGAACGATCTACGTCATTCTAAAAGAAGCCAAAGAACGTCGTCTCACTCAGTTGGAAGTGATGGATAAGGTCCGTCTTGAGCTTCGAGCCCTTTTGCCCGGTACAGAGATCTTTACGCAGGATTTGTCTGTTTCTGGATTTAGTGCAAGTCGAGGTTTTCCTGTGGAGTTCGTGCTGGAGGGACCTAACTGGGAAAAGCTTCAAGAGTATTCGCTGCAAATCATAGAGGCTCTAAAAAAGAGCCAACTGATTGATGACGTGAATGTCGACTATCAGGAAGGAATGCCAGAAATTCGAATTGTTCCTGATCGTGAAAAGACAGCCGCGCATGGTGTTTCGATTGCGGCATTAGGAACAGAGATTGGAAATTTGATTGGTGGCCAGATTTTTTCATCGAGCACGCAATATCCTAAAGAGGGTCATCGTTATTATATCCGCATTAGAACTCCCAATGAACAGCATAGCAGCATTGAAGATTTTAAGGCTTTGAAAATTAGAAATAATCGAGGGCAACTCGTTCCTCTTTTGGAAACCAGTGATGTGATACTGACAAAAGCACCCCAAGTGATTTCACGCTTTAATCGGCGCAGAGCTATTCCGGTTTATGCCAATATAATAGCCGGTAAGTCTCAACAAGAAGCTCTCAATTTTGTCGAAGAAACGAGTAAGAAAATTTTGCCTCCGGGCTATAATGTAAAAATAACGGGAAGTGGCAATGCCTTTAGAGAAGCTTTTGATGGTTTAATTTTTGCTCTTATTTTCGGAATCGCTGTGGCCTACTTAATTTTAGCCTCCCAGTTCAATAGTTTTATTCATCCCATCACTATTTTGATGGCGTTGCCATTTAGTTTGACTGGAGCCCTGTTGGCCCTGGCGGTGACGCACCAGTCGCTTAGTATTTTTAGTATGATTGGGCTGATTCTTTTGATGGGTATTGTGAAAAAGAACTCCATTTTGTTGGTGGATTTTACAAATCAACGTCGGGCGGAGGGCTCCTCCGTCAGTGAAGCCCTTTTAGAAGCATGTCCGGTGCGTTTACGGCCTATTTTGATGACCTCTGTTGCAACTGTTGCTGGCGCTATTCCTGAGGCTTTTAATTTTGGCCCGGGCTCAGAAACAAGGATTCCCATGGCGATTTCGATCATTGGTGGGGTAACAATTTCGACCTTTCTGACTCTCTATGTGGTTCCTTGTGTCTATAGTTTGTTTGCAAAATGGGAACGACCCGAAGTTGAAGAGGTGGTCACGGCATGAGTCTTTCGGATATTTCTATTCGGCGACCGGTGTTTGCCTGGATGCTCATGGTGGCGCTCATTCTTTTTGGAGTGATCTCTTTTCAACGATTAGGAATAAGTCAACTTCCTGACGTCGATTTTCCTGTAGTGAATGTATCCATTGGTCTTCCAGGTGCGGCACCTGAAGTGATGGAACAACAAGTGATAGATCCCATTGAAGATGCGGTGATGGAGATAGATGGAATTCGAAATGTCACGTCCTCCTCCTCTCAATCCTCTGGAAATGTTTCAATTGAATTTGAACTCAATCGGGATATCGATGAATCGATGCAGGAAGTTCAGTCAAAAATTAATCAAGTAAAAAATTTGCTGCCAAATACGATCACGCCGGCCACTTTAAGAAAAATCAATCCTGAAGACCAACCGATTTTGTGGGTGGCTCTGACTTCAACTGAACCAAATGAAAAAATCATCGATTTAATGATTTATGCAAGAAATGTTTTGTATGATCAATTTGCGACTATTCCTGGGGTTGGCAATGTGGCTATGGGCGGATATGTGGACCCAGCATTAAGAGTTTGGGCTGATGTGAATAAGATGGATGCTCATGAAATCGCTTCAAGCGATTTGATTCAATCGATTCTTGATGGTCACACAGAAATTCCGAGTGGTCGAATAGAAAATAAAGATCAGGAGTTCAATGTTCGTATGATGGGAGAGGGGACTTCTCCACAATCATTCTCAAATATCATGATTAACACCCGGACCAATATTGGTCCGACGACTCGTAATGTACGTTTAGGAAGTGTTGCGGACATTGAAGAAGGTTTGATAGATGTTCGGAAGATTTCTCGCTTCAATGGAATTAGAGCTGTCGGCTTAGGTATTGTTAAACAGCATGGTTCTAATGCTGTTGCCGTGGCGAAACTTGTTCGTGCCAAATTAGAGCAGCTAAGGCCACAGATTCCAGCTAAATATAAACTTGACGTAAGAAGTGATAATACAAAATATATTCAGCAATCAGTGGATGAGCTTTTACGAACCTTATTCTGGTCAGCTCTACTGACCTCTTTGGTTTGTTATTTGTTTCTTGGATCCTGGACTTCAACTGTGAATGTATTAATGGCCATTCCCACCTCTATTATTGGGGCGTTCACGGCATTTTATTTTTTTCATTTCACCTTGAATACCTTCACTTTGCTGGGATTGAGTTTAGCGATTGGGATTGTGGTCGATGATGCGATCATGATGTTGGAAAATATCGTGCGTCACCGTGAAATGGGCGAGAGTAAAAAATTGGCGGCACTCAAAGGCGCTAATGAAATTTCTTTCGCGGCCATGGCGGCAACGATTGCGGTCGTTGCTATTTTCTTGCCTGTTGTCTTTATGAAAGGAGTCATTGGTCGCTATTTTCTTCAGTACGGTTTGACGGTGACTGTGGCGGTTTTACTTTCTTTGCTTGAGGCCTTAACTTTAACACCGATGCGCTGTTCTCGGTATCTCAACGTAAACCTCCATCCGAAGGGTCTTGCGGGAATTGTCGAACGATTCTTTCGTCGTTTAGCTGAGATTTATTGGCGAATATTATCGGTTCTTTTGAATTTTCGTTGGATCACTTTATTTGTCGCACTTCTGATGTTTACAGGAAGTATCTTCTCTGCAAAAAAATTAAATTCTGAAATGATACCGGGGCAAGATCAATCCTTGATGCTTTACCGATTTAAATTACCTACAGGAACTGCCTTGCCGGTGACTAATGCGAAAATAACTCAAGTAGAACAATATCTTTTACAGCAACCTGAAGTGACAGGAGTTTTTTCTGCCGTTGGCGGGTTTGGTGGAGACTCGGTGAACCAAGGAAATGCTTTTGTTACTTTGGTAGATAAAAATAAAAGGAAATTGTCTCAGGCGGATTTAATAAAAAAATTTCGCACAGAACTTCGAGAAAAAGTTAAAGGCATGGAGATCGTCGTTCAAGACATGTCCACTCGAGGCTTTTCGACCGGTCGTGGATTTCCGGTCGAGTTTATTATTCAAGGTCCAAATTGGGAAAAATTAAGAGAACTCACTGAAGATGTGGTTGATGCTTTGAATGACACTGATTTTGTGACAGAAGTGAACACGGATATTCAAAAAGAAAACCTAGAAGTTCAAATTACACCAAATCGTCCACGGTTAGCCCAAGCTGGAGTGTCCTTAAATACCGTGACATCAGTCGTGAATGCCCTCGTTGGCGGAGCCATTTTAAATGGAAAAACCATGTACCCGAAAGACGGTCATCGTTACGCTATTGAACTTAGGCTCTACGAAAATCAACGGCAAACGGTGACGGATCTGGCGCGTATAAAAATTCGTAACAATCGCGGCGAGGTGATTCCTCTTAAACAATTGGTGAATATTAATTTGAAACCCAGCTTAACTTCGATTTCCAGATTGAATCGATTTCGTTCAATTAAAATATACGGAAATTTAGGAAATAATGTTTCTCAACAAGAGGCCATGAACAAAACTGAAAAACTTGTGCGAGGGATGTTGCCCTCAGGCTATTCCATCTTGCTAACAGGTTCCTCGCAAAGTTTTAAAGAGTCGATGCAAAGTTTATTGTTTGCGATGGGTCTTGGTTTGCTTGTTTCTTATATGGTGTTGGCTTCTCAATTTAATAGTTTTATTCATCCCGTGACGGTGTTGATGGCCTTGCCTTTTAGTATTTCAGGAGCTTTTCTTGGGTTATTGATTTTTAATCAGAGCATCAATATCTACAGCATGATCGGTTTTATTTTATTGATGGGAATTGTTAAAAAGAACTCGATTTTATTGGTGGACTTTACCAATCAAAAGCGCGCAGAAGGTTTAGGCGTAAGAGAGGCTCTTTTGCAAGCTTGTCCTGTGCGCCTTCGCCCGATCATTATGACTTCCGTGGCAACAGTGGCCGGAGCGACTCCTGCGGCACTTTCAAAGGGACAAGGGGCAGAAACCATGGTGCCTATGGCAGTGGCAATCATTGGAGGTGTGATTGCCTCAACAATTTTGACTTTATTCGTAGTTCCATGTGCTTACAGTTTGCTAGCGCGTTTAGAGCGACCGGATCGATTGGAAGTTGAGGAGCGAAACTCGCTAAGTCATAAGATTTTAACATAAAAAAATAATGTAAATCTTACAGAAGAGTTAATGACGAGCTAAAACCAGAAGCTTATGGAGGAGATCCTTTCTTGACTTCGGGAAGGGGCGATATTAACTCCGTAGTCATGAAAACAATTAAGAAACTCAATCATTTTAATTTTTCAAAAGCTTTAACTTTTTTCGTAGTAATTATTGCATCAATTGCAATGGTTGACTGTGCTGGCGATAAGGATTTTAACTCCTTTCGCGATGACCTCGCCAATCAAAAGCAAGCCCAGTCTTCAGCTGTCAATGGTACTTACGCTGGCTTAGGTGCCTCGAAATTGGATAATTCAACGCTGGGTTTGTTTCAAGTGCAAACTGTTGCGAGCAGTGAATTGCAAAATTCTTCAGATCAATTAGGAACAGAAAAAAAGTCTGTGATGAAGGGGCAACTCACCTACACAGGTTTGACGAACGCCACTGTCACTTTTTCTCAGGGACTTTATAGCCCTGAAACCAACGAGTTTTTTGCAACGGTTCCTGTTGTTGATGAAGCCGGACTTACTCAAAATATCAAAATCGCAGGGAAAATCCAATCAGGGGCTTTTGTTGGTAGCATTTATTTGGATCAGTATCCATCCTATGGTGTGAATGTGAACTTAGGGATTAATTCTAATTTGAGCCAAGCCAGTGTCGATGCAAAGTCAGTTCGAGCCTTGCAATTGGCGAGTGATAATTTAAGTTATCAAGGAAATCTTAATTTAAATGGTGCGACTTTGCTTGTGACAATGAAAATCAATTCACCCTCTTCAAATTCACAACAACAGTTTTTGCGAGTTTTAAATCCGCAAAGAACCGTTTTGGTGACTTTTAATTTTCAAGATGAAATGTCGAAATTGAATTCCGGAATGGTTTTCTCAGGAAATATGAATGATCAGGTGGGTAGTTTGACCGGGCTCTCAACGGTGAGTGGTGGTTCATCTCCTACTCCCTTTAGCATCAATATGAACTGCAAAAAACAATTGGTCAAAGGGGCGCAAGCCTGGAATTGCACGATCACACAAGGAATTAAATCTTTCTCTGTGTTGCTATTGTCAGTGGCTCCAACAGCTATTAAATAATTTTTAAACAATAAGGGAGTCTAGGATATGTCTAGCTCAATATTTAAATCTCTGGCCGTTCTATCAGTGAAGATGGCTGTGATTTCTGTGATGATACAAGGACCCGCAGCCACGGCGGCGGAAACGACGGTTGTGCCTTCGACTCAAAATACGACTCCGTCAACGACGCAACCGCAGCAGGTGATTTTGACTCCAGAATTTTTGCGACATCAAGTTCTTGAGGGGAATTTATCTCTTGAACAAGAGCTCAACATCATTAAAGATCAAAAAGATAAAATGAATGTTGCGAGGGGACAGTTGTTACCTTCTCTCAATTTGGGAATGCTTATTTCGAGCGGACCAAGTTTTTTATTGTCTTCGATTTCATTTTTACTTCCATTTTTATTTCCATCAAACTGGATGGCTTTGGACGCAGCAACAGATCAGTTCAATGCCGAAAAGATCTCTTATAAAATTCTTGAAATGAATGTGTATAGTTCCTCTTTATCTATGTACTACACCGTGCTGGCGGATGCGAAAATTCAAAAAATCTATGAGCAGCAAGCGAAAGATTTAATGAATATTTACACGATCAAAAAAATGCAATTTGATTTGATCGGTATTGTGACGCCACAGGATCTTGAACAAACTTTGGCCTCGGCTCAATTGGCCCAAGTGAGTGCTTCACAATTAAAAGAGTTAGCAGCTCAAGAGACCGCAGCTCTTCGCCAAGTGCTTGGTTTGCCGTTAGCGACAGAGATCGAGTTTACGGCTCAAAACATGCCAGGCTCAGATTGGGAAAATAAACCGATTGCGCAAGCAGTACTTCAGGCATTTTCAGTAGCACCAGAAAATCAGCAGATTGATTTTCTAATTGCAGCAGCTAAGGCCAAAGATCTTTCAGCCGATTTTGGATTTTTAAATACAGCGACGCTGTCAGCCTCCGGCTCCGGTGGTTCTGGTGCAACTTTAGGTAATTTGGCGGGAGGAGTGAGTTTTCATTTCGGTTTTGATTATTTTCCAAATTTGAATCTGACTGAACGAAGTATTTTAGAGATTCAGTTACAAAAAAGGCAATTGGGCTTACAAATAACTCAAACTTTAGAATCAGTGACAAAAAGTTTAGTGGAAGCAAATAGACAGTTTTCTCTGGCGTCTCAGGCTGAAGTTGAAATGACGAATGTCTATAATACAATTAAATTGAATTATGACCTTGGTCTAACGGAACTCATCAATGTCCTCACCGCACACGTGCAGTTGGTCCAAGCCTCTGTGGCTCGCGTGAAAGCAGAGCAAGATTTGAATCAACAACGAGTGAGTTTGCATCGAGTAATGATCACAGACCAATTTTCTCTAATCAAAGGTTGTGCGATCATGCCTAAGAAAAAGCACGGCGGACTCGGCGGCCTGATCGGAGGAATTTTCGGTGATTCAGATCCAGATAAAACGATTGATCAAATGTGTATCGAAGGCGGAGTGCGTAAGTAAGAGCTTTGTCTTTCTGAGCGATTTCCTAGGGGCTTTCGACTGAAGCTGGTCCTGGGCTAGCTGGTTTTTTTTCAGTCGCAGGTGTGGTTTCAGGGTCTGTAGAGTTCGCCTCTAATTGATTTATATGATTTGTCTCCAAACGACTCATACTGCCAGAGTTGGATTGTGTGGGCGCTGACGTTTCCGCTAAAGACAAAATTTCATAGGTAAAGGTGGCGAGTTTTCCCCTGTTCACACCGCATTTTACGACCAGATTCCTCCAACCAATTTTTTCTTTTCCTAGGGCTGTCATGACTAACATTTTGCCATATTCGATCTTAGCTGGGGCCTGAGGTTTACGATGGCGTCGATGTCCACTCGAACCAAGATCGGTGAATTCAACATCTGAAACTTGAGTTGAGTCAGGATTAAATTGAAATTCTGAGAAGCGAGTCTCACCCTTTTGAATAAGTTTTGCCAAACGTTTCTCAGATTCTTTCGAACAAAGAGCTTTTGGATCAACAGAAAGTGTTGACGCCTGTACAATTACGCCAAGGACAAAAATAAGACTAAAAAATAATGATTTTTCCATTACTTAAAGTCTAAACATAATAGTGATTTGAGGGAAGACTAATTATCTGCGTCAAGACTCGCCATACGGTCAGAACTCTTTTTTTACTAGCTTATCGTCGTGTATTTATTGATGCCAATAGGTGTGAATTTTCGAATCGAAATGGTCTGTTAAAGAATCATAGACATCTGGAGCATTGACGACCATTCCAATGTCTTCATTAGCAGAATCATGCAAGGGTTTAAGATATTTCAGCAAGTCGTCTTGATTCCAATCGTACCCGTCAACGCGAGAAAAATTTAAGAGATTTTGTCCATTGCGTGCCATGTATGAAATCCACTGATTTGGATGATTTGTGTTGAGGGCTGAAGAGGTCCATATTTGGGAAGCGATCATCTCATCATAATGTCGTTTAGTACCAATGCTCCAAGATTCAATAGGTCCTGGTGAGCAGAGAATATAATCGACTTCAGAATTTTCGCGGCCTTTCCAAGAACGCACGATGATTGTATTGTTCCATTTTGCATCAAAACAAGAAAGCGAAGCAACATCGGTCACTAGCACAAATCGAGTGTTTTTTCTTAGCTTCATTCGGATAGGCAGCTCGCCGTAACCGAAGGTGGCGATAGGATTGATATGCGAATAAACTGGAGTTGAAAAAGGATTATTCCATGTTTTTTTACCGGGGCCAGCGTCATTCATAAAGGTTATTATTTTTGTGTAGGGTCCCCACGTATACAAAGTGTCGGGTTGGCAAGCCGGAAGAATTTCCCCGGATGAATTTGTTTTTATAGGCTTGCTATTGTCTTGGTCTTGCATGCATTGAGCCCAATTCCCTAAGCCATTTTCAGAAAACGCTGGAGGAATATTTTTTTGATCAAAAAATTGGAGAGCTGTATTCCAAGTCCATTCTGAGGCGGGCTCTCGATTTATTCCATTGATACTTAAGAGTTCAGACTTTTGGTGAACAATTGCACTGGTGCATGAAATAAGCGGAAAGATAACAAAAGTTAATAAAAAGTGGATTATCTTTTTAAACAGAATTTTTCTCATAAGTGTTCTCCTCACTAGGTATCTTACTGATGCCAATAGGTATGATTTTTCGAAGAGAAATGATCAGCTGATGATGGTGAAACTTTAGGAGCATAAACGATCAGGCCAGGTTCTTTTTGTGCAAAATTATAAAATGTTTTTAAATAATTTAAATAAGTAAAAACAGTCCAATCGTGACCATCTAGGCCCGTATTGAACAAGAGGTTATTCCCACCACGCACAACGTATGATATCCATTTATCCGATTTGTGAGCTGCTTCTGCTGATAAATTCCACAGTTCGGAAGCGATGATTTCATCATAATGTCGTTTAGTACCAATGCTCCAAGATTCAATAGGTCCTGGTGAGCAGAGAATATAATCGACACCAGTCTGCCCTTTGTATTTCCATGATTTTACTTGAATTGAATTACGCCACTTGTTCTCTGAACAATCTAAAGGAGAATTCTCATTACCAAGAACATATTGGGTATCTTTTTTTAATTTAATTCTTATTGGAGTTTCACCGTAGCCGAAAGTAGCAACTGGATTAATATGAGCGAAAACAGGCATTATAAATGGAGAATTCCATGAGTTTTTTGTGGGACCTGCTGCACGCATAAAAGTTAAAACTTTTATGTAAGGGCCCCAAGTGTATAAAGTGTCAGGCTGGCAAATTGGCAATAATTCTCCGGAAGAGTTAGATTTCGTTGGATTATTGTTGTCATTGCCAACCATGCATTGCGCCCAATCACCAAATCCATTTTCTGAAAAAGGTGGTGGAGCATTTTTTGGGTCAAATAATCTATTAGCGGTATCCCAATTCCAGTCTGAAGCGGGCACACGATTCACGTTTTTGAAATCATTAGTTTCTGAATTTTGGATTGCAATGGCACTGCCGTAGGCGAAGAGTTGAAAAATGAGTGCCGTTGAAATATATAGTGCTGATTTTCCGAACAGATTGTGACCCACGAGGCTCCCTTGGTATAAACACCACTCAGCCAAAGGATATCATTGGTAAAATCTCACCTCAATCTGGACTGGCCCTAAGATATTATCACGGAGTTGGACAGGCTTCAAAATCATCATCAATAGAGCTTGGTTGTGAGGGGATTTTCTCTCCACGGTCGATAAAATTTGTCGCATTTGTTAGTAGAGCGGGAAGCCAAAATTTATTTTCATCGGGCGTGTCAAATCTTGAAAGCAAAGAGTGATTAACTCCGCGAGGGTAAAAACAAACTGAGACTCGTGGATTATTTTTGTAGTTTAAAAGACGGGCAACTTTTCTGGTTGAGGTGTCATCGGAGCCCGGATCTTTATTAATTCCAACGATTTGAACCATTGTTGTAGGACTTAACTTTTCAGTGAGAGAAATCACATACTGGCCATAGAGCTGGGTTGTATAAACGTCCGAGACCGAGAACGTACAAATGCCCGCACGGCCCTTACTTCTTTCGTACAAACAGCCGGCGCCCCAGCCGATGACTTTATTTCTTAAGCCGGGAATATTTCCGACAAGAGGTCCGAAAAGATGACGTTGAAGATAGGTGGGCATCTTGAAAAAGGGAGAAAATAGAATCACCTTTTCATAAGGAGTTGAAGCGATCGCCGCAGCATGAAGGGCGACGGCTCCTCCAACTGAAAGTCCACCGATGGAAGAGGGAAGATCATCAGAAATGGCGACTTTGTTGATTAGTTCAGCAAGCTGAGAGTAATCTTTGAAATTATTGTGAGAAGGAAAATCACTGAAATTATCTTTTCCATCACTCAGAAACTTTTTTCCATGTCCTGGCATTACAAATAAATAGACAGCAACTCCACGCTGATTAAGAAGTTCTGCCCATTCATAGTATTGCTGAGTGCAGGCTGTGAAACCATGGACTAACAAAATTTTTGAGACCGTTTTTATCCCTGGAGTAGGCAAAAATTTTCTTGGTTCGCAGCCATTTTGATAATCTGAAAGCTGGAAGGATTTAACATAATTATTCCAAGCTTCGTTTTCATGCTGCCGATTTTCCTGAGTTTCATCGCTGGCCACTTGTCTAAAAAATCGACTTTGGCTGGCTTGGGCAGAAATTCCATTAGAGAGGAATAAAAACAAAAAAATATGCAGCAGATTTCTCGGCGAATTTTTTAGCATAAAGCACCTCTGATGGACTCTATCAGTACAAAAAATATGCCTGGAAATGAATTAAGTTGGCTTGTTAATCCATTGGATTAACTGATTAAATTTAAACTCAACTTTGCAAAGCTATGTGCAGAGCAAATTGAGCTATCCAGTTGTCTAGTTTTTAAGCAGAGCAGGGGAGCCTGCGATTCCCCGTCTCAAAATGAGATATTACTTTAGCTTTGTTTTCAAACCACTAACAATCAGAGATGTGTTTCTAAATCTGGCAATGCCGAGTCCCGAGATTTATTGAATTGTTCAAGAGCACTTTCTTGCGCTTTGGAAAAAAAGATTCCGCTCGGAGCATACCAGGGTTTTGCGACTCGAATGAGAGTGGTCATTTTAAATTGCAAGATGATAGGGTTTTCGGTTTTAGTGACTTCAAACTCGACGTTGAGCTGGCGTAAATATTCCGAAAGTCCCGAGGCCCTAACGGACTTAGAATCACTTTCGTAAACAACTTTTGAAATTAGGTCGGTAGATAAATGAACGTTTTGTCGAACAGTCATATTGTCATTAGGATAATAAGCCGTCACATCGTAGCGAACCCCTGGTAAATTCCGGAAAATTTCAGTCACCGGTCCTTCATGAATTTCTTGGGACTTGCTAATACTCTCGAGCAAATGACGATCCAAGGCTGCAATATCGGCGGAGTGATTTAAATGAAAGGCACAATATCCTTGCACAGTACCGACAAAAGTTCCATCCACCATGGCGGGGGCACTAGCCCATTGAGGTTTTTCGCAAGTCCAATCCGATGCCACTGCTTTCCCGGAAAAAAAGAATAATACAATCGCCGTAACCGCACATTTTTGAAATCTGAATTGAGTCATAATTTTCTTACCTCGTTAAGAGATTTTCTTGAAAAAAGTGAAAACGAAGCTCTTTATAGCAGAAATATTCAAAAAAATCTCAAAACAAAGCCCCTTTGCCATTTCTGATAAGTTATATTATGTTACATAGAAATACTAGGGATTTTATGGGCTTATGGTTTTTTGAGCAATAAATTTAGCCCATGATAAAGATAATTATTTCAATTTTATTGGCAGCTCAACTGGCGAATGCAGAAGAAAAACCGCAGGAAAAAAATTGAAATTTAGTCGGCCAAGCTGGAAATCTAAATATAATTGGATTTGATTGACTGGCATTCGCGTTATGACTGGTCGAGTTTACTTTGAAATGACTTTCTAACTGACTTTTGCGCAATAAAGATTCAGTTCCAAGGCCATTCTTTAAAGCCTAGTTTGACAGCGTCAGCGAGGCGTCTTCGATCGATTTCAAAAACATTGGCTTTACCCGTTGGAGAACCACAAACTTGCATATGCATCAATCCATCGGCCTTATTTTCTGCTTGATAGATTTTAATATCTTTTAATTGAGTGCGCATCTCATCAGGACTGATGACTTTCCCTGAGCCGCATTGAAGGCTTCCATCATACTTAAAAACTTTCACTCGATCCTGCGGACCTGAGGAAATTATTGCTGAATCAGATGTTGAAGAAAGTTTATTTTTTACTTCTGCCGCTGAGGCGATTTGACGACAATTTCCTTCTGCGCAACCAACGGAAATCAGAGTAAAAACAGATAGTAAGAATAAACTTTTCATAGATCACCTCAAATATGGAATTGCGTTTGGATATTTAAATCCAATTTCCAAAGCATAAACGTTAGCTTCGCCGGAAATAAAAAAGACCCGATTGTTTTTTTCGTCGATCGATGGGGGGGATAAAATCCCACGACCTGGATCAAAATAACCAACTTTTTTACCGCTACCGGAATCAAGGAAAACTAAACCCCCTTGAGATTCTCCGAAAACGATGAGGCCTCGATACATGGTTGGAGAAGTAGCAATGCCTTCAGCTAATTGATAACTCCAAATTTTATTTCCTGTAGATTTATTTACTGCCATAAATTCGCTTGTGGAACTGGCGTAATAAAGTCGATCTCCCTGAATGAGCATTCCGCCGTAACCACCTTTTTCAGAAGTCCAAACGGACTCCCCTGTTGAGGTTCGCAAGCAGTACAAATGATCATCAAAGCCCAGAGCATAGACAAACTCACCATCGATCAATGGATTTGTGTCAATATCTCGGAATTTTTTATTACGATTGAGTTGTTTTTCCCATTTTACCTGACCTGTTTTTGCGACAAGAGCGACTAAATAGCCATCGCTAAAGCCCAAAATTAAAGCACCGTTTCGGAGGGCGGGCTTGCTGCCACCTCGAACTCGCAAGGGATTGGGGTCTTGTCTGGTATAAAGCCAAAGTTGTTTCCCGGAAACCGCATCCAAAGCGTAAACAGAATTGTTTCCCGTGAGGAAATAAACCACTCCATCTTCAATGAGAGGCTCAGCTAGGTTTTCAATTCGAGTCGGAAAGGTCCAGATGACTTTTCCAGTATTGGCCTCAACGGAATAGAATTGTCCATCATTGCCGCCAAAGAAAAGGCGATCTCGAATTAAAGCTGCAGAGCTTTCAACGCCATTGAGAATCCTCAAGCGCCAGACCTCTCGTCCTGAGAATCGTTGGTAGGCAACGACGCCATCAATTGAATTGGCTTGAATTAAAAGGCTTCCCTGCTTTGCATCTGCATAAAGCAGAGGACTCATGCGATTGATTTTACGAAAGCCCATGTTCGTAACTTCTGGTCCTTGGCGAATCCAATCTTTGCGAATTTGAAAAGACCGACGTTCAGCAAGTTTGCTTTGCCAATCACGGAATTTTTCATGGGCAGTATCCACTGGCGAAGCTCCACAGCCACTGATAATTAAACAGAGACTCGCTTGGAGTCCGAAGCTCACGATCTGCAAGGGCGAAAAGAAATATTTTCTTAAAATCATCATGCTCAATTCACTTTAGATTTCAGTAGTCGTAAATATTTTTCAGCGGATTTAGCTGCGGCAGAGTCCTTGGCTTCAGCCAAAACCTTATTGTAATTGGCTTCAGCCTGAATACCATTATTTAGGGATTCATAACAGAGAGCTTGTTGCAAATGAACCTCTGGATAAATTGATTGAGAGGACTTTAAGCTCAAAATTTTCTCCCAAGTAGTAATGGCTTGCTGGCAATTTTTTGAATTGGCCTCGGCATTGCCTTTTTCCATCAAAACTAAAGCGGACAATAGATCCGAACCAAGTTTAAGTTTTTCTGATGATTTGATCACATCTTCGTAGTTCTTATTTTTTACTTTGATTTCTGAGTAATCCAAAAAAGCTAAAAGAGCCGCTCGACTGCTGCTGTGATTAGAAATCACGGCAGCAAATTTTTGTGCCACAGGTTCATAATCAACAACAACTGGAGCCGGGGTTGGTTTATTCTTTTCTGTTTTAGGCTTGGCAGAGTCCTGCAATTTTAAATATTCTAGCTCTACTTTGTAAAAAGATTCTTGAGCGGCTGTTTCAGCTTGTTCTGAAAAATATTGATAAATGGAATAGCCAATGCCGACCGCGAGAAAAGCTAAAGAAAGAAAAAGGGTGAGTTTGGCGTGCGTGCGCGTCCACTGAAATCCTTTTTTTAATTCTAGTGTTACGATGTCTGGATTCTTAATGTCTTGTTTTTTTAAATGAGTCGTCAAAAGCTCTCTCCTTCAGTTCTCAAAGCCGGTTGTCAAAATCCCATATTGGATGAATTCGATTCCACTCTTAAAATTCAATTTAAGAATTCTAGTGTAGAATTGTATTCAGGACTAAAGAAGAGTCAAGATGAAAGCCTGCGAAAGCTTTAGTTTTCACAGAGCTGTCCTTTGTTAAAAGGACAGCTCTGTGGGAATTTTTAGTTATCTATTGTTCACTTCTTTTAGCGTAGTGAAAGATCTGTTGGATTTTCCTGCATGGCGAGTGCGTAGGCCTCCCACGAGGCGAATTCTTTCTTCAGCCATACGATCTGCCGCTAAATGAGTGCCTATTTTGTCTCGATGAGCAATTTCAAAAACTTTATTCATGTTGTCATACACTCGACGAGTCTTTTCAAAAGCGCGATCAGGAGAATAACCTTCAAGTTCCACAAAGACATTCATCAAACCACCAGCGTTAACAACATAATCTGGTGCGTAGAGAATACCGAGTTCGCGAAGTTGATCGCCATGGCGAGATTCCGCCAGCTGATTATTAGCTCCACCGCAAATGACTTTTGCCTTAATTTTTCGAATGGTATCGTCATTGACAATAGCGCCCATCGCACAAGGAGCAAGAATATCGACATCAGCAAATAAAATTTGATCTGTGGGTAAGGTTTCTAAATGATATTGATTGGATAATTTAGATACTTTTTCTTGATCGATATCAGAAATGATAATTTTAGCCCCTTCCTTGATCAAATAAGCGACAAGATTTGAGCCTACATTGCCAAGGCCTTGAACGGCTATCCGTTTACCTTTGAGTTCATCCTTGCCGAATTTCTCTTTAGCTGAGGCTTTCATTCCCATTAAAACTCCATGCGCAGTGTAAGGAGAAGGATCGCCAGAGCCGCCAAATTCCTTTGGAATTCCGGTCACCCACTGGGATTCCATGAAAATATATTCCATGTCTTGCACGCAAGTACCGACGTCTTCGGCTGTGATATATCGACCATTTAATGAATTAACAAATTGTCCGAAGGCTCTGAACAGACCTTCAGACTTGTCTTTTTTTGGATCTCCGATAATGACCGCTTTTCCTCCACCTAAATTTAATCCTGCGGCTGCGGCTTTATAGGTCATACCACGAGAAAGCCTAAGAACATCAACAAGGGCCTCTTCCTCAGTTTTATAATTCCACATTCGCGTACCGCCCAAGGCTGGACCAAGTGCCGTGTTATGAATTGCGATGATGGCTTTCAAGCCAACATTTTTGTCATAACAATAGATAACTTCTTCGTGCTCACCCTGCTTGCTAATAAATTCAAATGTTCCCAAGAGGTTCTCCTTTTAATGTGGCGGCAAGCTTAGGCGAAAAATGGAGAGCTCGTAAAGAAAATAGAGTGATTGCTTAAGTGTGTCAGTCGCGGGCAAAGTTAAAATTTAAAAAAAGCAAAGGCTAAGACAGCAAATGAAGCCAAAGTCGTTAATCCTAATGTGAGAGCAATGATTCTATTCATTCGGATTTCATTTTCTAGGATCTTCACTTTGCCTTCAAGTTCAGCGTTTTTTTGAGTGAGAGATAAATTTTGATTTTGCACCAAATCCTGAACTTGCCTAAATTTTAAAAGAAAATTTTGTTCGATAATCTGAGGATCTTTTCCAATAAAATACTGAGGAGTTAACCCCGGTATTTTTTCTTGAATTGTCATGTACCATTGAAGAGATCGCCATAAATGAGGGGGTGGGTTTTCTCCTTTTTTCCAGCGAGTCCATGCTGATGGATCGACCAGCAATAACTGACACATTTTTCTAGCAGATAAACCAAGCTTTCGTCTTACCGATTCTAAGTCCCCGATTTGATTCTGAATAACTCGAGCTTGCGCTTCATAAGTCATTCTTAGGCTGGTCTTTGATTTAAGACTCTCAATTGGATCTTCAATGCTTGAGTCGAAGTTCAGTAGTTCCTGCCGAAGTTTTTCTCCAAGAACACTATCTTTAAAATCATTAATGTGGTGATTTGCAATATCCATATTGTGATCCGATGTATAATTAGTTGTGAAGCACAATATAAGCTCTCCTATGCGATTATTGAAAGCAAGTTAACTTATTGAAATTAGATAATATTTTATTGATTAAGGTCTTTGTATGGCCAAAATAGAAATCGACTAAAGCTTATAGTTATAAGCTTTAGTGCTAAGTATTTGAATATAAAGGGTTTATTTATTCTAGTTTTATTTCTTTGAGAATAGCTCCTAAAAATGCAGCTCGTCAATTTTCTCTAGACTCGACTTTTAGATCGATCGATTTCAGAGTCTACACAATGAGTGCATCTCGTTATTCTCTTAATAAAAGCAAATATCTTTTACCACCGGAAGTTGCTCGTCTCCGGAAAATCATCGCTGATGATCAAGTGATGGATGGGAGAAATTCGCTCTTATTTGATCTCGCTTTAAGGACTGGGGCTCGCGCTCAAGAATTACTCAATATTCAGAAGTCTGATCTAAATAGTTATGATCAATCTATTTTAATTCGCGGTCTAAAGGGTTCTAATGACCGCGAAATCCCTTTGGCTTCATCGGCATTTCAAAAGCTTTTTTTATTCACAGAGAGGCAGCCAGGGCCTCGAATTTTCCCCATTAGTTACGATCGGCTTTATCAGATTTGGGAGTTTTATCGGCCGGTGCCTAAGAAATTTCATTCTTTGAGGCATACTTTTGCTATTGAGCTTTATCAGCGGAGCCGAGATTTAAGGTTAATTCAAGTAGCTTTGGGACACCGAAATATCCAGAATACCATGATTTATGCAGATTACTTGTACTCAACTCAAGAACTACGACGTCTTATTCTTTAATTTCTTTCAACTCTTGCGACAAGCGTTTAAAGTTTTTCTTTTCCATTCCATTTTTCTTTAATTCGTTTTTGTGATGAGTTTCTGAATTTTGATTGGCGACCACAACATTTTCAGAGGAAGCTCGACCAAGGACCTCTTCGCCCACTTGATTGAAGTCAGGTTTCTCGTCAACATCGAGTCTCTCGGTTTTAAGTTGTTTCTCAAGTTGATTTCTTAACTCCTTTTGGGTGGCGGTGTTTTCTTCAATCATTGAGTTGAAATCTTCTGATGAAGGTTTTGCTTGCGCATTCATTGCTAAAGCCAAAATAACCAAGCCTGCACTGATGCTAAATTGAAAATTAAATTTCATAGAAACCTCCTCGGCCATGATATCCACCAATTGGATGTGCAAACCTTGGTCCAGCTCTATAGCTATTAATGGGCTTATGACCGAGGCTCTACTGTTAATTTTTTTGACGATTGTCAGGATTTTTTTGGAGATAGGATCTTGTTCCAAAATGAGACAATTTTTTAAATTGAAAAAAACAAAAGCTCACTGATCAGCTTTTCCGTGCTAATCAGTGAGCCCATCAGTGATTTACTTAATTAAAAAGTGAAGGAAAGAAATTCTTGAATTCATCAGAAGAGATCAAAGCTTTGATAATATCTTGTCTGATCGCCCGGCGTCTGCGCCAAAAGACCGGGCTCTGCTCAGTGATGTCTGGATTGTTAAAAACGTTAATAACTGTTTTAGTAATCAACTGGTTTTAAATTTGAAACTTAGCCGTGAACTCTATTGGTACGTCGATGTTGTCGACGCGCCAATTATTTTTATTAAATGAAATTTTTAGTGAAGCCCCAGAGAGTTACAACGATCTTGAAATTCAGTACTTGAGGCAGGTGAAACAAATGTCGTCGCCGTTGCAATTTGGTTTTGCAGGAGACTCATTCCATTATTTGCATTTATTGTCATCGTACTGACCCAACCATTGTATCCAGCAGTTTCCGGCTGCCGACCTAAAAAGCTGAGATACAAAGCCGTCACAAATTTGGCATTTGACGTTGATGCTGAATTTGAACTGCTAAACTCTGCCGAATTAACAAAAGACAGTGCTGCCTGAAGGCAAGTCATTGTGCCTGCAACCATCGGTTGTGCGTAATACAAGTCAACTTCAGAGGTCGTAGGTGTGCGATTTAATAAGTTCACATAGAAGGCTGTGATATAAGCTTCCGCTTTCATGAGAGGCGTTTGGATTGGTGCGGCGGCAACAGAGCAAAATGAATAAATATAGGAACCACTTAAGGTGCCATTCGAGCAAGTTCTGACTTGAGAAGAACAAGTGTTTCCATAAGAAACTGAGGAGGCTTGGTACGCGGTGACAGTATGCCCACTCAAGACGGTTTGATTGTTAAATGAGCAAGAAGCCGAGGAACCTGAGCTTGAGCCAGAAGGGACCGCTGGTGGAGTAAAGACTTGAGATACAACTTTATCGCCAATGGGATCTGTGTCCGCGTTAGTCTCTGGTGTGTTACAAGCTGTCCCGACAAGTGAAACCGGGGACGTTCCTGACGCCGCAACCGCTCCTTTTAAACATCCGCCGAGCGAACTCCAACTTCCCCATCCAGAAGTGCTATTCCAGGAAATTGTTTGCACGTCGTGACTAACGGTTGTCGTTGCAAATATATTGAATTGGTTACTTGCGGCCACCCAAACAGAGCTTGGCGTGTTCGAGAAGCTTGTTTGAGATGGAGCTATCGCTTCCCAGCTCACCGTTCCGGGCGTTGAATACCAACCATGCCATACATTATTGTCGCAACCAATAACGGCAATATCTACGATACCATTGGATCGAGAACTAGCACTCACTCCGGAGCGTACGCAGCCGCCATCGTATTTCCAATCAGTCCAGCCACCAATAGGCGTCCAGCGTTTTGCAGAAATGGAGTTTTCATTGTTTCGGCCAAGTACATCTATGGTAGAACCATCAGAGGTCACTAAAGCTAAACGTCCATTCAGCATTGAGCCAGTGGGTTTTCCAAGACTTTCAAAGCAAGCCCAAGATTTTCCGTTATCGAAGGAGTAAGAAAAAAAGGCTTCAACACTTTTTGGTCCGGCTCCATCTGCATCAACATAACCAAGCCCAACGATGTCAAGCGCTCCATTGGCAACATAAGTGATCGCGGGATCATTAAAAAAGACGACATCCTTAGTGCAACCAGCCGGTTTTATTCTGGTCCAATCCGTTGCAATCGAGCCTGATTTGGTGCGGAGCCAATAATATCTATCAAGTCCAAGAGCCACGTCAGCTTCGCCGCTTGAATTGACAGCAACGGCGGGAGAACCTAGAACTTTTTTAGTCGAAAGACTTTGCCATGAACCATTGTTAATTGAAAGATCAGTGCCTTGAATCACTAATAATCGACTTCCATGAGCTGGAATATTTGTCGCCGTGAATGAAGTCGAATAAGTTCCAAGATCTTGGCGAGCGACGGCGTCTCGCACAGTTGCTGAGGAAGAGCTTGTTAATCCGAGATCTCCCCAGTTAACGGTGATTGAAGATGCCAAAACATCATTTTCGTTCAGCAACAAAACGGCATGATGTCCATTTCCAGAAAGTGCTTTTGCGTAGACCACTTGGCCGGGCTTATCTTCTCTTACTTTTTCAGCTTGGCGACCTAAAGAATCTTGATTGATCGCAATCACTTCTGGGTTCAGCAGCATGGCTCGCAACCGAGGACCATCGCTTGCTGTCGGTGCCATATCCGCCGGATAAGTAGCAAGCAGTAATGGAGCTGACTGAATCACCCACATACTAAAATAGGATTGTTCTTCTGTGGGAGTCAGTCCATAACCACCAATCAATATATAATCGGGATCATTCCAGTGACCAGGGCCTGCGGCAGGAGGAACGTCATTGCCAATAAAATTTCGTAAAATAATTTGCCATGAAATTGGCGTGCTGGAAGCGGCATCGTAAATATCCCAAAGGCCTGTGACCGAATTGTAATTGTAAACTCGATAGTCGATATCGGTTTGCGTCCGCCAAGAGTTGGCTATTCCTGGAGCCCAGCCTGTTGTTCGATCATTGAAATTCCAATCGCACACATTAAAGACAATTTGCTTGCCCGTGGTTTGTGCGAGATTCATGATGTTGCTACTCCACATGCCATATTCATAATCTGAACCGTTATAGGCGGCAGTGACCACTCCCGCCTTTTTTGCGTTCACATTTCCTCCGCAGTGATCAACCATGAGCATATCGACGTCCCAACTGATCATTTGTTGAAGGTCTTGATGAATGTAACTGCCACTTCCCGGAAAACCACCACAGCCAGTGGATCCAGTGTCTGTATAGAGTCCAACCTTGAGGCCGTCAGAATGAATATGGCTGACCAATGAAGACATATCCGAATCATTGCCAATGAACGGAGCAGGAATGATGAGATTAGTTGTCGTATCTCGTGGAGTTCCTGTCCAAGAAAACCACCAGCCAACGTCTAAACTTAATAAATTGTATCCAGAGTCAATAAGACCATAATTTTTCATATCATCGGCGACTTGAGTGATTTTTTCTTTTGTGAGCGACCAGGCATGAATGCGTGAAGAATAATAAGTGTTGAATCCCATATAAGGTTTTTGAGCGAGGTCATTTTTAGAAACGGAAGAGGCGCTTGCGAGCGCAGAAGTAACTCCACCTGTCGTTGAATTCGAACTTGGAAGTTGGTTGCTTGACTGTTGTTGACCATTCGAAGCATTAGTGGAAAATCCGCGCTGACAATTTTGATAGGCAAGAATAGTGAGTGCAGAGAATAAAAGCAAAAACGGTTTTCGCGAGCTGAAAAAGTTTTTGCATGTAGAAACATAACTCTTTAAATGAATAAGAATTGAAGCGAATGGTTTCATTGAAATCCCCCCTGCACGTCATTTGAATGATAATGGCCTTGCGAGAGACCCGACAAGGCCGTTTTTTTTAATTCCTCGTTCAATCACTGAGCGCATTTTCTAATAGCATCGGCAATGATCGAGCAAGGAGCTGGCGGAGGAGGAGGAGCTGGGCTCACTCCCTGGCTGATTTGGGCAAAATAGGCCTGTCGTTGGACTTCGGTCATGTTTTCAGTGGCTTGATAGAATTGGTCTAAATTCTGATAAGCAGTTCGGCATTGTTGTTGAGTCATAGTTGAAATTTCACTCAACGCTTGTTGATCTTCTGCGCTTGCGCTGAGACTCGAGCAGTTGGGCACGTTAATAAGAGACTGCGAGCTGGTGCTTGTGCTGGCAACAGATGCACCTGAGATCGCAGAAGTCGCGGCAGAAGTCGCTTTGTTTTTTGTACTCATCGCCGAGTTACAACCTGTACTGAGAATGACCAAAGCTAAAACAAAAATTAGTTTCCCTGTTTTCATAAATCCCCCATTTTAAGTTTGTCTAAATTTGAAACGTTAAATTCAAGAAGTCTTATCTCTTTGCAACCTGTGCTGCTCAGTTAGACGTAAGTTTGTTTTCGAAAGTTCAAAGAAAAAATCCGGAATGACAAAAAATGGCGATCATTCTCAAAATAAGACGTAGGCGTTACAATATTTATCGAGAAACACGTTTGACAGCAGTTAATATTTGATTTTTTTCTCAGTTTAAAGCATAAGTGCGAGTTCTATGCTTATAAACTTACAAGAAATACCCGCTGAAGGAAAAACATGGAAATTTGACCGTAAAACGGCGGAATTGAATGACTTCTTGAGCCCGCTCATTGGGAAACAAGAGTATTTTGCTGATTTACATATCCTTCCTCTCTCTTCAAATAGCGGTGCTTATGAAGTTCGTAGCTCAATAAAGACCCAGCTAAAGGAACAGTGTTCTCGCTGTGGGGATGATTTTAATTATCAGCTGAATGAAAAATTTCAGAATATTCTGATGCCTTCCTTGGACACTCCCCGCGATGCCAAATTTGCTAAGCCCAATCATTTTTCTGATTTGCATGAAGAGGGACCAGATGTGGTGGAGTACGAGGGGAACACTCTCAATGTGGGTGAATTTTTTTACGAGCTCGTCGCATTGGCGGAGCCCACCATACCTATGCCTCCTGCTGACGAAAAAGGCAATTGTAGTATTTGTAAAAAAACGTTCAAAGATCAGGCTGTTAGCTATGATTCTGGTGCGATTGAACCGGTTCACCCATTCGCTTCCCTCAAGGGACTCAAGTTGAATTGAGCTCAAAGAGCTTAAAATCAACTAAATAGTTGATTTTTATCCAGAGCCTCAGATACATTGCGCGCTTCTGTAGATATGAAAGCAATCTTGGATTGCTTTCAAAAGAAAGATAGCAAAGCAATTTAGATTTGTTTTGAAAATATTAAAAGTGAGGTTAATCATGCCAACTCCTAAGAAAAAGACGTCAAGAGCACGTCGTGACCAACGTCGCAGCCATGATGCAATTGCATTACCAGGCGTTGCTATTGATAAAAAAACAAAAGAGGTCATTCGTCCTCATCGCGCGAACAAAGGTGCTGATGGTGCTCTTTATTACAAAGGCAAGCAAATTACAGCGGCTGACGAGTAAAAGCGAATATGTTTTCTACCCGTATTGCCGGAACGGGCTCTTATTTACCTGAGCGGATTCTTTCTAATTTCGATTTAGAGAAATTGGTGGATACCAATGATCAGTGGATTCGAGAACGTACGGGTATTGAGCGCAGACATATTGCAGCTCCAGGCGAAGCCACTTCTGACTTGGCTTTAAAAGCCAGTCAACGAGCGCTGGAAGCAGCAGGGTTAAAAGCGGCTGATCTTGATATGATCATCTTTGCAACTATCACAGGCGATCAATTGATGCCGGCCACCGCCTGTTTTCTTCAAGAAAAATTAGGTTGTAAATCCATACCAGCTTTTGATTTAGCTGCAGCTTGTTCAGGATTTATTTATGGCCTGACTGTCGCAGATCAATTCATACGCACAGGAATGCATAAAAATATTCTCGTGGTAGGCGCAGAGGTTCTGCATAATTTTATCAATTATAAAGATCGTGAAACCTGTATTCTCTTTGGTGATGCTTCAGGTGCTTTTGTTGTTTCTCGCGCGGAAGCTGGCGACAAAAATGTAATTATGAGTTCGCATTTGCATGCAGAAGGCTCCTTGGCGGAACTTTTAGTAGTGAATGGTGTGGGCTCAAAAAAGCCACTCTCTCCAGAAACATTTGGTTCAGAAGATTCCTATGTGAAAATGAAGGGTCGAGAAATTTATAAGAATGCCGTGCGGGTGATGTCTCAATGTGCTCAACAAGCATTGGAACACAATAAAGTTAAAATCGATGAAGTTTCTTGGTTGGTTCCTCATCAGGCCAACACTCGTATTATGGAGGCCGTTGCCAACCATTTTAATTTTCCACAAGAGCGAGTGATCAATATAGTCTCAGAAATGGGAAATACTTCTTCAGCCACAGTTCCAGTGGCTTTTGATACTGCTGTTCGTGACGGACGTATTCAGAGAGGTCAAATCATTCTCTTCACTGTCTTTGGAGCGGGACTCACCTCAGGAAGTATGCTCCTTCGATATTAAAATACCTGTGGGTAAGCCACCAGAAAAAACAACTGAGCAAATGCCTTTTAGTAAAAACAGAGGAGTGAAGAATGGCAATGTTGGTATTTCCAGGCCAAGGAAGCCAGAAACCCGGAATGGGGAAGTTTCTTTTCGAAAATTTCGGATTGGCAAAAGAGTGTTTTGATGAAGGTTCCGAAGCACTAAAATTAGACTTAAAACAATTATGTTTCAATGCAAGTGAAAGTGATCTAGCACTTACAGAAAATACTCAGCCGGCACTTTTAGTGACCTCGACGGCGACACAAAAGGTTTTGCGCTCAGAGTTTGGAGTCCAACCCTCTATGTCTGCAGGTCATTCAGTTGGTGAATATGCCGCACTGGTCGCTGCAGGAGTTTTGGATTTCGCCGCGGCAATTCGGGCAGTGCGAATACGCGGTCAAGCTATGCAATCCGCCGTACCCACTGGAAAAGGTGGAATGGCAGCTCTCATGGGATTGGAACCTCAACAAGCTGAGGAGCTTTGCGCCTTTGTAGAGAAACGATCAGGTAAAAGTCCACTCTCCCCGGCCAACTTCAACTGCCCTGGACAGATAGTTGTGAGTGGAGCAGCGCCTGCCATAGAATGGCTAAGAACTGAGTTTAAAGTTGAAAATTTATGGGGTGAGACTGGGCCGACGCGAGTTAAAGTGATTCCTTTGCAAGTTTCTGCTCCTTTTCATTGTGCAATGATGAAACCCGCCGAAGAGAAAATGCGTGAAGTATTGTCTGCAATTCCATTTAAGAACGCTGACTTTGGAATTATTCAAAATTTTCAGGCTCTCGTTGAGACTCAGGCCGAGCAGCTGAAGGAGAATCTGATTCGTCAAATCTCTGCACCCGTTCGCTGGACCCAGAGTATGCAAGAAGCTCAAAAACTTGGGTTTACACAAATTATTGAATGTGGTGGTGGAAAAGTTTTGGCTGGATTATTGAAAAAAATTTCTCCCGATTTTCAAGTTTATTCCACTAATTCATTAGATGATCTCAAGTTGATTGAGTCATTAGCAATAGTTTAAAGGAGCGTTTCAAGTGAGCGATCTTAAAGGTAAAAAAATATTTGTTACAGGTGGAAGTCGCGGTATCGGTTCATCAATCGTGAAAATTTTAGCAAAAAAAGGAGCCACTGTCGCATTTACTTACTCTTCGAGAGAGGATTCAGCCGCTCAATTACTTTCCGAGTTGCTAAGTCTTGATTCAGGAGCAGGACACTTCTATTTGCAAATGGATTTGGCGAAAGAAGAGTCCGTCAAAAGTGTTGTAGAACAAGTTTTGACTAAGTTCATCGACATTGATGGGGTTGTGAATAATGCAGGAATAACCAAAGATGGACTTCTTTTACGAATGAAAACAGAGGACTTTGATTCTGTTATTCAGACGAATCTGCGCGGCGGATTTTTGGTCACTAAAGGCTTTTTAAAACCCATGTTGAAGGCACGAAAAGGCTCTATCGTTAATATTACAAGTGTGATTGGTCAAACAGGTAATGCTGGACAGGCAAACTATGCGGCCAGTAAAGCTGGCACAGAAGCTTTTTCTAAGTCTATTGCCCTTGAAGTGGCCTCGCGAAATATTCGCGTGAATTGTATCGCTCCTGGTTTTATCGCAACTGAAATGACTCAAACTTTGTCTGAAGACGTAAGAAAACAAATTTTATCTAAAATTCCTCTTGAGAGAATCGCTGAGCCTGAAGAAGTTGCTTACGCGGCTGCCTTTCTTTTAAGCGATGAATCTAAGTATATGACCGGCCAGACGCTAAGCGTCAATGGCGGAATGTACATGGGTTGATTTTTAGTCAGAAAACAAGGAAAACTACGGCTTCAGCTATTAAGTGAATTTGTCACAAAATATAAAAAGGAATTATTATGCAGACGGAGGTTCGCATGGGATTGAATCCTAAAATTAAAGACATCATCGTTGAACAACTTGGTGTTGAGCCAGAAAAAGTAAAAATCGAAGCTTCTTTTATCGATGATCTTGGCGCTGACAGCCTAGATATCGTTGAATTAGTTATGGCGATGGAAGAAGAGTTTGATCTTGAAATTCCTGATGAAGATGCTGAAAAACTTCGTACTGTTGGCGATGTCGCTTCTTATTTAGAGAAAAAAGGTAAAGTTTAATACTTTAACTCATGAGTACTTCTAGACATTCTACTAATTCAAAATATGCCCGAGCAATCGCTTCGCCCAATCATCGAGTCGTAGTGACTGGTGTGGGCGCAGTGAGTCCTTTGGGATTATCGATTGAGGAGTCTTGGAAGAACGCCTTAGCCGGCAAGTCTGCCATTGCGAAGATCACTCGTTTTAATACCGAAGGTTACGACGTTACTTTTGCTGGAGAAGTGAAGGGTTTTAATTCCGACACTTATATCCATAAAAAAGAACAAAAAAAAATGGACACCTTCATTCATTATGCAATGGCTTCTACAGAGATGGCTTTGCAAATGGCTGGACTGGGTGATCTTGTCTCTAAACCCGAATTGGGTGCTCGTACAGGTTGTTTAATCGGCGTTGGGCTTGGTGGTCTACCAGGCATTGAAGAACAACATCAAAAAATGCTTGAACGAGGTCCTGGACGAATTAGCCCCTTTTTTATTCCTATGGTCATTGCGAATCTTGCGGCAGGCCAAGTGAGCATCAAGTATGGGCTTCAAGGTGCTAATTATTCTGTCACCTCGGCTTGTGCTTCTGGGGCTCATGCTATTGGCGAAGCCATGAATTACATTCGTCATGGCCATTACGATATGATGGTCGCTGGTGGGGCGGAAAGTACCATTTGCAAGATGGCGATTGGTGGTTTTGCTGCCATGAAAGCCTTATCAACTCGCAATGATGATCCGGAGAGAGCCTCTCGTCCTTTTGATAAGGACCGAGATGGTTTTGTTCTCGCCGAAGGCTCGGCCACTTTAATTTTAGAATCTTTAGAACATGCGGAAAAACGAGGAGCTAACATCATTTGTGAACTTACAGGTTACGGAGTTTCCAGTGATGCGTATCACATGACGACACCAGCTCCTGAAGGTCGTGGAGCAGCGGCGGCGGTAGCAATGTCCTTGAAAGATGCCAATCTTCTTCCGGAGGAAATTCAATACGCCAACGCTCATGGGACAAGCACTCCTGTGGGAGACGACTTGGAATCGAAAGCTTTAAAATCAGTTTTTGGGGAACACTCGAAAAAACTTTGGGTTTCTTCAACTAAAAGTATGATGGGCCATGCCTTGGGTGCCGCAGGAGCTATTGAATCGGCTTTTTGTGTGATGAGTATCAAAGATCAAATGGTTGCTCCCACAATTAATTTAACAAATCCCAGCGAAGGTTGTGATTTGGATTATGTTCCTCATGAAGCCCGTTCAGGAAAAATTCAAAACGTGATTAATAACTCCTTTGGCTTTGGCGGGACTAACGCCTGCTTGGTGTTCTCAAAATTATGATTAAAATTTATATTGCATCGGACCATGGTGGACTTGAACTTAAATCAAAAGTCCTTATGGAATTACGGTCCTCAACTTATGCTAATCATTACGAAACGCATGATTTGGGTCCACAATCGAATGAATCAGTGGATTATCCGGACTATGCCGATTTGGTTTGTAAAAAAATGCATGGTTTACGTTTAATTAATTCTAATGACACTGGAAATAAAGATCAATCAGTTGAATACAAACATTTTCCTGTTGAATTTGGAATTCTGATTTGCGGCAGTGGTCAGGGCATGGCTATGCGAGCAAATAAATATCTCCAAATTCGGGCAGCTCTTTGTTGGACACCAGAAATCGCAAAACTGGCTCGTGAACATAATGATGCTAATATTCTATGTCTGGGGGCCCGAGTGACCGACCACGAACTTTGCTTGAAAATTATGCAGGAATTTTTAAAAACTAACTTTGCAGGTGGTCGGCACCGCCAAAGACTTGTCAAAGTTTCCAGCCCCGTGTGAAATGCCTCAAAAGAAAAACTAGCTACTATTCTATTACTAGCATCAGGGAGAGTATATTTGATGTCGACCTTCAATTTATCTCAAATTAAAAATTCAGATTCAGAAGTTTTTTCCGCCATTGAAAAAGAAATTCATCGCCAGCAATTTGGTCTAGAGATGATCGCTTCAGAGAATTACACTTCCCTTGCTGTGATGGAAGCCCAAGGCAGTGTGCTGACAAATAAATATGCCGAAGGCTATCCTGGCAAGCGCTACTACGGAGGCTGTCAGTTTGTTGATCAAGTAGAAACAATCGCCATTGATCGGTTAAAGAAGTTGTTTAACTGTCAGTATGCCAACGTTCAACCTCACTCTGGCTCTCAAGCCAATATGGCTGTCTATCTTGCCGCTCTTCAAGCGGGAGATGTTATTTTAGGAATGGATCTTTCTCATGGTGGTCACCTCACTCATGGTTCTTCAGTGAATTTTTCAGGAATCCTATTTAAAGCCGCCTCCTACAAACTGGATCCTGAAACTGGTCTTATTAATTACGAGACTCTTCGTAAAACAGCTTTAGAAGTAAAACCAAAAATGATCATTGCTGGTTACAGCGCTTATCCTCGATTTTTGGACTTCGCGAAATTCAAAGAAATCGCTTTAGAAGTTGGTGCTGTTTTGATGGTGGATATGGCTCACTTTGCAGGTCTCGTAGCGACTGGCATTCATCCCTCCCCTTTTCCTTATGCTGATTATGTGACTTCCACGACGCATAAAACATTGCGAGGTCCTCGCGGTGGAATCATTTTGACTAACTCAGAAGAAAATATGAAGAAAATGAATTCTAAAATTTTTCCTGGAATTCAAGGTGGGCCACTCGAACATGTGATTGCGGGAAAAGCCGTGGCCTTTGGCGAAGCTCTTCGCCCTGAATTTAAAATTTATATGCAGCAAGTGGTCAATAACGCTAAAACGTTAGCGGAACAACTCATGAGTGAAGGCTTTCAGCTTGTGACCAATGGTACTGATAACCATCTCATCCTTTTGGATCTTTCGAATAAGGAAGTGACCGGTAAATTGGCAGAAATCTCTTTGGATGAAGCTGGGATCACTGTGAACAAAAACACTGTGCCTAATGAAAAACGCAGTCCTTTTGTCACTAGTGGTATTCGAATTGGTACACCCGCCCTCACAACTCGAGGTATGGGTCCAGGGGAGATGAAACAGATTGGAAAATGGATTTCTGCTATATTAAAAGATCCAGAAAATGTGAACCTAAAAGCTAAAATTAAGAGTGATGTCGAAGTCTTGTGCGAAAAACATCCAATTTACTTATAGAGTTCAATCAAAGGCTAAATATTTGCAAGTAAAGACAGTGCTTTACTTGTTTTGAACTAGACTTCCTTAAGAGTCCTATGAGACGATAAACTCACATCAATGAAAGTATCATCTCAAGGATTTTTGCTTAATTTATTGTTTCTATTGATTTTTGCCGCCTGCGGGCAGGTTTCGCTTCGCCAACCAAGCTCAGAACAACTTCCGGAAATTCAGGATGAAGATTGCGCAGAAGATTCGACCTCAGATGAATCTTCTGCTGAAGTTGAAATTATATCTCCAAACCATTTATCTGAGGAAAGCCTTGATTGGCCTGTAGATACCGCCCGCTTATCCAGAGGTTTTAGCTTAAAACCCACAGGTAAGCGCCGAAAACCTCATTATGGAATTGATCTTGCTGCAGCAAAAGGCACTTCGATTTTTTCAGCCCAAGACGGAATAGTTATTTATGCTGGACATGAATTCAAAGGTTTTGGTCGAGTGATTATGATCGAGGGGGAATCTGGATTTGCGACTCTCTATGCTCATCTTTCAAAGATCAAGGTTAAGCAAGGTCAAAAAGTAACTCGAGGAATGCTCATTGGTGCTATGGGACGGACCGGTCGCGCGAGTGGTGTTCACCTTCATTTTGAGATTCGGAAAGACCGAATCCCAGTTAATCCTCTTCTTTATTTGCCAAATTCACAAGTGGCTGCTGGACGCTAGATTAGTAAACGTAACCAACTTGCAAATAATAACTAGTTTCTTCAGGTCGAAATAGTGCAAAATTATTTCCGTTATAATAGATCGATTTTCCATTACTTAAATCTGAAGATCCTGGCATATCAGCAAAAACCTGCGAAGCACCAAAAGCAAAACTCACTGCTTTGGTCATCTGATAATCTAGTTCCGGAAAGATCTCCCAAAAAGCCGTAGCGCGAGAAAAATGAGAAAAGTTATCACTCGTATCTTTTAGGCCCACTCCATAACCGAGGGTGTTAGTAAAAGAAAGTTTATCGTCAAAATTATAGGTGAAATTCAAACGATGGTTAAAATAAACACTGTCGCGTTGCTCGCCAGTTTTCGCTAAATAAGCAGCATTTTGATCTGCCGTCCAATCGTTGCTGTAGTTTCTAGCGATCGCATCTTCTTGCCATGGTGACAAAGATCGTGGACTTCCTCCGTAAAGATTAACGCCTGCGTAGGTACTCATTCCAAGAGTTATTTTAGGATTTAAGTCCCAATTCAGATTTGCAATACCACCAAAATTTCCAATTAAGTTTTGGTTGTAGTAATAATCATAGTTTGTCGGCAGATCAGCTCTGATCACAATATTACTATTATTACCGATAGCAATATTATGAAGATACTCGATACGAGTTTTTGCAAAAAATGGAACTTCCCCGCCTTGCTCCCAATTCTTCTGTTCGCTCGTGACGCTGTAGTAAATGCGTTGAATGACGGTTACAATATCACCATTAGAGAATTTGTAATTTAATTTGAAATGATTTTCAGTATCAAGATCCGTCGAATAAGCAGTGTATTGATCGTTCCCAAGAGCATCGGTGTAATGAGAATTAGCAATGCGACCATTTCGTTGCAAGAGCCCAATGTAAGAAAAACCAATTGGCGAAGTGCTCGCCGCTGGAGCTGATAAACTCAAGCTTTCGGTAGAGGTTGAAGTTTGAGCCAGTGAGAAAGAAGACAAGAATGGCCCGACCAATAAAACAATAAAAAGTGCATAAATAGTTTTCATAACCGGAATGAATCAAAATTTTTACGAAGAATCAAATATGAATTTTAAAAAAATTGATATTTTTTGGGCGATTTAACAAAAAACCGACCTTTTTGAGGTCGGTTTTTGAAATTTTGGATTTGAATCCAAGGAATCTGGAATTATTACAAATTGATTGAAGTTGAAAGACCGATGTTCGTTCTTTCCATTGACATATACTCAGGAGCAAATTGCAGGTTTGGATACAAATAAATATCACGAGTCACCGCAATTCCCAATCCCAATGATTGAGTATAAAGTTCACGATACACCTGACTTGAATTGTCTGCGCGATAATGATCAAAAGTTAAGAAACGAAATACCGTACGGAAAGAATACTTATCGTTAAAAGCGTATTCTGCGTAAGGAAACACTGCGATTGTCCAGTCGGATCGACCATCTTCTGGATTCGACATAGTGTCTGATAATTTTGTTGAATCACTAAAGAAAGTATAATTGGCATCGATATTAATTCCTGGTGACCATTTAGTGCTGCTAAATTCCCAAGCAATTGTATGATTAACATCATAACTGCCAACCATTTTATATTTATCTGTATAAACTGGCTGAGTGTATTGCGTATAAGAAGTGTCAAAGATATTTTGAGCATTTCCTAATCGAGCAGCGTAAGAGAAATCTAAATATGGATTAGAAACACTTGTTGTTCTCTTTCCATTTGAGTTACCCAAATCTCCTGAATTTGCTTGAAATGGAGTACTGATTGAAACACCAGTTCCAGCTCGTAAGCTTGAACGATCGTTTAAGCGATAAGCTCCAGCTATAGTGCCACTTAAAGAAGTTGAACTATCTTGTCCTGCAATCCCTGCGTAGTTGGGGCGAACTTCTCCAAAAGGAACCACTAAATTACCACCATTTAAATTCAAATCTAATTTCAACGAAAGAGCATTCTTTGAACCCACAGAAGAAGCTCGTAATTTAGCGTTGGTGATTTCAGCATCAATGTCGTTAGTCTTCGCTGCGCCTGCGGGCACAACATCTGTCGACTTCGCTGATGTTTCATTTTTGTCTGACGATTGCGCCCATACACTGAGGCTCGTTACGATGACTAATAAAGACAATACTGATTTCATTATTCCCCCGTTTTTTATAACTTTTGTGTTCTTAAAACCCCAGGGTCAAAACGACCCTTAAATTCCTTCGATCCATGAATTAGCAAGAGTGGTGCCATATCAAAGCAGTCAAATCAACATTTTGTCAGGATTTTTTGTAATTTTGTTAGAGTTGCCTAAAACTTGTGCGCTCAATTTTATTAAAACGATTTAATATTGCTTTTTGAAGCGAGCCCTTCCCCAGGCAATCAAGGCAGGTGCTATGGAAATTATAATCACGCAAAGTATGACGATTTGAAAATGCTTTTTGATGAGTTCGAGTTCACCAAAAAGATGACCTGCCCACAAAAAGCTCTGAGTCCAAAGTAAGGATCCAATCACCGAATAGCTTAAGTAGTGCAGGTAGCGCATGCGTCCGATTCCAGCGACGAAAGGCACAAAAGTTCGAACGATAGGAATAAAACGAGCTAGAATCACGGCTTTTTTTCCATGCTTTTCATAAAAGTACTGAGTTTGTTTTAAATAATTCTGATTAAAAAATCGAGAAGTCTTACTTTGAAAAATCCTCGGTCCAACATGTTTACCGATAAAGTAATTCACATTGTCGCCCAGAAATGTAGCCAACATCAGAACCAGGCTTAAAGAAAGGAGACTCACTTGACTGTCTGGCAAAGCAGTCATTGAGCCCAGTGCAAATAAAAGAGAATCCCCGGGTAAAAAAGGCGTAACAACGAGACCTGTCTCACAAAAAACAATGGCAAAGATAAGAGCATACAACCATGGACCCATGGATTGCGAAAGCATGGAGAGGTATTTATCGGTGTGAAAAAGAAGTTGCAGTAAAATAAAAACTCCGAGAGAGCGAGGTTTGACCACCTCGCTCAGAAATAATATTAATTACTTGGATTTTACACTTTCAGATTCGATGGCAATAACAACTTCTTCGCCAACAACAACGCCGCCTTTATCCATACTTTTATTCCATTTAATACCAAAGTCATTGCGATTGATTTTAGCAGTTGCGCCGAAAACCAAACGCTCATTACCCCATGGGTCCATAGTGCTACCACGGAAATCAACATCTAATGTAACAGGCTTGCTCACTCCATGAAGAGTCAAGGTTCCTGGAACTTTGATTGTTTTTCCAGATTCAACACCAGTGACTTTGTCGGATTTGAATTCAATCGTGGCAAATTTTTTCGCATCAAAGAAGTCGGGACTTGCTAAATGTTCATCGCGTTTTTTATCGTTAGTATCAACGCTAGCGATTTCGATTTTGACATTGACCTTTGAAAGAATCTTTGAAGAAGCATCATAATCAAAGCCTCCATCAAATCTTGAAAAACGACCTTTGACGTTTGACAACATTAAGTGCTTTACAGAAAAACCAACTTCGCTATGAGATGCATCAATCTTGTATGACGCAGCCAAAACTAATGAACTAGATAATAATGCAACAATAAAAAATGTTAAGCGATTCATATTTCCTCCAATGTGATAGTTTTTATTTTCTCTTTTCCCGAGAAGACTAGACTAAAGCATTTTTGTCGAAGAAAAAATGCATTTTGTGATTTCATGCTTTGCGCCGTAATTCAACTACAGCTAGAATACAAAAATATGAAAGCACTTGTATTATCAGGCGGCGGGGCAAGAGGCGCTTATCAAGCCGGTGTTCTTACGGCCATCGCGGAAATTGTTGCTAAAAATCAAATCAAAAATCCGTTCAAAATCTACACTGGAGTTAGTGCGGGAGCAATCAATGCCTGCTTTATGGCTTCTGGAGCCGATGAATTCCAATTGACGGCACAAAGATTAGCTAATCTCTGGAGCAATCTCCATAGTGCTCAGGTTTTCAAAACGGATGCTGTCTCTTTAGGAAAAATTGGATTGAGCTGGGTGGGAGAACTTTCTTTTGGAGGACTTTCTTCTGGAGTTCAGCATGGGAAATCATTACTCGATACGTCTCCCCTGAATGAACTTATAAAAAATAACATTAATTTTAAACGCATTCAGGAGAATATTAAAAACGAAGTTATTGACACGCTCGCGGTCACAGCTCTTGATTATAAAACAAGTGAGACCATCACTTTTGTCGAAGGAAAAAATCCCTCCGCTTGGAAAAGAGCTCGACGACATTCCGAACAAACAGAAATTAATCCCAGTCACATTGTTTCGTCCAGTGCCATTCCTCTCTTATTTATGCCAGGAAAAGTGGATGATCGCTATTTTGGCGATGGCTGTGTCAGAAATCATCAACCGCTGAGTCCGGCTCTGCATTTGGGAGCCGATTCTTTAATGATTATCGGGGTCAGAAAAGTCGATTCGACAGCCTATGACGAAAAAGTTCTTAAATCCACAACCCCACCGAGCATTGCCTTGGTCGCTAACGTCTTACTCAACTCCGTTCTTTTGGATGGAATTGAAGTTGATATCGAAAGACTCAATCGAATCAATACTTTCTTACAACAAGTTCCTGAGGAACATCATGATCAACTGAATTTCAAGTCAATCAATCACGTCTGGATACATCCTTCTAAAGACATTGGTGCTTTGGCTGCGACCATGACCAGTAAAATGCCAAGAGTCATTCGCTATCTCTTAAAGGGCCTTGGTCCTCTGGAAGACGCTTCTGAGATTATTAGTTACTTATTATTTGAACCTGAATTTTGTTCTCAGTTGATTGAGATGGGATATCATGATGGTATTCAGCAAGAGGCTGCAATCACAGAGTTCCTATTATCTCCTTAGACTTAAGTCTAAAGTTCATTGATATAGACTCCTATCATTGCGACATCACTTTTATGTTTCTAAACTAAAAGTACGGAGGAGACTATTCATGGCAACAAAAAAATACCTTGTTTTCGCCGTCGATGATGAGAGTGAGATTTTGCAATCCTATGAGGATTTGCTCAGTGAAGATTATTCAGTAAAAACGTTTCAAAATCCTCAATCATTTTTGCAATATTTTGATGACGATAAAGCTCCTCTTCCTGACGTGGTTGTGACAGATCTGAACCTACCGGCGATGACTGGTTTAGATATGGTTCAAAGATTACAAAAAAAAGGAGTGGAATTTCCATTCATTCTTCTTTCAGGTTATCTCAGCAAAGAAATAGTGATTCAAGCTGTGGACATTGGAGTCTTTCGACTTTTGGAAAAGCCCGTCGAGGCAGAGACTCTTTTAAGCACGATCGATCAACTCATTCTTGAGCGTCAAGTGATAGGAGTACGTCAAGAAATTAGAGACCTCACGGCTCAATTACGTGAATTGTACACCGGCATTCGTTTGATCATGGAACAATACATTCCCGAAGATGTCATGAAACGAATGATCGTTGAGAATCCGGATGGGGAAAATAAAAAGCCAATGAGTTTTGATCAATTGTTGGAAAACCTAGAAAGTCGACTCGAAGTTCTTCTGCAAAATGAAAAATTATTAACTCAAATGAAAGTCAATCACTTTAGGGTAGAAAAATAACTTAATCATGACTTCTGATCAGTGGAAATCCCCCAGTAAAGATAACCACAGTGAGCTGGAAATAAATTCAGCTTCTAAGAATATTGTTATCGTTATTTTAAAAGCCACTGCTCAATCGATGAAGACCACTGAGACTTTTTTAAAAAACCGCGGATTCACTCTTTACTCGACTCATCAAATGCGTGAAGCGCTGAGTTTTGCCATACAAAAAAATGCCAATTTCATATTGATTGCCGCAGATCATTCAAATCGTAAGGTCAGAACTTTACCTCGAATTCTTAATCAAGCACTCTCAATTCCAATTGTTGGTTTTACTGAAAATTCCAACAATAGTGCTATCTCTCGCCTGACTGAACTTGGACTTGAGTACAATCTATACCCACCAGTTTCAGGTCCTGCTGTTGAACGGATGCTCTTAAAAATTCAAAAAGATAAAGAATCCCGCCCCGACCTTATTTCTTATCATATTTCTGCCGGCGGATCAGGACAAGGACATACACTGATTAAAGGCGATGATCTCCTCGCCGCTCGCGAAGCTCTTCGACAAATGCTCAGCGAGACCTCAACCTCCGCTACTACAACAGCTATTGTACCTGAAGAAAATTCTGGGTCCTACGTTTCAAGTTGGAGTTCTCAAGTTCCTGTGGAAAAGGAAGAGACTTCTCTCATCGTGTCAGAATCAACTTATGAAGCGCCAGAAACTGAGATTTTCTCTGGTGAGAAAAAAAGCACCATCATTCCATCCTCAGGGGACGATGAGTCTATTCTTCTTCTTGGCACACAAGCAGCTCTTGATGAGGCCACCCGTGTTCACTCTACGATTCAACCAGATGAAAAAATAAATCCCATAACTTTATCAACGAATATGGCCTGCCTCACCATCAAGTCGTCTAAATACTCTGGTTATTTAGTGGCAGTTTTAGGCGGCGATCGCCAGATTGATGAACAATTTATGCTCTTAATCAAAGAACGCTTATTCTCTTTTTTGAGCAATCGTGGGGAACTTATTCACAACAGCGAATCACCCATGAACCTTAAGCTGGAACAAGTTGAATTTGAAACCTGGGCCTTAGAACAAGCCGAGTTTTTAAAAAAGTCGATTCATGGTAAAGATGAAATTGCACTGGCTTTTTTCCCTGTTAACGAAACAAGTATTCAGCTTGAGCAATCAGCGACTGATAATATGATTAAATTTTCATTGGACGAGCTTAAAGAGGATGTCCTCGTCGATTTTGATCTGTATCTTTATATGCCAGAAAATAAAAAATATCTTTTATACACCCAAGAGGGAAAAATCATGAATAGGACGCAAAAAGAGCGTCTCAAAGAAAAAGGCGTCACTCATATGCATATTCGCAAGGAGAAAATTGGCGAATTAAGACGCCACAAAGCTAAACTTTTTTTAAATGATAAGATTGACGAATTTAAAAACGGAAAAAAATCCAATTGATTTCCTTAGTCACTCCATGCTGACATAGTCCTATGGAACATAAAAAGTGGTTTACTTTCGTTGAAGGGCAAATTCGAGGTCCGTTCTCTCCTTCTGATCTTGAAAGACAAATGACAGCCATGCCCACCGCCTTAATCTGGGGACGTGGCCAAACGGAGTGGGTTAATCCTGATAAATGGCAAAAAATATCTCAAGATAGCGAATCTGCGAGGACTGGGAATGATCGACAGGATCGCATGTGGCGAATTGTTTCTGATGGAAAAGAATTAGTGCCCATGAACCATGATGACATGATCCGTTTCCTCAAGAGTAAATCTGATTTGGCTAATATTCGCCTTTGGACTGAAGGCTACAGTGAATGGAGAGATATTTATCAAATTCACAAAATAATGGATGAATTGGGTGTCAGTCGTAGAACTCATCCTCGAGTACCAATTATGGGAACCATTATCTGTGAGGGAGCAGGCGGAACTTTTCAAGCCCGTCTTTTATCTATTTCAGAAGGTGGACTTGGAGCGACAGAAGCTGCCCAAGTTAAAATTGGTGAGCGCTTAAAAGTGATAATTAAAAGCTCCAATTTGTCTGTTGTCATTCATGCAACCGTAGAAGTGGTCTATGTGGGTAATGATGGCTATTTTGGAATGAAATTTATCGCCTTACAAACTGAATCGCAAAGTTTGATCATTGAGTACATTAAGAAATTCCTCGTATCAAACCCGGCTCTAAAATAAAACCTCGAGTAGCTATTGTTGAGCTTTTTTTCCCCTGAAAGCCTCTTCGTTCAATGACCTTGAAATCATTTTTTTTCAAAGCTCTTTTGAGTGCCCCGGTGCAGGCGTAAGTGGTAAAAATACATTTTTCCTCAGAGTAAACCTCGATAAATTTATTTAAAAAATCTTCCTGCCATAATTCCGGAGAAGCTTTTGAGGAAAAAGCATCATAAAGAATCATGGAATATTTTTCAGCTTGTTTAAAGCTCTCCCAAGCCAAGGGGCCACGAATTTGAAATTCTCCAGTTATCTTTTTATGCGCTAGAGAGGTGAGAATCTGGCTTTTTTCCACTGGCGGGGCAACAAAGCTAAGAAGAGAAGAGTAAATAGCCAAAATCTCCGAAGGTGATGACACTTGATTTTCAATAAAACCTAGAAATTCTTGCACAAGAAAGGGGTCCTTTTCATGACTGTGAATTTCTATCGGTGCTTTAGCTTCCAAACTCAGACGGGTGCTCAAAAACTCGTTGTAGCCTAGACCAAGACCAACAGATAGAACTCTCGCTCCACCCTGCTCAATACCTGCTTTTAAAGCTTCGCCATAGATGTACCAGGTCTCTGTCCAAGCTCCGCCTGAATGGTGCATGGTTTCGTCATGTCCCTCCCCGAGCCATTGTAGGCTTGGACTACCATCTTCTGTCCGTCTGACTTCGTAATTATGTTGTTTCCAGAGAGATTCACTGGAGGACGTCATCGATACCAGTTCCTTTTTATCGGGTTGTATTTTTTTGGTTCCTTGAAAGACCGTTGACAGCAAGACCAAACTCCATCAAACCAAGTTCATGGAACAAGGTTGGAATGGTCTGCCGTTTCGGCCGATCTCTCATCATTATTTAGCGCTCTTTTCAGAAAAGGTCTACAAGATCCCGGTTTCTATCTCTGATGACTGTCCCAATCGACGAGGTTTAAAGGGAATGAAGCCCTGTGTGTTTTGCGATGAATGGGGCTCCGCTGCTCATTCTGAATCCTTTCAAATCGAACTCAATGAGCAAATTATTAAATACAAAGAGCAAGTCCAAAGACGCTACAAAGCTCAGCAATTTTTGGTTTATTTCCAGGCTTACACTAATACTTTTTTAAAACTTCAAAGCATTGAAGATCATTTTAAAACAGCCCTGGCCTTTGATTTCGTCAAAGGCTTAGTCGTTGGTACTCGCCCCGATTGCCTTTCTCAGGGGGTGCTCGATCTTTGGGCCAAAACAAACGAAAAGCGAAATATTTTCGTTGAACTCGGCGTGCAAAGCTTCAATGAAAAACACCTAAAATTTATGGAGAGAGGTCATTCTGCGCGAGATTCTATCGAGGCCATCAAGAAAATCCATAGCACAAGCAATGTGGATATCGGAATTCATCTGATCTTTGGCAATCCTGACGAAAGCGACGCAGATGTGATTGAGGCAGCAAAGATTTGCAACGATTTACCGATCACCAATGTTAAATTGCACCACCTTCACGTTTTAAAAAATACTCCTTTAGCCATGAGCTACCAAAAAGGGGATTTCTCCCCGATCGCTTTTGATACTTACTGTGAAAGAGTCAGACTCTTTCTTGAAAACCTTTCGCCGGAAATTTTTATCCAAAGATTAGCGGCCTATTCTTCTCGTTGGGAGGAACTCATTGCTCCAGAATGGACCATCAATAAAATGAAAACGCATCAAGGCATCGTGGATTATTTGCGGTCTAGAAATTCCTTTCAAAGCAAGAGCTTTGCTCCGCGCACAGCAATTCAAAAGGAACTTCAAAAAAAAATTCAGGCGCAAGCTTTACCAATTTTGTAGTGACAGAAAATTTAAGAATATCATCTTTTATGGTTACAAAGACATCCTGATATCTTTTCGCTCATTCCTTAATCAGTCAAAGTATGTCAATGCCTTGATTTATTCTGCTTAAATGATAGGCAGCATTGGGTTAAAAAATGCTTCAATTTTCAAAAAATGTTGGACTCATAAAAAATATGGCTTAGCGTGAAAACAAAAGAACAAGCCTTATTGGTGCTAATTTATTACTGGACCACTAGTGCTAGAGGGAACGGATATCTTATATGATTTTAGATCCTGGTTTTAATTTAGTTCTTCGACCGATGAAGTACCCCGTTTTTAACGATCTTTTTAATAAAAAGATCGGAAACTCGTGGACCCTGAATCAAATAGACTTATCTGCTGATTTAATTGATCTCAATAAAAAAATTAGTCCTAGAGTAAAAGGACTTATTCTTCGTTTGTTAGCTTTTTTTGCGACTAACGAGTCATTAGTCAGTAATAATTTGGCACTTAATTTATACAAACATGTGAACTCACCTGAAGCACGTCTCTATTTATCTCGACAGCTTTATGAAGAATCTCTGCACACCCAATTTTACCTCACATTACTAGATCGTTATTCTTCAAATCCTGAGGAGACACATCAAGCTTTTGTAACCAATAAGATGACACCAGCTCTTCAGCACAAAATCAATTTTTGTTTGAAATGGATGAATTCAGTTAACAGCTTAGATCGACTTATCACTATCGAGGATCGTCGCCAGTTTTTAGTGAATCTGATTTGTTTTTCAAATTGTGTGGAAGGCCTTTTCTTCTCAGGAGCCTTTGCCTCTATTTTCTTTTTACAATCAAAAGGTCTCTTTATTGGTTTTGCGAAAGCTGCGAACAATATTTTTCATGAAAAAAGAGAGCACGCTCAAGCTGCTTTGGAAGTGATTAAAATTGCTCTTCTAGAGGAACCCAATTTATTCAATGAACAAATGAAAGATATGATCATATTAATGATGGAAGATGCCATCGATGCGGAAATGGCTTTTGCTAAAAATATTCTGGATACAGGAATTGAAGGCTTATTATTAACTGATATGCGTCAGTATTTAGAATTCGCAGCTGACCAGTATTTAGAGGAACTACAAATCCCAGTTCGATACCTCGTAAAAAATCCATTCCCATTTATGGAGCCTCCAGCTAAAAATGAGCAAGAGAAAAAAGAAGCTACTTTATCTAAGCAAAGTGCAATGACTTCTCCAGAGGAAACTTGTGGTGCTGATCTTTAGATAATAACTGAAGTTAGGAACTTGTGAAATTAATTAGATACTTTTTATTGCTAACGACAGCCGGATTTTGTTTATTGGTGGGATTTTGGATAGGCAATCATCCTTCCTATTATCAAAAATACTTAGATCTTTATAAGCCTGAAATTATTTTCTACGCTAAAGAAATGGATGAATTATTTCCCTTAGAGTTCAGAAATGAACTTCAAGCAAAATCCCCTGTTAAAATTCATTTCGAACCAAATAACACTGAAAACGTCGATGTTTTTCTCGTTGATCAGGTTTTTTTAAAATCATTTGATACTGCCATTATCGGCACCCCCAAGAATACAACAACTCAATGGAATGATATTTTCAAATTAATTTCTCCTGATTTTCAAAGAGAGCTCTTTAAAAGAACAAAAGCCATTCCTGTTTTATGGAAAATCAAAGACAATCACCTCGTTGTGCTTTCTTTTGTGATAGATGCTAATAAAAACCATAAAGCTTCTATTCTCTGGAAATTTATTCAAATTTTTTTAAATAATGATATTCATCAGCAGTGGCTCAATCGACACAAGTGGAACACCACTTTACTTCACTTTGACGAAGGAAGCCTTGACGAAAACCGTAAGGCTTCAGCCATTCGAAAATCAGTCTTAGTTAATTTGGAAATTTGAGGGCCGAGTCATTGGGCTAATAAGTGACGTAGAAAGTAGTGGCAAACTGGGAAGCCACCGTCAAAGCGGAAAGACTTGCGCCCGTCTTTAATGTCACCACCAATTGCATTGCCGGAGAAACCGTCCCCGCGAAAGTTGCAGCATTATTTGAACCATCTGCAGGAGGGGTAATAATTAAATTAAAACGTCCACTATCACAAGTTGTTGAATAATTTGAATAGGCAGAGCCATAAAGATCTGTCGCATACGGAACTGGCAAGCCTGCCACTGTGTGATTAACACTCAAGGATATTTGGTTCACAGCAGCTCCACCGGTTGTACACATTCCTGAAACCTGAAATTGCTGTTTATAATAAGCCTGACTTGCAGCATAGCTGGTATAAAAAAGAGTACCGGCTTTCCCAATAACAAAACCTTGGCTGGAAAGATACACACTGGGACCAGAAGCGGTGGCGGTAGCGCAGGTGCCGCTGCAAAAGCCGCTCATCGATTGAAAACCAGTTCCTGTTCCTGCACAGTTATTCGTTGCAATCATTAAGAATGCTAAAACGAAAGAAAAAGTAAAAACACGAATTAATCGCATCACCGAGATTGCCCCCGATAAACATATCGGCAGGATTAAGTCCCGACTAAAGTAATTACAGACTTTAGTAAATTCTCATTTTGAGACGGTGGTGCATTCTATCAAACCGAAGCATCACTCTCATGACCATCGCCATCGATATCAGCAAGATCATTAGCTTCAAGACTTTCTTCAGAAAAAAGCTGGTCGTCATCATCGAGAGGCTTTTCCTCTTGAAGAACTTCTTGAGCATTTTCATGATTCTCTGTGGCCGCAGCCGTCGCCACCGAGTTTACAGGTTGCTCAGGATCGACAAAATTTTGACCGAGCATCTGTGCTTCATCAAAACGAGCCAGCCAGTTTTTATCTCGATTAGAAACCGCTTCACCCATCAAAATGGCTTCGCGAATATTTTGGGCTCGTTCTTGTTCTCGTTTTTGCTTTTGCTTAATTTTTTCTTGTTCGAAGAAATCACTACTCGTAGCGATAATATTTAATTCATCGGAAATTTTATTTAATTCTTCTTCACCTTGAGAATAAGTTCCAATCACTTCCTCAGATAGTTTATCCGTCAACTGAGAAAGAGTGGTTTTCTTTTCTTCCTCTTCACCAATCCCCTCAGGTAAAAGCTCATCAATTTGAGAGAGTGTCGGTAATTCTCTTAAATTACGTAAACCAAAAATTTCTAGGAATTTTTTCGTCGTTTCATACAACATCGGCTTACCCGGAAGGTCTGATTTTCCGGCAAAGGTCACTAAGTTTTTCTCCATTAAAGCTCGTAAAAGATGACCAGATTCAACACCACGAATATCATCAATTTCTGACTTCACTAAAGGTTGTTTGTAAGCGGCAATCGCCAATACTTCCAAGGCCGGGCCTGACAAACGAAACGGTCTTGCCTTTAATGTGCGAGTTAAAAACTGCATATTATCAATTTTTGTGCGCAACTGATAACCACCTGGAACTTCTTCCAAGCTCACTCCTCGACGAGCACCAGCCACTTCGACCGCCAAGCGATCAAGAGCGCGACGAATTTTATCGGCTCTGATATTTGTTCCTTTGAACACCAAACGAATGGAATTCAGACTCACAGGTCGATCAGAAGCAAATAAAATACTTTCAATGATGGAGTCCAAACGTTCTTCTTCAACGAATTCAACTTCTTCAATATTCGCAGATTCAAAACTATCAAGTTCAGTGCCTTCCACGGACTCACTATCTGGAAGAACTTCCGCTGAAAGCTCTCGCTCATCAACTTCTGGCAAAAAGGATTCGGCCTCTGGCTCAGTAGTAGAAAGCTCCGCACTTAATTCTAATTCAGAATCAGAATTCGCTGTAAACTCATTTTCAATCTCAGTATCAATTTCACAGCCAGGTAATGATTCTTTATTATTCACGTCACTCATGACAATTCCCCCTCAACGATACCTTGATCTCTTTGCAGCTCGACTTCGGCCAATGCTATCTCTTCATCAGTTGCCACTTCCATCGACGAGTTGATGTTTTCTTCGAAGTCGAGACCCGACAACTCTCCGCTCACAATGGCATTTTCCAAAATCGATTCATGAGTCAAAGTTTCCACAATTTCATTATCTTCTGGATGCATCGCCAAAATGGACTCTGCTTTATCAATCATCGCCTCTGCCGTATCCATCGAATGAATACTATCGTACTCTTCAATTTTTGACATGGCATCAGCTTGAATTTCTTTTTTAGCCTCGACGTAAATTTCTTGGTAAGTGTCGGTTTGAAATAAAGAAACAAATCCCATTTTACCAAGTTCTAGAATTGATAAAAAAGTGATCAATACTTGCTTGCGACGATTTTCTGGATCTGTGATTAATTCTGACATCGCAATTTTTTGACCTACAACCAAACGATCTTTAATGTCCAAAATCCGCTGAGCAATTGACTGGAGTTTTGCGCTCACTTGATGAATTTTCTTTTTCGCGGATTTCATCGCTGAACGCCAAGCAGTGATTAAGGCAAAAACTGGATTTTCATCCAAGACAATTTCTTCTTCTTGCGAAGATTCAATTTTTTCTCGCACGCCACGTGGCCAAACATCTCGACCGAGCAATGGACGCTCGTACAAGGATTTAGAGGCCTCTTGATATTTTTGATATTCCAAGAGTCTTTGTACGAGTTCTTTACGAGGATCTTCGTTTTCAACGATCTCTCCATTTTCACCGTATTGGGGCAGGAGCATTCTTGATTTGATTTGAATCAAGGTCGCAGCCATCGCAACAAATTCACCGGCGACTTCAAGATCCAACTCTTTCATGAGTTTAATGAATTCCATGTATTGATTGGTGATCTTGTGAATTTGAATATTCATGATGTCCATCTCTTCCTTACGAATGAGATATAACAACAAGGCTAAAGGCCCTTCAAATTGAGGTAGTTGAACTGTAATATTTGATCCAAGTTGTGCGGTTGAACTCATGAGATTTTCATCCACTCCTTAATCATTTTCAAATTATTCGAAGCTTCCCGTCGAGCCTTCTCATTTCCGGCGTTCATGATTTCATCAAGTCGTTTCGGATTATTCAACAACTCTTTTTTTCTTTCTCGAGGTTCTGCGATGAGTTTTTCAATATTTTCCAAAAGACGGCCTTTGCAGTCCCCACAACCAATTCCGGCTGTGGTACAGCCCTCAATCACCCAAGCACGATCCGCTTCGGTGGAAAAAAGTTTCTGATAGGTGAAAACATTACACTTTTCAGGATCACCCTTGTCTTCTCGACGAACTCTCTGTGGATCAGTGGGCATGCCTCTCACTTTTTTTCCTAACACTTTTGAGTCATCGGCCAAATCCAAACCGTTCAGGTAAGATTTGCTCATTTTTCGGCCATCCAAACCTGGCACCGAGGGAGTTTCTGTCAGCAAAGGCTGAGGCTCTGGCAATTTTCCTTTATAGAGATGATTGAATCTTCGAATAATTTCCCGAGTGAGTTCTAAGTGTGAAACTTGATCGGCTCCCACAGGAACTTTTTGACCGAGATAAATCGCGATGTCGGCTGCTTGCAAAACCGGATAACCAAAGCGACCTAAGTTATGAGTATCAGTAGCTTTAGCTTCTTCTTCGGCATCTTTCCACGTAGGAACTCTTTCGAGCCAACCCATCGGAGTTAAATTTCCAAAGATCATGTATAGTTCAAGATGCTCCGGGACCGCGCTTTGTACAAAAATTGTACTTTTTTCTGGATCAAGTCCATAAGCTAAAAACTCCGCAAACATCTCTCGTGTCCAACCTGAAATTTCAGCTGCGCTTTTGTAAGCGGTGGTCATCGCATGCCAATCCATCAATCCAAAATAACACTCGTACTGTTTTTGCAGAGCTAAAAAATTTTGAAGCGCACCAAAATAGTGACCAATATGCAATCGCCCGGTGGTTCTCAAGCCCGACATCACTCTCATGTAAGAACTCCCACCGCTGCATTTAGTAATATTTCATAAGTCCACTGCACTGGAATCGCGAGATACTTGATCGCGCCTGAAAGAAAAAGCATCATTAACAAGATACTTGTCATGCCTTGACTTTGCTCTAGTTTGTATTCGAGCGAAGGCGGAAGAAAACGTGCGAGCACCTTCCCTCCATCGAGTGGATGCAAAGGAATTAAATTAAAATAAGCCAAAAAAAGATTCACTCCGATGAAAGATTGAACCAATTCCTGGAGGCCCGCAAAATAAGCTGCTCCATGTAAAAACTTAAAAGCCAACACCAATAAAAAACAGCCCACGAGTGCGAGAAAAATATTACTGACTGGTCCTGCTAAAGCGACCCAAAACATATCGCTCTTAGGATTTTTCAAATTTCTTGAATTTACCGGCACCGGTTTGGCCCAACCAAAAGAAATTGGAGAATGCAGAACGATAGCCATCACGGGTAAGAGCACTGTGCCAATGGGGTCCATATGCACGAGAGGATTCATCGTCAAACGGCCCATCATTTCAGCCGTACGGTCACCACGTAACTTTGCCACCCACCCATGAGCGTACTCATGAAAGCAGAGTGAAAATAAAAACGGCACAAAAAACACACCAAGGCGTGTCGCAATTTCAAGAAAATCCATAAACGGAGGCTATCGGCAAGCTCGATCATTGTCTAGTTTGATACCCGCTTTGCTGAAATTAAAAGCAGGTTCTGTAGCAGCACGTCAAAACATGAAATCTCTCGTGATTTCTTGCTCGCAAAAAGACTTGTGCACTAACCTCTGGTCATTCAAGGATACACACTTAGGTTCAGAGTTTTATGAGAAGGAGTATTTATGGAATCAACACCAGGAGCCCTCACCCTATTAACTAGCGACGAACAAGCCTTCCGCGAAGCGGTTCGTGATTTTGCTGAAAACGAAATCAAACCTCTAGTAACAAAAATGGATCAAGATGCAAAAATGGATTCCAATCTCATAAAAAAACTTTTCGAAATGGGGTTGATGGGAGTTGAAAGTCCCGAAAAATTTGGTGGTGCTGGGGCTACTTTTACAATGGCATGTTTGGCCGTGGAAGAACTTGGCCGAGTTGATGGTTCAGTCTCTGTATTGATGGATGTGCAAAACACCTTGGTCACCAATGCTTTCTTACGCTGGGCTAATGAATCGCAAAAAGAAAAATACTTACCTCGTTTGGCAAAAGAATGGGTTGGTGCCTATGCTCTCACAGAAAGCTCCAGTGGATCAGATGCTTTTGCATTGAAACTCCGTGCGGAACAAAAAGGTGATAAATTTATTTTGAATGGAAATAAACTTTGGATCACTAATGGCAATGAAGCTAATGTTTTTATCGTTTTTGCGAATATTGACCTTGCAAAAGGTTATAAAGGAATCACCGCCTTTATCGTGGAAAAAACTTTCCCTGGTTTTAAAGTTGGTAAAAAAGAAGATAAATTAGGAATTCGTGCGAGCTCCACTTGCGAATTACTTTTCGAAAATTGCGAAGTGCCCGCTGCAAATGTTCTTGGAGAAGTCGGAAAAGGCTATAAGATAGCCATTGAAACATTGAATGAAGGTCGAATTGGAATCGGCGCTCAGATGGTGGGCATCGCCCAAGGCGCTTACGATGCCTCACTCAGCTACGTAAAAACTCGTGAGCAATTTGGAAAACCCTTGGCTCAATTTCAAGGTATTCAATTTCAACTCGCTGAAATGCGCACTCAATTGGAAGCCGCTCGACTGATGGTTTACAATGCCGCACGCTTGAAGGATGCTAAACAAGATTTTATTGAGTCAGCCGCTATGGCTAAGCTTTTTGCATCAAAAGCCGCAGAAAAAATCACTTCGATGGCGATTGACCTTTTTGGCGGCAATGGCTTCACCAGAGAATATCCAGTGGAAAAATTCTGGCGAGATGCAAAGATCGGTCAAATCTATGAAGGCACGACAAATATGCAACTACAAACTATTGCAAAAATGGAATTGGATAAAACATAAAACTTGTGCCAAATAGCTTAATAAAGAAGAGTTTTAACCAAACCTTTTTATTTTTGTTTTTTTTATTCATATTCAATCTTCTGACCAGCAAGGCTTGGTCAGAAGGCGCACCGCGCTTTCGTTTGCATATTAATACGGAGCCGGTGTCTTTAAATCCTCTGAAACAAAAAAGCAGTTCAGCGGCTTTTTTGTTTACGGCGGTTCATGCTCCTATGTTGTGGTATGAAAATGGAAAACTTTTCCCTTGGCTTGGCGAATGCCAACAATTGAATCCAAAAAAAATTATTTGTGAGATTAATCCAAAAGCTAAATTCAGTAATGGCGAAAATATTAGAGCAATACATTTTATTAAAACCTTTCGGCATTTCCTAGATCCCAAAAAACCCGGCTTTCGTGCGAATTTTTTACTCGGCATAAAAAATGCTGAAAAAATTCTTTCAGGTCAATTGCCGTTCGATAAATTAGGAGCGTCGGGGGAAGAGAACAAGCTTGTTATTGAATTAGAAAAAACCGATTATGAATTTATCTTCAATTTAGCAAATCCAATTTTAGCTCCAACTTTTAATGATAATGTTGAGGACGATTTTCTGTCTCCGCAAAGTGCTTTCTCCGGCCCTTATCAAATAAAATCTTGGCAGCCAAAACAGAAAATTGTTTTAATACCAAACTCCAACTATCAAAATTCAAAAAATATTATTCACCCGGGACTTGAATTTTATTTTATTGCCGAAGATTCAGTCGCATTGAATTTATTTCAGAAAAAAGAATTGGATTTTTTACGACGGCTCCCGACTTTATATATTTCGCAATTTAAAAATAGTCCTGATTACCACGCTATTGATCAATTGCGCTTTGACTATTTTGGCTTCGGTCCATCACTGAAAGATCAGCCTGAGATCAGAAAAACTCTTGCTCAATCATTGAATTATGACGAGCTTCAAGCTTTATTTTGGTCAAAACCACGACCGGGATGTTCAGGCTTACCAGAATATTTACTACCAAAACCCTCTTGCATTGATGAAGTAAAAATTATTAAAGAGCTCTCAAAAATTAGCTCCTATCAAAACTTAACTATGAGCTACTCTAAACAAGGCGGCGATGATGTTGATCGCAGTTCTCAATGGATTCAATCTCAATGGAAAAAAAATCTAGGAATTCAAGTACAGCTTTCTCAAATGGATAATAAAATTTTTCTGGAACAACTTCGGCAAACACCTCCTACGATTTTTCACATTGGTCCCGCTCCCTCAAGACCAACTTGCCTGAGTGTTCTAGAAAATTTCTTACCGAATTCACCCGAAAATTGGATCAAGCTCGATTCACCTGTTTTTAATCAACTTATCAATAAAATGAAATCCACAAGCAATAAGAAACAAAAAGATCTCCTTTGCCAAAAAGGGATGGATTTTTTAATTAAGGGCTACTACTTAATTCCAACTGGTCCTGAATACTTTTCAATTCTTGTTCGTCCGGAATGGAAGGATTGGCACTTGAACGACCTCAATCAACTGAACCTCACCGATCTGCATTTTTCGAAATAAACAAATCCCCTAATGAAAACCAAGGGTATTGCAACGATCTTGAAATTCTGTACCTGAAGTAGGCGATGAAAAAGCAGTCGCAATCGCAATTTGATTTTGCAAAAGACTCATTCCGTTGCTGGAATTTGTCGTCATCTGTCCAACCCAATAATTGTAGCCACTCGTGTCTGGCTGCCGACCTAAAAAGCTCAAATACAAAGCAGTCACAAACTTGCCATTTGAAAATGTGGCTGAATTTGAACTGCTGAATTCTGCAGAATTAATAAAAGAAAGTGCAGCTTGAAGACAAGTCGTCGACCCAGCAATCAATGGCTGAGCATAATAATAATCAACCTCCGAGGATAGAGGAGTGCGATTTATTAGGTTCGTATAGAATGGAATGATATAACCCTCAGCTTTCATCAACGGTGTTACCACCGGTGCGACAGCAACTGTACAAGAAGCATTCGTGAAGGAACCACTCAAGATTCCATTTGAACAACTTCTTATTTGTGATGAGCAAGTACTTCCATAAGGGACTGAAGAATCTTGGTAAGCCGTCACAGTTTTTCCACTGGCAACAGACTGGTTATTGAAAGAACAGGCCACACTTGAACCGGAGCTTGAACCGCTAAGGGCTGGTGGCGTAAACAATCTTGTCACGGGAGTATCACCAATAACATCGGTATCAGCATTAGTGCCAGGCGTATTACAAGCCGTTCCTAAAAGGGTCACTGGCAAAATGCCGGACGCTGCGACAGAGCCTTTCAAACATCCACCGAGAGAGCTCCAACTACCCCAACCTGAAATACTATTCCAAGAAATCGTTTGAACATCATGACTAGCCGTTGTTGTAGCAAAAATATTGTATTGCTGACTAGCTTCGACCCAAACAGAGCTTGGAGTGTTAATAAAGCTATTTTGCGAAGCGGCCACCGACTCCCAATACACAGTCCCTGGTGTTGTGTACCAACCATGCCACACATTATTATCGCAACCGATGGCCGCGATATCAATGACTCCATTAGGCCGTGAGCTTGCACTCAAGCCAGAACGCACGCACGCACCATCATTTTGCCAAGAAGACCAGCCTCCACTAGAAGTCCAACGTTTGGATGAAATTGTGTTATCTGAAGTTCGTCCAAGCACATCAAGAGTCGAGCCATCCGGAGTCACTAAGGCTAACCGGTCGTGTAGCATAGATCCACTTGGTTTACCGAGATTTCCATAACAAACCCAGGTTTTACCGTTATCGTAAGAATAGGAATTAAAAACTTCCACACTCTGCGGACCAGCCCCCCAGGCATCAACATAACCAAGTCCAACGATATCAATCGCACCATTAACATAAGTGATGGCGGGATCATTAAAAAAGATCACTTTATCTGAGCAACCTGCTGGATTAATTCTTGTCCAATCAGTAACAGATGATCCGGTTTTGCTGCGAGACCAATAATACCTGTCTAGGCCAAGAGCAACATCAGTTTCAACACCTGCATGAACAACAACCGCGGGCGAACCCAGGATTTTTTTCGAAAGACTTTGCCAAGAGCCATTATTAATCGACGCATCAGTACCTTGAATTAATAATAATCGACTTCCATGAGCCGGAATATTCGTTACTGTGAATGAACCACTAAATGAACCAAGATCTTTGCGATTAACTACGTCCCGAACTTTTGCAGCGGAGGAATTCGTAAGTCCTAGATCACCCCAATTAACAGAGATCGAAGCCGCGACAACATCATTTTCATTTAACAGTAAAACCGCATGTTCTCCACTTCCAGAAAGAGCTTTGGCGTAGACCACTTGGCCTGGTAAATCTTCTCGGACTTTTTCGCCTTGACGTCCTAAAGAATCTTGATCGATCGCAATCACTTCGGGATTTAAGAGCATGGCTCGAAGGCGTGGACCATCACTTGCCGAAGGCGACAAATCAGCAGGGTAAGTTGCAAGAATTAAAGGAGCTGATTGAATGACCCACATATTAAAATAGGATTGCTCTTCAGTGGCATTCAAACCAAAGCCACCGATCAGTAAATAATCTGGATCATTCCAGTGACCAGGACCAGCTGCTGGAGGCACATCATTGCCAGTAAAATTACGCATAATAAGTGACCATGAAATAGGAGCACTTGCCGCCGGATCGTAAACATATGATCCGTTAACTAAATTATATGATCGCCAATCTATATCAGACTGTGTCCGCCAAGAATTTCCTAATTCAGAAGCCCAACTCGATGTGCGATCAACAAAATTCCAATCAGCAATATTGAGTAAGAGTTGTTTACCGGTGGTTTGCGCGGCACTGATAACCGCATGACTCCAGAGACCATATTCATAATCAGAGCCATTGTACGCAGTAGAAATCCCTGCTTTTGTTGCATTGGAATTTCCTCCACAATGATCAACTTTGAGCATATCCACGCCCCAACTAATCATTTGCAAAACGTCTTGCAGAATGTACTCGCCACTGCCAGGATAACCTCCGCAGCCAGCCGCCTCACCACTGCCGGTATCAGTGTATAAGCCGACCTTCAATCCATTTGAATGAATATGGCTAATCATAGCAGACATATCTGATTCAGATCCAAAGAGTGGGGCTGGAATGATTTTATGTGTAGCCGTGTCTCGTGGAGATCCAGACCAGGCGTACCACCAGCCGATATCTAAGCTCAGCACATTGTAGCCAGAGCTCACAAGTCCGTTACTTTGCATATCATCAGAAATCTGTGTGATATTCTGTTTATTCATCTGCCATTGTTGAATGCGATTGGAGTAATAAGTATTAAATCCCATATAGGGTTTTTGAGCGAGATCATTTTTAACAACAGAAGAAGAATTTGCTGCAGAAATAAAAGTATTCCCCAAAGTTGCACTTGTATTAGACTGTAGTCCGTTTGAATTATTATTAGTAGAGAAGCCACGTTGGCAATTTTGGTAAGCAACAACAATAAGTGCGGCAAAAAGGATCAAAAAGCTTTTGTTCTTTTTTAAAATAATTTTCTTCGGGAAATACTTTTTTTTGAAAAGAACAAGTTTTGATTTTGGTGATTTCATTGAACTTCCCCCCAGGCATTATGCTTACTCCTTCTTTGACGGATTTTTCTCTCCAAAAGTTCAAAGAAAAGAACAAAAAAGCGTCAATTTCCAATAGATTCTCAAAAGGAAACACAATCCTATGGATCAAAATGAGAATAATAAAACTTCACACAGTTTTCACAAATCCGAGTGCATTTACTCTTATCTTTCGTCGAGCCTAACCGATAATTAGGTGTGAACACGATGAAATAACGAGGAGGAAATTAATGTCAGATAAGAATTCTTATAAAGGTGCTCAAGATCTAAACAAACAGATGCCTTCAAACGTGACCCAGTTACGACCAGAAAAATGTGTTGCCGATGACTGCAAAAAGAAACCAGATCGTGCTAATTTCTGCGAAGAACATTATATGTGGTTCAAAGAAGGTTTGCTCACTACTGAAGGCCACAAAGCAAAGGATTTCGATAAAAAATATCATTCTTGGCTCCGTCGTACACAAAAAGTGGCTTAGTATTTAACTATATTACAGTAAATTCGTATTAAGATTTCAAAAACCCGAGGTTGACTCGGGTTTTTGTTTTTGAAATTCGAATTCAACTTGCTATATTGTTTCAATGAAAAAACTTGCGATTATCACCGGAGCAGGAAGCGGAATTGGTCGAGCCACAGCGATCCTCTTTCATAAAAATAACTGGGATCTTCTTATTATCGGAAGAGATCCTGTAAAATTAGCAGAGACAAAAAAACTTTGCATTCACGGCTCTGGACAAATTCACGTTGAACCTTGTGATGTAGGCAACGAATCTCAAGTGAAAACCTTGGCTTCCAAAATGAGCTTACTTCATCCGGAATCTATCGCTCTTGTAAATAATGCTGGAATTTTTAAAAACCATCAAGTGGGCGAAGGTGGTTCAGAGCTTTGGCTCAATCAATTTCAAGTCAATCTTTTTGGCGCTGTATTTATGCTTCAGCAAATTCTACCTTTAATGAATATTCAATTTCCTCATTCCATTGTTAATGTTGCTTCCACTTTAGGACTAAGACCAACTGCAGAAACTTCGGCCTACAGTGCTTCTAAGGCGGCGATGGTGAATTGGACCCAAAGCTTAGCTCTTGGGCTTGGAGCAAAAAATATTCGAGTCAATTGTGTTTGTCCTGGCATTGTTGACACTCCAATTCAGGCATTTAATAGACAGCCGCCAGACGAAAAAAGCAAAAGTCTTGAGCAACTCAAATCCTTACAACCATTAGGTCGAGTAGGAACACCTGAAGAAATAGCAGAGAGTATTTATTTCTTAGCCAGTGAAAACTCGCGTTGGACCACTGGAGCCATTCTTTCTGTCGATGGCGGAATCAATCTCGCTTAACTCCAAATCAATAGAGCCAATATTTTTTATATTCTTTCAACCAAGAATTTTCATCTTTTTTGAGTTGTGTTTCTAGGAAACTCACGTTGGCTTTCGAGTTTTCAATCCAATTCCGAAGTTTGGGACCGCCGTTGATGACATCAAACGCGAGCTTATCAGTGACATACTCATAAGAAAAATCTCGAAAAAGTTTATATTCAGGATAAAGTTCATGAATGCATTTTAAAACAAGCGCAATGAGGCGGTAAGGTTTAAATTGCTTTTCATTGTACCAATCTCCTTCAGCATGAATTTGAACTCCATGACAGCTCTCGCCTTGATACTTATGAAAAACGGGCTGAAAATACACTTCTCTTAAGCGACAGCCTTTCAGCCACTGAGGAGCTTTTTTCTTCATCATATTCAAAACTTTTTCAAAATCGAGATCTGCCGCTCCGACCAATTCCAAAGCTCTTGTGGTTCCTCTTCCTTCTGAAAGATGAGTGCCCTCTAAAAGAACAGTTCCAGAGTAGGCCCTCGCCATATTCAAATTCGATGCATTGGGAGAAGGATTCACCCATACAAGATCTTTAGGCCATCCAAATTCTTGCTTTTTTCTTGGATCATAGGATTTCATTTTGATAACTTGCAAGTTCACTTGTAGCTGAAAATGAATTTTAAAATAAAGAGCCAACTCCCCGACCGTCAATCCATGTCGCATAGGAATTGGCGCAGCTCCAACAAAAGACTCCCAGCCATTTTCTAGACGAAAACCTTCAACCTCTCGACCTGCTGGATTTGGACGATCAAGAATCACAATTTGTTTATTATAACGAGCGCACTCCTCCATAAGATATAAAAGTGTTGTGATAAATGTATAAATACGACAACCCAAGTCCTGCAAATCAAAAAGGACGACATCAAAGGAATTCATCATTTCAGCCGTCGGTCTACGAACTTTCCCATACAAAGAATAGATCGGAATTCCTGCCGTTGAATGAATAAAGTCATCACTCTCAACCATGTTGTCTTGTTTTTCACCTTTAACCCCATGCTGCGGACCAAAGGCACTCGTCAGTTGAACTTTCGAATGAAGCAAATCAAAAGAATGTCGCAGCTCATGATCCACTGAGGCGGGATGACAAACGAGAGCGACTCTTTTTGATTTCAACTCTTTTAGTAATTTTGGCGACTCCAGTAAAACTTCAATCCCCAATTTCATTTTTAAGACTCCTCAGTGAGTTAAAGTGCGCTTAAGTACAAACAAGCGGAATAGTAAAATTCTCGCGACGATGAAAGTCAGGACGAGCGGATCTTGAATCAACATGGTAGGAAGAAAAATAATGAAGTTCGTTTGATTGCAATTGAATCACCGAACAAAGACAGGCTTCAAGTGCCTTCAAATGATCCGGAATTTTCAAACGTATTTTCAACTTTGAAAATTCCCATTGTAAATCAATAAGTTGAAAGTCTAAACTTTCTTTAGGAGGTTGAGGCCGTCGATATTCATCAAAACGATAAAGATTCCAAGCTCCATCGACTGAAAAGTTTAATTCCCAGTAAGATTTTTCCCCTAATTCAGATAAAAACAATTCAAAACAGGTGCTTTTCCATAAATCATTTTGACGATGTAAAACCTTCTTCAGCGGACCTACTTTCATCACTTGATGAAGAGGGTCTTGCAAACAGAATTCAACGTTGAGTTCATTTGCTTTAAAAAACAAAGTTCCTCTCAGCTGAACCGAAGTTAAACTCTCATGAAAGCTCTTCAATTCAATCATCAGAAGTTCTGATAAATCACTTCAGCATCTAGATCTTTCCAAGAGCTATCCACTTTTTTCTTTGGCGCCACGCGACCTTTCATTTCCACTAAGAAAGAACCGTCTGCGGAGTATTTAAAAAAGATAGGGTTAACAATGGCCGCAATCACAAAACTTGAAGCTGACATCTTAATTTGAATAACAGGTTTTCCATCGATAGTTTCTTGCCCAATTTTTTTGATATCAAAACCCACGGTCTCCATTCGTTCCCAGGCCGCATAACGGAAAGACACGGTCTTCCCATCAAGAATTTCTTGCCAATGATCTTTAACAAAAGGAGTAAAATTCGAGGAAATCACAAGAGTGCTTTTAAATTTTTCGCTTTCTTTTTTTGTTTTTCCATCTTGAGTTTTTTCAAAAATAATTTCATCGCCTTTTACTTCCACCGAAGCTTTGGCTCCAATTTGCTTTTGCTCCATTTCATATCGAATGAGGGTCGAACCTTTCATTTGAGCCGTTTCTTCCAATACGAAAGCATCACTCGGATCAACATAAGTGTTTTTCGTTTCTCGAATACCATCTTTTTCGGTTTCGACCATTTTGCTTTTGTATAAAAGAGTCTTACGATTGGAATTCATCTCATACACGTCTGAATTATAATTCGCCAAAACTGAAAAACTCGTCAGGGTCATTGTTACAAGAATCATTAAACTCGTATAATTTTTAAACTGTTGAATCACTGAAATTCTCCTTTAGGTAAGTCATAAAACTCCGATATTTATACTGATAGGTTCAAATCTTTTTGTCTATTTCTCTTGCCACTTTTTTTTTTGGATTATTCGAATTATTTCTTTATTATTGAAGGAAAACATTAGTAAAAAATTGCTAGGAAAAAGTATTATGTTACTTTAATAATACTCATTCTAGTACCACGACAAAGCGACACTAGTTCCAAAACATGACCTAAGTTAATGAAATCTAAGGGTATAAAAGCGTCAAAAGCCTTTAAATAGGATTATAGAAAATTTTATCAATGGCATTAGAATTGCTTATGTGTTTCTCGTCTTAACTTTTCAAGGAGTCTAAAATGACAAAAATCCTTATCTCTTTAATGATCACAATCTTCTCAACGGTGTCTTTTCAGGCTTCAGCAGATAAATTAGTTTTTAACAAAGTCATTGATGATGTGACCTATGTTTCTCAACTCTCAAAATTCAAAATCGATCCAGCTTCGAACCTACCACAAAATATAAAAGCAGCTTATATTCAAATTCGTCTTCTCGGTGATAAACCAGTTAGCGCGGCTTTGACTTCCTATCGTGCATTTAGTTGCCCTGCTGGTCGTTTTTGCACAATGATGATGCCAATTCCTCTCACTGTTCAAGTTCGTGTGAACGATTTTTCAATCAACGCCTGCGGAGTTAAAATCTATCAAGGAACAACCACTGGTGGTAACCAAACTGAAAATTCCCTGATTAAATTGACTGTTGTTGATAATACAAACAACAGTTGCCCAACAATTGCATCCCTAGACCCAACCGAAGTTATTTATGAAACAGTCAATACTGAAACTCATCAAACTTCTCACTCTGTTCTGGCTGGCTCAAAACTTGAAGTTCAAAACGAGGTTCATAACACAGAGACTTTGGTTCAATAATTATCTGAACACCACTATCTGATCGCTGACTTTTTAAGAAAGTGCGCTTAACGCGCTCTTTCTTAATCACTGAATCCCTTGCCCAGATTCCTTAAAAAAGGCTAGAGTTTTCCTATGGGAAGACAATGGGTACACCAAGTAAAATCTGAAAATTCTGCCATCAAAGGCGCTCTTATCACCAAGTTGGCTCGCGAGATTCAAGTCGCAGCTAAAATGGGAGGAGCTGACCCTAGTTTTAACGCTCGTTTACGCATGGCGATTGATGCTGCAAAAAAAGCTTCATGTTCTGCAGATACTATTGATCGCGCCATCAAAAAAGGTTCCGGCCAATTAGAAGGCAGTCATATCGATGAGATTCAATATGAAGGCTACGGTCCTCATGGTGTTGGAGTCATTGTTGAAACTCAATCAGATAATAAAAATCGAACCGCCTCTGAAATGCGACTGATTTTTAAATCTCATGGTGGAGCCCTGGGTGAAATGGGAAGTGTCGCTTGGATGTTTGAACGTGTTTCTGCACTTGAAGCCACCAAGGCCGGCTCTCTTGATCCTGATGAAGAAGCTATTGAAGCTGGCGCTAATGAAGTTGAAAAACATGGCGAAGGTTATTTGTATTATGGCGCTCCAGAAGAACTTGATCATGTTCGTAAGGGTTTAGAAGCTCGCGGATGGAAAATCACAAGTGCTGAACTCTCTTACAAAGCTAAAAATATCACAACTTTGACGACGGATCAAAAGAAAGAAGTCATGGAATTTTTAAGTGAACTTAATGATCACGATGACACTCATCGTTTGCATGCCACACTCTCAGACTAATATTTAAAAAGACCAACTCCTATTTGATTTTTATAAAAGAATGAATTCATATCCTATTTGAAGTTACTGAAATAATTTTACGTCTAAAAGTTCGTCGAAATTTAGGGGCACTTCGTCTAATCTATAGACAGTCAATTCTATTCCAAAAGAAGCTGATACGTTCTTTGATTGGCACTATTATCGCATAGAAAGTCACCGATGAGACCACTTGATCCTGATAATGGGAAATTCATCCCACAGATTTAACAAGAGGTCTTGAGGATGTTTATGCTGAATAGAAAATATTTTCTGCTGCTGAGTTTTTTAGTTTTAGCCTTTTCGAATTTTTCACAAGCAAAGACAGTTCATTGTGATAATGGCTTAACTTTTGTCGAAGAAACCGGAGCGCTAACTCTCCAAATGAATGAGTTCACTCGAAAATTTGATGGTTATCTTGAAGGTCGAGCTACAACCTACACAAGGACACTCAATCGAATTAACAACGGAGATGATTTCTGGTCAAGCAACCAACAATCAACAGTTGGTCTTTATCGATATAAAGATGGAAAACACTCTTATTCTCTCGCTGTTACACATTTTCCAATAACCTTACAAATTGAATTTCCAAATTGTGATTTTTAACTCGAGCAAATTCTTATTTTTTAACAATGAATAAAGAATTCAAATGAGATGATTTCTTACGGAAGTCTAAATGAAAATAATGTTTGCGCTATATATTATTTTTACAGCAGGCATGGGAAATAATTTTTCCTATGCCAGTGATAATTCTTCTGATAATTCCTCAACAATTCGAAAAGAGTGTCTTGATGCTGGTTTAGCAAAATTACGAATTTCTCGAGTTGCTGCCTTTGATTCTGATCGTGACTACTGCCAAGAAGGACTCATTCCTGATTCAATCGGTAAAATTATTGAATCATTAAGTGTCACTAACCAAAAAATAGCGACCTTACTCGGAATTCCTAAAAATAAATTATTTCAAACTGGATTAAATATTACCATTGAATCTTCTGATTATGGAATTATGAGTTCAGACTCAGCAATTACTCTTGGCGTCTTCCCGAATTGGTCAGGTCAGCCAATTGACCAGGGCGTCTATGCTCACGAAGTAGGACATGTTATTTTTTCCGATAGACAGCCCGAAGGTAAA
>CAIYID010000034.1 GCA_903926205.1 uncultured Bdellovibrionales bacterium
AGGAAATGATTTTAAAATCGGGCAATCCAATGATAGGTTCGTGAACGATTGGGGGCATTTGGGGTTCCTTTTGTTAAAACGTTTCTTAGTAAAAACATTCTAACAGATTCCCTGACTGCCCCTGTCATTGAGGGAGAACCAATATTAAGTTGATAGAGGTAACCATGCTTATTCCAGCAAAAGGAGTGACACTCAAGAGCGGCAAAGAAGTCATACTCAAATCTCCGAAACCCGATGACGCTCAGGCACTATTGAACCATCTCAAAAATGTGTTCAACCAATCCTACCAAAACATGAATCATCCCAAGAATAATTGGGAGAACTTTCCCGTCGAAGAAGAAGCCAAAATTCTTACGGACTTCGCATCCAGCCCATCAAAATTTATGATCTCTGCTTTCGACGGCGAAAGAATCGTCGGCAACCTCGGATGTTTCGGTATGGGCGGAGAATTTTTAAAATTTAATGCCCGAATTGGAATGGGTTTGGATTATGACTTTCACAATGTCGGACTGGGCACAGAACTTCTCAACTACGCCATCCAAAAAGCCAAAGAAAATAAAATCCATCGTCTTGAGTTAACTGTCCGAACATTTAATGAGCCGGGTATCGCGCTTTATGAGAAAACCGGCTTTCGTAGGGTTGGGATTTTGAAAGAGACAGCATTTATTGATGAAAAATTCTGTGACGAATACATGTATGAAATGTTGATTGGACAATAATGGAAAAATTAAGTCTATCGCCAAGATTAGAAGGCTCGAAAGTTGTTTTAAAGAAGCATGAAGAGGCTATTGCCCCGACAATGTTTTCTTACGTCGATAAAGACCGGGATAGACTCGGACAGTTTTTACCCTGGGTTCCCTTTATCAAGACCGCTGAAGACGAAATAAATTACGTTAAGCGCACACGAAAATTTTGGGATGAAGGCACTCAGTTCGACTATGGTATTTTTCGAAAGAGCGACGATATGTATATGGGTAATATCGGTCTTCACTCGATTCGCTGGGCATACGACGGCTGCGAAGTGGGCTATTGGATTCTCGGCGACTTTGAGGGGCAAGGCTACATGAGCGACGCTCTGCGGGCGCTCGAGGCTCATGTCTTCGAGTTAGGTTTTCATCGAATTGAGGTGAAATGCTCTTCGATCAACCAAAGATCTGCCAGTGTACCAATTGCCTGTGGTTATGTTTTTGACGGGGTTTTAAAAGAGAACTCAATTGAACAAAACAAATACCGAGATACATTTATTTTTTCCAAACTCAAACAGCACTACAAAAAAGATCATATCCAAAAAATGACCGAGATGGATAAGCCCCTTGTATTGGATATTGCTAAGAGCCTCCCGAAGCATTTCACAAAAAAAGGTGTCGAGTACATCAGCAGTGACTTTCATTCGCAGCAGGGCTTTGTCTTTCGAACAAATGACAAGCCTGTTGGATTCATAACCTATTTTTCAAATCAAGGATCGACTGAAATCGGCTGGATGGGAGTAAAACCCGATCTGCAAAGAAAGGGCGTCGGAGCACAGTTATTGAAGCACCTCTGCCAAGAACTTATCAAAAATAATTGCTCTGCTCTCGTTGTTAAAACCCTCGATGAAAGCGTCGATTACGAGCCCTACGAACAGACTAGAGCATTTTATTTAAAAAACGGATTTGGCAAATTCCAAGTTATTCAGCATCCAGATAACCCCGAATGCGAAGCGGAATTAGTCTTGAGGATGAGTTTGTCGTAAAATCAATCGACTGTCTCCTAAGTTCAGTTTTTATCAAAGGGATAGTCCCATATCCCTTTTTGTCCCCTCAAAAAATTTCCCAACATAAAGCAATCTGCACTCTTTACGGAATACGCCATAAAGAAATCTCATCTCTTAAATTCTAATCAATAAAAATAAGACTGAAGACTTATATTTAAAAATCCATTTAGAAAATCGAGTGGCAACACTCTATGTGAAACCGTGCGCGTAATAGTCTGACCAATGAAAGCAAGGCGCCCACGGGTTTAAAGCGTGATCGTATGACGAAGCCAAAGCCTCGAGAAATCGCATTCTGAATGCCGCTTGAGGACAGCAAGGGTATCCTCCCAGCCGACCACAGGCAGACGCTTTAGATTTACGAGATGGAACCTTTTCGACTTTTATCCACCAACCAAGCGTAAAAGCGTATGACTCCGAATGGTATCAGGTCGCGCAAGTCATTCAAATCGTTGACCAAGGGCAAAGGTAAGCCATATGAAGAAAAAGAGCTTGATATTTAGTCCCAGATCTGAGACATTGGAGATGTTGAAAGCAGCGAGATTTCACCCTAAGGTAAAAGACATCGTTAGTAGCTTCCCTGTTGAAGTGAAGCGTACCCTTGGCAAGGCCATTTTTGACTTACAAAAGGGAGCTAAGCTGAAAATGCCGCTATCAAGGACGATGCCCTCGGTGGGATCGGGTGTTGAAGAGCTTAGGGTTAAGGACGCATCTGGAGCTTACAGGGTTTTTTACTTTGCGCGACTGGCCGATTCAATTTTGGTGTTTCATGCGTTTCAAAAAAAGACAGAGAAAACGCCAAATGAAGAAATTCGACTTGGCCTGAAGAGACTAAAGGAGATGCTAGATGAAGAAAGCTAAATCTTATATCACAACCACCGCTAATGAGCTGGCTGAGTTTCTTGGTTTGCCTGCAAGCGAAGGGCTTGAAATCAAAATTCGTAGCGACCTTAACGACAAGATCATTACTGTCGTTGAGCGCAAAGAATTAACACATGCTCAAGTTGCCAAACTCGCCGGTACTTCAAGAACTCGCATCACAGCCTTGCTCAACCGCAATACCCAAGAGATTTCAACGGATTTGATGCTCAGGGTACTTGGCGCTCTAGGGGTAAAAGCCAAGATCGTTTTCCAATCGGCAGCTTAAATGTAATACTTTGTAATTCTCAGGAATAAGAAACGGGTCTTTTCAGCATGTTAGACCCCGCTCCATCGCCTGAGCCAATTTTTCAAAGTTCAAAGATCAGTTTCAAAAATAAATACAAATAACAAATTAAAACAGTCGGTTAGACAGGAAATGTAGGGCCGCTCACTTTTTCGATTCTCCGGGTATATCCGGCGATATAACGGTATTTGG
>CAIYID010000035.1 GCA_903926205.1 uncultured Bdellovibrionales bacterium
CCAAATACCGTTATATCGCCGGATATACCCGGAGAATCGAAAAAGTGAGCGGCCCTACATTTCCTGTCTAACCGACTGTTTTAATTTGTTATTTGTATTTATTTTTGAAACTGATCTTTGAACTTTGAAAAATTGGCTCAGAAGGAGGGACTCGAACCCCCGACCCAGCGGTTAACAGCCGCTTGCTCTACCGACTGAGCTACTTCTGAACGGTATGAATAAATTACTGAGATGAATGGTAGCTGTCAACTGATTGATTTAGTTCACCGACTCGCGGGGATACCAAGCAAAACTGCAGTTGAATTGTTACCAGTAAACAGTGTTCCTGAGTTGAGTTTTCCGATCACCCAAATTGTGGCAACTAAAGCCACGCCCATGAGTACAGCTCGAGCAATGGCTAGGTATAAAAATTTTTTTTCTTCGGCGGTTTTAGCTGATTTAAATTTGGAGTTTACCTGATTCATTGGCATATACGCCCACTTTAACTTTTCGAAGGAAAAGTTCGCAATAAAATTTTGAAAATGGTGCACTCGAGAGGATTTGAACCTCTGACCACCTGATTCGTAGTCAGGTACTCTATCCAGCTGAGCTACGAGTGCACGGACCTGGATTACTAACAGAGCGGTGCAATGTAGTCCGGAGTGGGGGGCAAAATCAAGGTGTCTAGGAAAAAAATGATGGATTTTCACTTCTTTTTGCAAAATAGATATGCCAAATTTGATCCATGAAAAATCAAGACATATGGCTTAACTGCTTCAAAGACGCTAAATTCAGTTTAGAATCATTCTATGGAGACCCTTCAAACATAGAAAAATGCTCTCAATTTTCCAATTTATTGATTGAGTGTTATCAGCGCGGTTCGACAGTTTTTTCCTGCGGAAATGGCGGCTCTCATTGTGACGCCATGCATTTTGCTGAAGAGATGACCGGGCGTTATCGAAAAGACCGCCGGCCATTGGGGGCCATGGCCCTAGGAGAGGCCAGCCACGTGACCTGCGTTTCCAATGATTATGGATTTAAATATATTTTTTCTCGGCAAGTAGAGGCTTTGGCTCGTAAAGGGGATGTGCTGATTGGCCTATCGACCAGTGGCAATTCTGAAAATGTGATACAGGCTGTTCAAGAAGCCCAAAAAAAAGGCATGAAAACGATTGGATTATTGGGAAAAGGTGGAGGAAAGCTTAGGGACATGGTCGATCTTCCAATTATTGTCCCGGGTGAAACTTCTGATCGAATTCAGGAAATGCACATTAAATTAATTCACATTGTGATTGAAACGGTTGAAAGAAAACTTTTTCCCGAACATTACGCCTAAATTATTGTTTTCCCAGAAAGCATGCGATACAAAAAAGTCACTCGTCTTATCTATTTTTAGGTGGGGCGATGCGATGACATTTTGCGGAGAGGTGGGTGAGCGGCTTAAACCAAGCGTTTGCTAAACGCTCGTACGTTCAAAAGATGTACCGAGGGTTCAAATCCCTCCCTCTCCGCCACTCAATTGTTCAATTTCAGTAATTTCCAGAAACCAAGAAAATTTTAACGAACACAACAGTTTACGAGTGAGGAGTTCAATGAGCTCGTCAAACGAAAATCATTCTTTGTCATAGACAATAATCGTCGCTGTAGTTGTTTTGTAGTTTTTGGCTGTAGTTGAGATAGCTCCCGAGAGCCCTGTTTTTGATTCATTTAGAACCTTTTCACCGGTTAGACTAATTGTCGCATAAGAATTGCCTTTAGAAAAATAACTGGCGCCAACTAAACCAAGTAAAATAACGAGAATTAAAACTAGGCATTTTTTATTATTAATTCTAACTATACCAACTTAATACATCAAAATTTTTAATGTGTTACAAGACTAAATTCCTCACATGTTTTGCGCCAAACTCAAATGCTAAGCCCAGGAATCAGTTTCGATTGAGCTGGAATTAAATTTCAAGAACGGTTTCAGTTCCAATAGAAATAAAATGAGGTTTGATTAGCTCATCACGAGCAGATTTAAAATTACGATGGACATGGTGAAATTGTCGTTTCAGACTATGGCCTAGTAATGAGAAATTAAAGCATACAAGAATGAGGTATACACCATGAAGCGTTTGATCTTTTCAATTTTAGTTTTTGTCGGATTTTTTGTCTCTTCTTGCAAAGTTGCTGAAGACTATTCTTCTGCTCGTGAGCACATGACCCAGGATTTCGCTCAACTTCCGAATATTGCGACTTCTCCAAACGAAGGTAAGGATCTTAATAATGAAATAACAATTCTTGGTGATTATATTCGAAACGAACAAAAAGCTCTACTCTCTATGGGAGTTGTTATTCAAAGTCTACCTCATCTCTCTGCTGAGGATAAAATTAAACTTCAGCAATATTTTACAATCAATGATGATGGAACTCTTATTTATGAACTTGCTGCGATTGAATCTCATCTTGTTAAAGCTCGAATCTTTTGTACAACAATGTATGTTGAGGAATGCTCAAAGCTGCCGACATTAGCGACTCAGCACGGTGATCAATCCGTCAGCTTGACCATCAGCTATCAAACCATTTTGGCCGCGCTTTAATATCTAGCGATCATTTAAAACTACTTGAAAAAAGGACCGTAGGGTGGCGCGAAAAAGTAAGTGGAGATGATCGTTTAGCGAAGACTGTGAAAAATGGAAAATTATCGATACTTTTTGGAAAAGAAGATGATTTATAGATCATGATTTTCGCTCCTGGTGAGGGTTTCAAGGATCTCACGAAAAAAATCCAGACCACAAGACTGTGTGGCATCGCATAGACACCGACAAAAAAAACAACAAAACGTCTAGGAAAAAAAGTAGAGCTCGGTGTTTCTTAGCACTTTACCGCTACTCTGAATTAAGTGAGCCATCAGAACACCGATGGGTGTGTAAAATTTAAGCAGACAATATTTAACGTCAGATAGGTGGTTTTTGTGAAAACAAAATTTCTCGGTTTTTTATTTTTTGCAGCTCTTCAGGTGTCATTTCAAGCCAGCGCTTCCGCTCCAGTCCTTCTTTTTAACGGCACCGGCGCTTCGGCCTCTGATGTCACGGCTCTCCAAAGTATTCTGACTTCTATGAGCGTCGGCTTTGACACGGCAACGTCGAATCAAATCAACTCGATGACGGAAGCGATAATGAGAAGTTATAAAGTTATTATTTGGCCCGGAGGAAATTCCATTTATATGGGAAACTCTCTCACAAGAGCGGCGACGGCCCTTGTTCACAAAGTGGTTGTGACAGACGGAGTTTCTTATCTTGGATTTTGTGCCGGTGCTTTTATGGGTGAACGCTCAACTCTGTACAACGTTTTTAATTTAGCAAGCACTTGGTTTAATTTTTATCAACAGTCTGCGGAAGAAATGGTGTCGATCTATTTCTCTGATGGCACTCAGCGAAGTTTGGTTTATTGGGATGGGCCTGAACTTTCTGGTTTTGGCTCCGTTATCGGAAAATATCCTAGCGGTGCGCCTGCAATAGCAGAGGCACGTGTTGGGTACGGATTTGTCCTTCTTTCCGGAGTGCACCCAGAAGCTCCCGCGGATTGGAGAACAGGATTTAGCATTGCTGATACTGACGGAGTCGCTTCAGACATTGCGTACACGAAAACGCTGATTGGTGCCGCTTTGACTAAAACGATGCTTCCGCACTACTAACTTATTTTAAACATTAATAATGTCGTTTTTTCTTATTATAAAAAAACAATTTAGGGTTTATTTGTGATTTAGAGCTGATAAAAACCAGTAAACTGTCAAATTTTTATTGTCTGACTATGAAACGATTTTACTAACCCGATGAAAAGTTTCGCAAAATAATCATCTTTGCGAAGTTGAAAAAACTAAGATTGTTGTTGTGCTTAAATGAGACGCAAGGGTCGTAGCTTAATGAATGGTTAAAGTTGGCTACCTCGACGTCCGATGAGTGGATAATGGCAAAGTTAATATGCTTAACCACATTTATTTTTTCTCTGGGTTTTGTTCAGCTCGCTCACGCGGACTTGTCCCGATTGCCGTTAGAGTTCGGCCGGGCTCAATTGTTGTTTAGGCCGCCTTTTGTTCAGAGTCAAATCCGTTCAATGTATTGATAAATATTTTCATCTGCTCCTTTCCGCCACGAAGTCGTCGCAGTTTAC
>CAIYID010000036.1 GCA_903926205.1 uncultured Bdellovibrionales bacterium
CGAGAGAGCTTTGAATGAAAAAGATTTTGGCTCTACTTGTTTTCTCGATACTTCCTGCTCATTTTACGGCTTATGCGCAAAACTTGCCGGGAAATAACAAAGTTGATCTCGGCGATGTCCAGATCAAGGGCGAGCTTTTGAGTGATAAAAGATTGGGATTCTCTAGCCGAGAGAAAAATTATCTCACCGATCAAATCAAACTTCGAACCAATTTCAGAGATGAAATGCTCGAAGAACTTCCGCCCTATTTCAAATCGCCGGAAGTAGCTCCGGCGTCGGCGACTGCTGGTAAATAAGACCGAATTACACTCTTTTATGCTTCACTAAATTTCTGAATTTCTCTCATTGCACAGCATTTTCTAATGCTCAAATTCAAGGTGGCTTATCTGGGAAAATATCTCTATCTATTCAGAGCAAGACATGGTTCTTGTAAGTCTGATTGACGAATTTAAACCTCATAACAAGGTGATCATGGCAAAAGACGATTTGCTCAGTATTGATGGAAAAGTTTCAGATCTTTCTGGGGGCGGAGTTTATCACGTAATGCTTGAAAATGGAGTTCCTGTAAAAGCGCGCCTGTGCGGAAAAATGAAAAAATTCAAAATCAAAGTCGTCGTTGGGGATCATGTAACGGTTGGAATGTCGCCATACGACCCCACACATGGTTTAATTACTCATCGCCACAAGAATTAAAGCGCGCTTTATTTTTCATCCCAATGGCTTTAAATTTAATCTCGGTATCTAGTCCCTTACTTTTAATAAGAGAAAACTGGACACACAGAAAGATTTGCTCTAATTATTAAAAACTAATGATCTATATGGAGCTTTGGCCGAGTGGCTGAAGGCGCTCGCTTGGAAAGCGAGTTTACGCCAAAAGCGTAACGTGAGTTCGAATCTCACAGGCTCCGCCATTCAATTTCGCATAGATCGAGCGCATTCGCGCTATGTTACGGAAATCACAAACTAAAGGTTTCAATAAGTTATCAAGGTGAAGCCTTCACGAGAATCACGGATCATCACAGAAAATCACTGTGGTTGTCTTAGTAAAGTCTTACTCGTGTCTTAGTAGGAGTAGTGGTTTTGCGAGCACTCATAATCCGCTTGTTTGTCAGAGAAATGGACTTAAAAAAACAAGGAGTGACCCTATGAACTTTGGTGTTAATGCAATCGTGGCCCTTATAAAATTCGCGCTGTTTATCGGTGTGGCTGGTGGCTTAGTGGATCTGACAATTCAGATGCGCAACGAAGCCGCACACGCCCATAAAACAGGGGTGGTGAACCTTAAAACTCTCAATGAAAGTTTGGTGGGCAAATAGCACCGCCCACTATTTTCTATCTTTGAGCGGGTCATTCACTGCGGGCTTTATTTTTTCTACGGCAAGGCAAATATGCAGGGATTCGCATTTTTCTTGATAGCCCGCAACCACAACGAAATATTTTTCACCGAGAAGTTTCATTTGAGATTTGGGAATTTTTATAAGCGCGATAACGCCCTTTTTTATAGAGCTACTATCTGACTCTACAAATAGGTGCCACTTCCCGTCTTTTTTAAAGAGGGTTCCTTCAAGCGATATTTTTTCAGTGGCAAAGCCTATTACTGGTATAAACAGCAGTAAAAAAATAAGTTTTTTCATAGCGACCTCAGACAAGGATCATTTGGCGCGGCGGTCTTATTTTTAAAAAGTCCGTCAATAAGCATTCGCTCTTGCTTTACAAAATTTTCGGCTTTTTCTCGCACTTTAGCCTGTAGTTTAGCTATTGCTGTCATCTGTTCTGAGGTGTCAGAGCCCTTTTCAATCATCCGTTTTAGATCGCCAACAGCCTGATTGTACTCTGAAAGTGATTGGTAGTAGGGCGCGGTAGCAACGTCAGAAATTTGCACTCCAATACTTGAGAGCTGCTTTACAAGAGAAGCGGTTGCCATATTTAACTGTTCACAGGAAAGGTTTTGTTGTTTTGCAATTTGTGGCTGTAAAAGACCTTTCGTGAAGTAGGTAATATCCATCTGCGAACTAATTGCAGGAGATTGAAATGTTTGATCTGCGGCCCTTGATGTCCAATAGGCAGAGGAAATGCTGGCAAGGTCGATTTTCTTGTCTGAAAGATATTTGCTGGTTTTTTGAAAGCATTTGCTTTGCGAAAAATAGGGATCTTTTGCAAGCTCAGCAAGGCTGCCTTTGTAGTACCTCATTGCTAAATACTCACCGCTGGAAGTATAGTCTTTAGAAAAATCAGGATCATCTTCAAAGCATCCGTAGCCAAGTTCATTGCCTGCGGATTGAAAAAAGGCACAGGTATTTTTTAAGCCTAGCTTTTGAAAGGCATCCTTGGCTCTGCCAGAGTGGCAGGAGTCAAGAACGAGAGTGGGCAATGCGCCCTTGTCTTCGAGACGTTTTACATATTCTAAAATTTTTCTGCTTGGGTATTGCACTTCTTTACCGTCTTTGTCGAAGACCATGAACGTGTGTTCACATCCAGAGTTTAAATCGTTTCTGCTGAGTTGACCAAGCTCTTCACAGGTATCTGCACCGTGAGCCGCGATGAGAATTTCTACACGATCTCCTGGCTTTGCATGAGTAATGAGATTTTCAAATGTATCGTCGATAGAGGATGCCGTAGCGCTATTTTTTTTGCTTTGCAAAGAGGCTATTTTTTCATAATCACGGGAATATTTTTGTTTTTCGGGACTATCTCCGCTTGATCCGAAAAGGCTATTTACTTGATAGCCTTGGTCTAGCAGGCCCATGGTCGAGGCCGCCGTGACGCGCGCAAATTCTTGCTGGCTAGACTCTGCATTTTTTGAGCTTCCACCGATAACCACGGCGTATTTATCCGCCCGAGCCTCGCTTGAGAGGGCTATAAGTGCGGTAAAAATGAGAAGAGGCTGTTTAAAGCTAGTTAATTCCATTCAGCTCTTTTTCGGCTAAATATGGATTTCTCTTAACAAAAATTCGGTTAAAAACTAAAAGCACATGTTTAATCGTAATATTTTACCTACACGGTTGAATTGATTCTCGTTTACGAGCTAAACTTTTTATGTGGGATAACCGATTTAACTATGGATAGGGATTAAAAAAAGAGAAAAGGAGCAATATGAAAAAGGCGTTTTTATTTATAACGGGAATAGCCCTCACGGGTGGTTGGCTGGGCTGCACGCATGTAAGTCCAAAAACAGAATCTTCTACGGCAATGAAATCAACTGAGGTGGGCAGAAAACTTGCCAGTGATTTGGATGCTGGCATCGTTGGCCCAAACGGTGAAGTGATTTTGTTTTACAAAGAGGCCAACAAAATAGTTATTCAGCAATGCGAAGACAATACGGTTTTAGACCAACGAAGTGATTGCCAGACAAAAGCTGGAACAAATGTTACAAGAGTTCCTGTTCCTGAGTTCAAGCGAAGACTAAAAGCGGCGCTTGCTATTCCCGGTGATTACACCGCTGACATGAAAAGAAAAATCGAAATTTATAAAAAACAAACTCCGATTGATCCCGTGGAGCTTGATAAAGCGATCAAGCGTGCCCAAGACTTTATTGCCAGATACGGAGCAGATAATGCAGAGCCCGGCATAATGGATAAGCTGCAAGCGATGAAAGGTGCTGCTGAGATCAATAACCTTGTGGATAAATTGGTGGATCAAATCATCGGCCAGCCCGCGCTTAAGCAGTTTGTCTTTTCAAAAGATAAAGCTACTTTCGAGTTTAATATTTTGCGAAGTTACATCAAAACCCCAGGTCTTTCTGCGGATTTCGTCACAGTTAGAGGAGGTTCTTTCCAAATGGGAAGTCCCGCATCTGAAGCAAACAGAGATGCCGATGAAGATTTGCATGGTGTAACGATCTCAAAAGATTTTAGCATTCAAACGACTGTTGTAACTCAAGCCCAATATTTCTTGGCAATGGGATACAATCCATCAAGCTTTAAAGGTAAAAGTTATTGCTCGGGTGATTATGTTGAAATCAATGCAGCATCTCTTTGCCCAAACAATCCAGTAGAAAATGTTTCTTGGAATGATGCTCAGGATTTCATAGCAAAACTAAATGCGACTGATGCAGACTATTCTTATCGCTTACCAACAGAGGCCGAATGGGAATTTTCTGCTCGTGGCGGCACGCAAACGGCTTATTGGTATGGTAATGATACTGACAGACTTGCTGACTACGCATGGTTTTCTGGAAACGCTGGGGGCCAAACTCATGCAGTAGGATCAAAGCCTGCCAATCAATATGGCTTGTATGATGCTCAAGGTAACGTATGGCAATGGGTACAGGACTGGTACGGTAAATACTCAACAAATCGCCAGCAAGATCCTGTGGGTGCAGCATCGGGCTCGGGCCGCGTGGTACGCGGTGGCAGTTGGTACTACGATGCTCGGCTTGTGCGGGCTGCGTTTCGCATTAGCATCGATCCCAGTGATCGCGGCAACCTTGTTGGCTTCCGCCTCGTGAGGACTGCTAAGTAATTCTTGTCTCTTTTACTCTTTTATCCTTGTCCTATGGCTGTAGCCAATTAACTTGAGGAAAAGCGATGGCCCGCTGAAAGCGCGGCCTGAGCCCTCAAGTTAATTTGGCGAAAGCCAAATCGCTAAATTTTTAAATATTGTGCTGTGCGCAAGGCGGCCTATGCGCGTTTACTCACTTTGTTCAAAAGCTTCACCGCAATCTGAAAATCTTTTCTGTCATCATCTGAAAACTGAATATTTGATGGGGCCATCAATTTTAGAGGGTCGATTCCCAAGTATTGAGCCAACGTGGAAATTGTTGAAAGGCGGATGTCGTTGACGACACAGTTTTCGATTTCATTGATAGTAGAAATCGACACGCCAGAAACTTTTGAAAGTTTATTTTGTGATATTTTGCACTCTTCACGATAATAGCGAAGCATTGCGCCCACATGGGCCACGATTTTTGAGAGAGCCGTATTTCTATATTGTTTTTTGAGTCTTGGCACACCCCCTCCTTTCTTCTGTTCATAAAGTTTACTTTCTAAGAGAACGATGAGGGTATTTCTTCGCATCCTAAAGTATTACTCCAAGACATAAAACAGAGGGGCTAGCTGTGTACTTTTTAGAGGAGAAAAAAGAAGGCCGTGACGACGTTCGACTCTAGGAGCTACTAACCGTCACGGCCAAGTGTTATTCGTCTGATGTTGCCATCAGCGCTGGGTAATGACCTGGACAAAGCCTTGACACACAAATGTCATCCGTAAACAACATTTTCTGGCCGGGAATTGCACTGTACTCACGAGGCGGAAGCCAACATTGTTGTTGCGATTACTGGGATCGTTGTTATTGCGATTCGCAGCCCGCACATTCTGAGCATTGTTGTTCCAACTGCCACCGCGTATCACGCGGTTCGAGCCCGTAAAAACGGTCATTACGCCAAATTTAAAGATTTAGTAAAAAGCTTCCTCCTCTCGGCCAAAGAGTTCACATGAGAAACATGAGCAACGATACTATTTACCGATTGAAACAACTCTTTATCGCCAATTCTTCCGCTCCTGAAAAGCCGTTCTTTACGCCTGATCTTTTGTCTCATGCGAACTAAATTTTCACGTTTGATTCGGATGAGATTTGGATAAATGCGAAAGCCAAGAAAGGGCACGCCCTCTGAAACTGGTGCAATTTTTGTAACTTTCTGTTTGAGTTCCATTTTTAAAATAGTTTTAACAAAATGATCAATTTCAAAAAGTAGTTGGTGAAGTTCCTCTTTCGAGTTTGCAAAAGAGATAAAGTCATCCATATACCGTACATAGCCCTTGATTTGCCTTCCTTCTTTAACAAAATGATCCAGCTCACTAAGGTACAAATTGGCGAAGTGTTGGCTCGTGAGGTTGCCAATAGGAATACCTTTTCCAAGTGGGTTGCCAGGAACTTCATGGTCAATGATTATATCAAGTAAGGAAATAAGTTTTGGATCTTTAAAAATTTTGCGAAGAATTTTTTTGAGTATTTCGTGATTGACGCTATCGAAAAACTTTTTGATGTCGCATTTTAAATAGTACTTATCTTTACGAGCATACTCTTGGCATCGCGCAACAGCGAGATGTGAACCCCTTCCACGGCGGCACGCATAGCTATCATAAATTGCTCGCCTTTCAAAAATTGGCTCGATGACGTTGCAGATGGCATGATGAACAACGCGATCTCTGAAGTCAGAGCTGCAAATTTTTCTTACTTTTGGTTCTCTAACTTCAAATAGAGTGTAGTCTTGCGGTCTATAGCTTTCATTCGTCAACTCGCTTTGTAAGGAAATTAATTCATTTTCGAGATTAAAATAAAAAGTAGCGACTGCTTTCTTGTCTTTCTTTCCACGGATTGCTTTTTTTGAAGCGAGAAGTAAATTCTCAAATGTAATTATTTTTTCAAATCTCTTCTGTAAGAAAGCAATCCCTTTTGGGTAATATTTTTCCTTTGCCAAATTTCTTTGGCTAAATCAAGCCCTGGGATTCGCATCCCCGGCCGTCGTGTCTAGCAGCTCCCAGTCTTTCGAACCGTCATGGAAATTTTATA
>CAIYID010000037.1 GCA_903926205.1 uncultured Bdellovibrionales bacterium
CATAGACGCATTAGATCCAACAATAAATGCGTTGGAAAAATATTAGTGGACCTTGTTTTGTCGGAGGAAAATTGCCAGAAAAGCCATCTAAGAAATTACATTTTGCTGCAGTTGCTGGGTTTCTAGCTGCAAAGGCCGTCTGGTGAAAAATCCGGCTTATTTTTTTATGGGTAAACAATCACCGTGAGCAAATTTTCAATTGATAAAAAACATAATTTTAAACGGTTTTCGAAGAAAGATCTTTTTGCCTATTGTCGGCTCTTATTCAAAAAACGCGGGGAAAACTCAATCAATTATGCGACGCTGGAAAGTCACGGAAATCTGTATTGGGCATTATACGCCAAGAATATTACGATGAAGGATTTGGTAGATCAATTGGGTTTGAGTGCGGCCTACAGGAAGGCGAAAAAGCGTAATTTTTATCGTGTTGTAAATGGAAAAGTACAAAAAAGCAGAACCTGGATACAAATTCTTAAAGAAATCAAAGATCTTGAAAATCAAATTGGATTTGTTCCATCTGCCCCGTGGCTTCAGGCAAACAAAAGATCCGATTTGGTGGGAGCTGTTTATTCGCTTGGAAAAAAATGGGATGATGTTTACAAAACCCTCGGAATGGGTACAAGCTCAAAATTTGTTAAATCAAGAAGTGGAATACGCTGGCTTTCAATTGCGGAGGCATGCCTATCTAATTTTCTTAATGCTCGCGGAATAAAACATGGGCGTGGTCATAAATATCCAACTAAATATAACGAACTTTCTGGGCGCAAATATGGATATTACGACCTCTATTTTTTTAATAAAAAAGGACAATCGGTTGATGTCGAAGTCTGGGGAGAAATCCCAATGGGAAAAGACCAGCTCAATTATCAGGCAAAGAAAAAATCAAAAGAGAAGTTCAATCGTAAAAGAGATTCATTTATAGGGATTAATTTTAGAGACTGCTACGTTGAAAGTAAGCTTGAAGCAATACTACTTCCCTTTATTGGAAATAAGAAAAAATTAAAGTACCAGACGCCACACGACCATTTGGTGCATTCTGTGCACTGGTCAACCGCAGATGAATTAATTGAGTTTTGTAGAGACATCGCATTAAAACAACGAGACGGAGCTTTCCCAACAGAAGAATGGCTGCGTAAGCGTGGAACATTTCGGAATCGAAAAGGAGATGCGTATAATACCCTTGCTATCTATATCCGGACCAAACTTGGTGGAATGAGAAACCTAAGAAAAATTCTAGGTCAGGAGCATAGTAGTACTTACTCGTGGTCCAAAGAATTAGCCTTGCAGAAGTGCCTAATGTTTTACAAAAAATATCGGACTATGCCTTACCAAGCTAGAAGCATTAAACGAAGCGGCGCTTGGGTTTATACAACCGAGGAATACAAGATGGCTGTCGCCATTGAACATGCGTGTAGAAAATATATTGGATCGAATGCGAAAATTCAAAAGGTACTAAACATCAGTCCTCAAAAGCCGCCAAAAGGAGTGACCTGGAAAGAGTTTTTGAGTCACCGCAAAAAATAAAAATCAGACGATCAACTGAATCCCTGTTTTCAACTGTCGCGCTGACTTTGACTCCTTCTGAATCTGTTCCCAAATATGAATATATTTTCGACTGGTGCCCAAATCACGATGACCGAGCACCATCTGGCATAAAAACACATTTCCGAATGTCATCCCAGTAAATTGGGTCGCGAAAGTATGCCGACACGAATGCGGAGTGTAATTTCTGAGTTTCAGATTCTTGCAAGCCTGTCTCAAATAATTTCCGAAGCGCTGTTTGTTGAGGCCATCGAACAATAAGTAATCTTTTGGATTATCCCCAAACTTCTTCTGCTGGAGTAATTCTCGTTGCGTGAAATAGAGCTTGCCGAGCGTGTTAAACACATCTTTATTAATCAGCGGGATAATCCTGTTGTTTTTAGGTTCGATTTTTCTACGCCCTTTTAACGCTTTTCTCGGAACCAAATTATTTTGGTCTCTGATGTTGGTTGAGTTGACGGGTTGGCTTTCTAGAGAGAGATATCCAACATAATTCACGCACTGGAGACGAAGCTGTTCGTTAAACGCCTTGTTTTCCACGTCACCCTGAACCAAGCTATCGAGACAGAGGCCAAGGCCCTCATTAATTCTCAATCCTGTGTGAACGAGCACAAAGAACAATTCTGCCGCAAGAGCATTAATTCGAATAAGCTCCTGATAAATTTTTTTGGCATCAGTCTCAGAGATTACCTCCTCTGCATTTTTTGAGTTTTCCAGATGACGAGCGAACTGTTGGCATTTGGTGACACGATCCACCTTGTTTTTTCGATTCATGATTTTCAGAAAAGCATTGAGGGCTTTAATGCACTGATTTTTTGTCGAATAGGCTAATGTTGAATTGCCTTTGACAGTCTTGACCTTTTCAAGCCAGCTCTTGAAGCTCTCGAAATAATAATACCAGTCATTCATATTGGCGAAAGTGTTTTGATTGATAAAAAAATTCAGAACGTAATGTTCCATATAATAGATATCGTTCTTCCAATTGTTTGGAGACTCCTTGATCCGTTCATTTCTAAAAATTTCCAGTAAGTCTTCAAAATTGTGGTAACGAGACTTCCATTTTAGACGTCGAAGAATACGAATTTTTGTAGCCTCGAGTTCAGATTCCTTTTGTCGACAGAAGGCGTCTGCGTCGGCATCCGAAACGAGACTCGGAGGAATCTCTCCGACCCTGAGACGAACATTCTTTTTCAATGTGCTGTCGTAGTACATGAATACTCGTCTCTTTGATGTTTTGCCCCGCCATTGCCAATACATGGAATCCCTCGAAAATTAATTTATCGACCGTCATTGAGTAGAAAGTTTGAATCAATTGAATTATACAAAATATTTATATATTGGTGTTGACAGGAACAAGAGCGAACGGACGTTCTGGTACCTTAAAGATTAATTGAGGGTCTGATTTTTCAAAGATCGTGTCACCTCATGAAAGCAAAAAAAGGTAATACCTAGCTTGGCTATTCTTTCCATGTCCTCCTTGCTAAAAACTGGATTCACATTTAAAAACTCCGAATAAAATTAGGTCTGGTTAGTATTGAGCATTAATGAGTCACCATAAAAATTCAGCGCTTCTTTATTGGCTTTGATATACTTACTGTGCCAGCCAAGAAGTCTTAGCCCCTCAAGAGTTCTGACTCTGCTAAGGGCGACATACAATTGTCCTTCGGTAAAAATACCTCTGGGATCAACTTCAGCATGGTCGAGTGTCATGCCCTGCGACTTATGAATTGTTAATGCATAGGCCAATTTAAGTGGGATTTGTTCAAAGGAAGCAAGAATTTGGCCGCCTGGCCCCCGTGTTTCCCATTTAGAATATTCAAACAACTCTTCTTTTCCAGTTCGCTCAATCTTTACAACTGGAAAACCACCATCAAACCTGATTATTCTTCCGAGCGAACCATTACAGTATTTTCCCTCAGGATTGTTTTTAATAATAATGACCTGAGCATCTTTTTTGAGGGCCAGTCTTTCAGGGGCAATACAATTGTTTCTAATATTTTTTTCTTGCCATGAATTTACTCCATATATTCGAGCTGAGTAAACTTTCTCCCCACTGCCTAATAAATTAAGCTCATAAGCATTAATTAAATCAACCTCATTGTTTCGAGGTAAGAATTTAAGCGGCTTTGAATTGGTCTCAAGTTTCGCTCCGACTCGATTCTCCATCATTTCAGTGATTTCGGGAGAACATTTGCCCTGTCGGATTTCATTTAACGCGTTTACAAACACCAGATTGTCTTGTCGATATACCGTGTTGGTGTAAACATTTGAAATGCTGGCGTCCTGCCATGCCTTAGCTTGAAAAGCCCAAGTTAGGCCTGTTCTTCGGTCTTTATTATAGACAGGTGGGATTTGCAGAAAATCACCTGCCATAATAAGTTGTTTGCCGCCAAAGGGTAGCGCTGGTTCAGCAGCGCATCTCAGGACCTCGTCTATTAGATCTAGCGTTTCAGGAGACAACATTGAGATTTCATCAATTACCAATACATCAGCCTGTTTTACCCGTTCCTTTATCTGGTCACCTTTGTCGGTGTGATTAATCATCCTTTCGACATGGGCTCTTTCGGTATGTGGAGTCAATCCACAAAAACTATGTATGGTTGAGCCTGAAATATGTGTCGCCGCGATACCAGTAGATGCCGTCAACGCAAATTTTTTGTCGGATTGTTTTACCAAGTGATTAATAGCGTGAGACTTCCCTGTACCAGCAGGCCCTGTTATTAAGATATTTCGCCCGTCTTTTAGATCTCTTTCTATTTGTTCGATATTGCTTTTCATTTCTATTTCTC
>CAIYID010000038.1 GCA_903926205.1 uncultured Bdellovibrionales bacterium
TATAGGGAAAAATTGCAAACTACGCTTCCTGTAGGAAAAAAACTTGATCAGGATAAAATGCTCAATTAATAATCACGTCGCTGCCGCTCCGCTGGTGCACTCGAATGAAAGCCGGTGGTGGATCACGATGAAATCAGCCAGGACGCAAAGGCTCGAGGTTATCTTCCATATATTTTTCGATCATTTCATGGACCTGCAAATACCAGTACCAAATCATTATTCCAATGATTCCAAGAAAATACCCTTAATCTGTGGCTAATGTCCCTAGATTCTCAAAATTCTCAACTGCCCAACTTCGAAAGCTTCTTGTAAGAAATTCAATTCTTGTTTAACAAGAACGTCTGTGAAGTCTTACAGGCATAATTTCAATTGGCACTAAAATTGTATAGTTTACCCCTGTTGAAGGAAATCTCCTGCTAGAGATTAAAGGGTGAAATATGAAAAATTTGAACATCTCTCTGTTTTTGGTCTTTTCATTGATCGCTGTTTTTGGTGTAGCCGTTCAAGCCAATATTCCGGAGGCTAATTCATCTTTTGAGCTCACCTGCCGAGCAAAAGCCAAAGAAGTCGCTGCAGATATTTATCGGAATTGTGTAACCGAAAATCGCAATGCTGAAATCCTGAAGTTAAAAAAAGATTACCAAGAACGTTTACGCTCTTTGAAGGATGAGTACGAAAAGGAATTTGATAAATTAGGAGTAAAAAAATCAGCTAAAAAACCAGAGGACTCTGCTAAGTTGGTAGCCATTGCCAAGGTGAATAAAACTTTGATTTCTAGCGATGCTGATTCTATGACTGTTGAAAGCCGCCCGGCTGCAAAAGATTTATTGCCCGATGAATCTCGCATGGATTTGCCTGAGCCAATTCCTGTGGAAAAAATGGAAAGAAAATAATCCTGCACAATGCTGACTATTTGCTGAATCAAAAAATCAAATTTAAAGTTTATAGTGGTTCAAAAAAAGACGTTTCAATGACAGCTTTTATTCAGCTGTTTTGTCTCAATAGATTTGAATAAAAATATTGACAGTTTTTGTTATTTTCTCATTTTGATTCTTTAGTGAGCCCAGGTCCTGCCGATAAATAGTTATCGGGAGGGGATATGATCCGAAGGTTCTCTTATTCAAAATTAAAAAAATTCTTTCCTCTCCTTTCAGTTTCTTTTGCCTTTATTTTTTTTCAAAACTGCGCTCAAAGTGATAAGTATAAAGTCACCAAACTAAGTATGCTGACCAGTGGCCCTATTTCAAATGGTTGTATTTTTAACGGCCAACCTTTAGCGAATGGTCAAACCGTCACGGCCTATCAAAATTCCACCGTACCGAATGGACAATCTTGTGTCTCCGAAGACAATAATTGCACAAATGGAGTTCTTAGTAGTGCCTACAACTACGCGTCTTGCTCCGTCGGCGGCCCCGCAGCTTGTTTATTTAATGGTCTCACTGTTACGAGCGGCCAAACCGTCACGGCTTATCAAAACTCCACCGTTCCCTTCGGACAAGCTTGTGTCTCGGAAGTAAAAACTTGCACGAATGGCTCTTTGAGCGGCTCCTATAATTATGCTTCCTGCGCAGCGGGAGCACCTTCTTCTTGTCTTTTTAATGGACAATCTATTTCGAACGGACAAACCGTCACTGGCTATCAGAACTCCACTGTTCCTTTTGGACAAACTTGTATGTCAGAAGTAAAAACCTGCTCCAATGGTTCTTTGAGTGGTAGTTATACTTTTGCAAGCTGTAGTGTGGGAGCCGCAGCTTCCTGCTCTTTCAATGGTCAATCCGTTGCGAATGGACAAACAGTGATTGCTTTTCAAAACTCCACTGTTCCTTTTGGACAAACTTGTGTGTCAGAAGTAAAAACTTGCACCAATGGCTCCCTCAGCGGTTCCTACAACCAAGCGTCCTGCACAGTGGGAGCACCAGCTTCCTGCTCTTTTAACGGTCAAGCAATTGCTAACGGACAAACCGTCACTGGCTATCAGAACTCCACTGTTCCTTACGGACAAACTTGCGTGTCCCAATTAAAAACCTGCTCTAATGGCTCCTTGAGCGGTAGCTATACTTTTCCAAGTTGCAGTATGGGAACTCCGGCTTCCTGCACTTTCAATGGTCAAGCCGTGGCCAGTGGACAAACCATCACCGCCTTTCAAAACTCCACCGTGCCTTACGGCCAATCTTGTGTGTCACAAGTCGAAACCTGCACCAATGGCGTTCTGAGCGGCAGCTTTACTTTTCCAAGCTGCACTCCTGGAACACCCGCGTCCTGCTCTTTCAATGGTCAAACCATTGCGAGTGGACAATCCATCACCAGCTATCAAAACTCCACGGTCCCCTACGGTCAAGCTTGTGTGCCGCAAGTGAGAACTTGCACCAATGGTTCCTTGAGCGGCAGTTATAATTTTTCTAGTTGCAGCACAGGAACCCCTGCTTCCTGCACTTTCAACGGACAAACCATTGCTAGCGGTCAATCCTTCACGGCTTATCAATCATCTTCTGTTCCATACGGACAATCCTGCCTTCCACAAGTGGAAACCTGCACAAATGGCACACTGAATGGTTCCTACTCTTACGCTTCTTGCTCTATGGGAGCACCGGCCTCGTGTCTGTTTAACGGTCAATCCATCGCGAGCGGACAAACTGTGACTGCTTATCTCTCTTCTACTGTTCCTTATGGACAATCTTGTGCTTTACAAGCAAGAACTTGCAGTAATGGATCACTCAGCGGCAATTATACTTTCCCTAGCTGCAGTTCCGGTGCCCCTGCTTCTTGCTCTTTTAATGGACAAACCATTGCGAGCGGACAATCTGTAACAGCCTATCAATCCTCTTCGGTTATGCCCGGACTCTCTTGTACATCACAGACGAGAACGTGCAGTAATGGAGCCTTAAGCGGAAGTTATTCTATTGGAAGTTGCAGCGTCCTTAGTTTACCAGCGGAGCAAAATAATTATCGTTTCTACAAAGCTACCGGCGGAAAACATTTTATCACGCTCAGTTTCACGGAGCCACCGCCGCCTTATGTTTATGAAGGAGTGGCGTACAGGTCTTTCGTTTCTTCCGTCAATGTCGCAAATCCTATTCAGATATTTAGATGTTATGCTGCTTGGATGGATTCACATTTTGTGTCCTTTGATCCCCTTTGCGAGGGGACCAACCAAGAGGGATCCCTCGGTTTTATCTACGCTAGTCAAACAACGAATAGCGTTCCTCTTTATCGCTTCTATACAAATGGTGATCACTTGATTACCACTACTTATTCGGAAGGTGTTAATAACGGCTATGCCTTAGAAGGAATTTTAGGTTACGTACCAACGAATTAATTCTTCAGTGAAAACTTTTGACGAATAATTAAAAATTGTGATCGAGAATATTTAGATCTGTGATTACACTTTTTGCGCCTGCAGCAAGATATCTTCGAACCTCTGATTCCTCATTCACGGTCCACACAGCAAAAGGAATTTTATTGCTGACTAAATTATGTATCAACGAGTTTGTGAGCATTTTTTTATCGAGATTCAGCATATGAATTCGTAAAAATGGTGCTGTTAGTAACTGCCGGAGGTACCAAGGATTTTCTTCAGAAACTTCGTCAGTTGCCAACAATGCTCGTGGCACCTGCGGTAAATAATTTTGCATAATATATAAACTGACCGGATTGAAACTCGAAAATATAATTCGAGATTCAGCCTTCAATTGAGTGACGACCTCTGCCACTTTTCTTGGCAACGGATCATCAATGATTTTAGATTTAAGCTCCACATTAAAAAATGGAGTGAGTGACGTATCCGCCAAAACTTTTGCCAAAGAAGGAATTCCTAATTGCTCGAGCTCTGACGCTAAAATATCTTGCACGTTCTCTGCTCGCGTAAAAAGTCGAAATAAATTTTCGTCGTGGAAAACCATTGGAATTTTATCTTTACTCAATCGCACATCGAGTTCACAACACAGCCCTCCCCTTTCACGCGCTTGGCGAAAGGCCTCGATTGAGTTCTCAACGACACCTTGAAGATGCAGACCTCGATGATTTTGAATGCGCGGCAAAGTGATTGCCTTGGCTGGCCAGAGTTCAGGATGAATAAAAGAAGTCGTCCGCTCAATCCAACTCATGTTTAATTGAGCTTATCGATAATCGGATGATCGCGAAAGCCCCCGAGTTTATATTTCTTTGTTTTACCAGCGATCAACACACTCAACGAAGCCTCCAACTTACCTTCGTGATCCCATCCCCCTTGAGAATGCAAACTATCTTTTCCAATCTGTAAGTACAAATTTTCCCAATGAAAATCATCCAAAAGTTTGGTTTTCATTTTTGCCGAAGCATGCCCAACATCCATTGTCTCTTTTGGCACAGAGGAATCCATGAATTGATATAAAAAAGTATGCACTGGGGATCCCTCTCGGATCATGGCTCCTTGAATTTTGAGATCTAAAAAAACCTCTTTATTGATTGTAAACATGCTCACTTTTGACTTTTTGATGTTTAATTTATCAACTGAAAGATCCGCCATCGAAAAATTTCCAGCAAGATCATTAACCACGCCGTGCTCGAAACGACATTGCAGCTCCCCGGCGATTGAGCCTACCTCGCCCCCATTCGTGATCAACTTTTGAACCGTTGGGCCCAGAGTTAATTCTTCAATTTTTGTTTTTACGGCAACTTTTGACCAATTATGATCGGCATCAACAACGAGGTCTCCAATAAATACACCTTCCACAGGCTTAACCCGATCGATTTTTATATTCCATTTTCCTTGAGAAAATAAGATTTCACCCGCCAACAAGCTGATGGGCTGCAGTTGACGAACGCCTCGACTTGAAAAAACAAATTCTAACCCCGTGTTCTCACCCTTAATTGTGACATTTTGTGAGTCTTCAAAATGAGCTTTTCCATGAAAAACCCCTAAATGACCAAGAATAGCGTGAGGATGAGGACGATTCAAAAAGGTCATCAAAGAATCCAATTGCAGAGATTTAACATCAACATCAATAGGTTTAAACGTGAACGGATCTAATTTAGAAATTTCTAATTTTTTGGCTTCTATTTCTCCGATATTTCCTTCAATTCTAATAAAATCGATTTTTGCTGGTACTTTTGAAAGTCCATTCATGGGTCCTTCAAATCCACCTTTCAGACTGAGCCAAACTTGACGTCCATTAAAATCAGAAGAGAGCAAATGATATTTCCTCAACAATGGAAACAATTGATTTAATGGAATCTGCTCCATGTCTGTATGTATTTTCACATATTGCTTATTTGAATCGAAATCAGACTTAAGGAAATAGCGACCTTCTCTCCAATGGCCATCCAAATTCATTTGCCAATCTGGTTCGCGATCTTCCTGGTAATTTAACTTTAAAAAAGCAGTCGAAGAGTAATCACCAGAAAGTGTTTCGCCGTTCAAACTTAAAATTCCATTCACTTCAAGCTTTTTGGGGTTTTTAGAGTTGAGATTAATTTCTAAATGACGAACTTCGAACGAGGTGAAAGTCATTGGTAAATAATGAATTCGAATACGCTCAATTTGAACTGAATCAATTGAATCTCGGGAATGAATAAATCCGCTTGGCTTCTCTCGATCCTTTTTCGTCTGATCCGTCTCATTCACAGATTCAGCAATCTCTCTGACAACTTCATTAGGATCTAAAGTTGATGAAATCTTTTTATGACAAGCGCTTAAATCTGACCGCAAAGAAAGACTCACTTCATTGGCTAAAATTTCATGCATGTGAATTTGTCCGGTAAAAAACTTGAAAAGATCCAATGGCAGCTTCAACTGATCCACTTCCATCACTGGACGCATCCAGCAGGTTTCTTCACTTTCCAAAGAAAGATCCTTAACAACCACCGCGAGTTCTGGAAAAACACCATCAGATAAACTCACACTGGCACTGCCAACATGAGCAACAAAATGTGAATCGATGTGAGTGGCTGCTTTTTCCACCAAATGCAAAATTCGTTCAGGAGCCAGTGCCGAGCGAACCGTGAAACCAATAAATAAACCCAAAATCACGCCAGCGACACTGATCGCCAATCCTGGCTGTTCTGCCACCAATTCCTTTTCAAAATCTTTTAACTTATTATCCCCAACCATATCGCCTGCCCACTCAACATTCTGCCAGTGGAATGATATCAATGGGTATGCGCATTTTAAAGGTCCAGCCCATAGTCCAAAATCATGTGACCTTGGACGAACCTAACGACAAATATTTCAGGATTGAGTCATCGACTCATCATTTAAAATAGAATTTAAGAAGTTCGTATTCTTTTTCACCCTTTGGACTGTGTACAACGATCTGATCGGAATTTTTCTTACCAATCAAAGCTCGCGCCAAAGGTGACATAATTGAAATTTTTCCAGCTTTTACGTTCGCTTCATCAATGCCAACAATCTGATATGTCACTTCAGACCCTTCCTCAATGTCATGGAGGGTCACGGTCGCACCAAAAACCACTCGATCTGATTTAATATTTGCTGGATTGACCACTTCTGCTGTCGCAATCTTAGTTTGCAACTCTGCAATACGTCCCTCAATCATCGACTGACGTTCTTTTGCTGCTTCATATTCAGCATTTTCACTGATGTCGCCCTGAGCCCTGGCTTCTTCAATAGCTTTAATAACCGCAGGACGCTCCTCCTGCATGAGCTTTTTCAATTCCGACTCAAGCATCTGCTTTCCAAGGGTCGTGACCGGCATTTTATCAGGTTGTGCAGTGCTCATTGATTATCCACCCATTTCCTCGAATATTTAGTCAAAAACAATCATTTAGGAGCTGAATCTTCTAACAGCTTTGCAAAGGACTATCAAATGTCACATATAACGCGCTGTGACTCAACCCTTTTACTAGCTTTTGCGACCGGCTCTTAACAGAGAATTCCTTGTCCTTTAGACTTTTGTTAAAGGCGGGACGGATTTGAAAAAACTCATCGAAAAAATTAAAGACTCTCATCACATCGTGCTTTCCACTCATCGACAGTGCGATGGCGACGGACTTGGTGCGGAATTGGCTTTGTATTTCGCTCTCAATAAAATGAACAAAAAAGTTCAGGTTATCAATGTCGATGAAACTCCAAAAAAATATCATTTTTTGAATCCTTCAAAGCACATTCAATATTTTGAAAATAATAAAACAATTCCTTCTAATGCTGATCTTTTTCTAGTTTTTGACACCAATGATGAGCGATTATTGGAGCCTCTTTATTCGGCCATCAAAACCAAGATTCCAAATATTGCCTTTATCGATCATCATCCTGTTTTAAAAAAAGGCCCAACGATTCCTCCGCTCAGTTGGATTGACACTCTTGCTGCAAGCACCGGAGAAATGGCCTTCCGACTGGTTAAGGCTTTAGAAATCCCTTTGGACCGTGAAATTTGTCGTTGTGTCTATACAAGTATCACTTTTGATACCCAACTTTATCGCTTCATTCGAAATTCACCGAATTCTCATCTTATCGCTGCAGAATTATTAACCCATAATATTGATCCTGAAGAAATTCATCGTGGGCTTTTTGGTAATCAAACCGTACACAAAATGGCCTTTCTGGCTCGGGCATTAGGTCAAATCGAATATCACTGCGAAGGAACACTGGCGGTTTTAAAAATCAAAGACGTCGATATGTTTCACTATAATTTAGAGCCTGACGACTCAAGGGACGTGGTGGATATGGTGATGAACATTGAAACCTTGGAAGCGGCGGCACTCTTTCGCGAGGATTCTGTCAATGAATTCAAATTGAGCTTGCGAAGCAAAGGTCGCATCGAGGTTCTCGATATCGCAGAATTGATGGGCGGAGGAGGACATTTGTTCTCAGCTGGAGCCTTTGTTAAAGGCGACTATGAAGATTTAAAAAACAAGGTGGTTGCTGAGCTCAGCAAAAAATTAAAAACTGGCCCCCTATCGTGGTGATGATTTAGAGCCTACTGAACCGCCCCCGTGAGGCTACAGTTTCATACGAGTTGTTTGGATTTGGGCTTCAGCTTATTAATAAGTTCCACGAGA
>CAIYID010000039.1 GCA_903926205.1 uncultured Bdellovibrionales bacterium
CGTCTAGGTCCGTCTTGAGACGATGCTGATATTATCGCAGCCGAAATAAATTTAAAAGACCATCTTTCAAATCCCTAAATACTTGAAAATACTCCTTTAACTTTCAAACTCCAGGAGTCTCAAATGTTCTGACCGGGAACACTTTGCGTGGAGCAAAAATTGATTCAGATCTAGGTCAAATGAGCCAAGGAATTAGTTTTGCGACGGGAAACCAAAATGGCGAGACTGAATGGAATGCCATTGGTATGCTGGCGCAAGGTCAAAGAAGCAATCAGTCTTATACAGACGCGCAAGGGCAGATCATTAATATAAGTACGGCTTCATTGCAAAATCCGACATTTTTTGATTTTGGTTACAAACATCAGGATTTTGAATTTCGTGCCGTTAGCGATGATTACCGAACGAAGGATCAAACTGGAACTGGTGTTAATTTACCAGAACCACTCAACTTGGATTTTCATCTGTTATCGGTAGATATTAAAAATCGCTTTCGCTTATCTGATAAATTTTCACTGACTCCTGAATACATCATTAAGCGCGACGAATCTTGGAAATTAAATGATCTTCTTGGGGGAGGGACGCTGGGAGGGGTCAATTATGATCGCATCAATATTCATCAAGTGTTGCGTTTAAAATTTGATTGGACGCTTGCTCCGAATCAAAGTCTGTCGATTGGAACAGAAAGTTTACAAGATAATTCAGAGGATCGGAGTCAAACGCCGTTTAACGATGGATCCACGCTGCTCACTTATTCTAGTTGGTCAACTTTTGCTCAATACGAATATAGTAGCGATAGAACCAGTGTTTATCTTGGTGCCAGATATGAAACGTCTTCTCAGTTTCATCCCGAGTTTGTGCCAAGAATAAACTTGGTTCAGCGCTTTTCACCAAGCTGGTATGGCAAGCTTCTGTTCAGTCAGGCCTTCCGCCCAACCTCAACAGAAAATTTAAATAGCGCCGCTTCAACAGGATTAAGCCCAGAAAAAGCCGAAACCTATGAGGCAGAAATTGGCCATGATTGGAGTTCAACTCTTTCTAGCTCGTTAAATATTTTTAAGACGACTGTTCTTAATCCGATCATTTACTCGAATGACTCAAGTATTCTTAGTTATATCAATTTTCCCGGGACAGGGACGGAAGGTTTTGAATTCGAAGTGCAAGATAAATCTCCAAATTTATTTTCCTACCTAGGGTTTTCTTATTATGAAGGAATTGATAATCAAGTCAGTTTATACAATTCAGGAAAAGGATCTGAGTTGTTAGGTATTCCTCAAACTAAACTAGTGCTTCTGGAGACCTATAAACTTTCTCAGACACAGAGTCTGACCGCGGTACTCGTTTGGAACAGTTCTTATCATGGGTATGATTATGATCCAACGCAGACAGCTCCGGCGACAACTTTAGTCAGTGCTCCTGAAAACACCTTGCTAAATTTGCATTTTCGGCAACAGGATTTTTTGTGCAAGCATTGTGAGGCCGACTTAGGTGTCGCCAACGTCCTCAATCAAACTGTTAAATTTTATCAACCATTCAATTCCAATAATAATTCAATCAGCTCCGGGAATCCGCCCATTCCTGGTTATGGTCGAGATATTTACGCAAGATTTGGTTACAGTGTGAATTTTTAAGTGGGATGAAGATTTTTGTTGAAGGGCTATGAATTTAGGATTTACGAGGTAAAACGAAAGTGCGTTTTTTTATAATTGCGATTTTATTTTTTTCTTCGGTGAGGAGCCTTGCTGCGAGCGAGCGCGAAGCTTCTATTGAAGAAAAACTTCAAGTTGCTTTTTTATATCAATTCACAAAGTATGTTGAATGGTCCACTTCACCGAAAAGCTCTGAATTTCATATTCTTGTCGTCGAGGATAAACCTCTTTTTTCAGCAATAAAAAAATTCATGAAAGACAAACGCGTCCAGTCAGCAGAAATTCTCGTTGATTTTATTGAGCATGAAAATCTAGACAAGATTCAAAATTTACCACAAATGATCGTATTGCCTCGAGGTAATCCAAAATCCATCATGAATCATCTTAAAAACAGAAAAAGAGACGGAAGCCTCGTCATTGGCTATGGCCCAAGTATGGAAGAGCTAGGTGCTTCCATTAATTTTTACGTTCAAGACGATCATTTAAAATTTGAAATTAATATGTCCAATGCAGCTGAAAATCATTTGACCTTTAGTTCGCAGATTTTGCGTTTAGGTCGCCTCGTAGACTCAAAATAAATTTAAGACGCCAAGCAAGCTGATTTTGCGACGGGTAGGCGAATAACAAATCGAGTATTTTTGCAAGTATCATCAATTGAGATCGAGCCACCGTGAGCGTGCAGAATTTTTTGCGAAAGATTTAATCCTATTCCAGTCCCTTTTCCAGCGGCTTTTGTTGTAAAAAAGGGAGTCATTAATTTGTCTCTGATTTCCAGAGGGATTCCATTGCCTGAATCGGTTACGATAATATCGACGGTCTCCTGATTAAATAACTTTGTTTCAATCGTAATCCATTTCTCTGGCAACTTCTCTATGGCATCGAAAGCATTATTAAGTAGATTAATGATGACCTGACTCATTTCGGTGGGGCGACATTGGATTTTCATTCCGGTTCTTATATTGAGATTCAATTCAACACTATTCGTAAGAAATTTTTGATAACAAAGTTCTTTGCAGTCTTCGATAATTTGATTTATTTCAATCGTCTCAAACGGATCTTTTTCGCCATTTCGTGAAATGGTCTTTAGACCTTTAATGATTTTTACTATTCGATTGGCCATGGATTTTATTTTTTCTAAATCAATAAATAGTGCAGGATCGGAAGCTCCACTGAGTAGCATTTTTTTTTCAAGCTGTGCTGCCTTTCCAATAATAATGGTCAAAGGATTGTTGATTTCATGGGCGACCTCTGAGTGCCATTTCGCCCAAGGCGCTCATCTTTCCTTGGTGCACGAGGATGTGTTGGGCGTCTACTAAATGGCGGGTTTTTTCTTTCACTATTTTTTCTAAATCAGAGTTTGCGAGATTGATTTGATTGTCTCGATTTTGAATCTGCTCCAACATTTGATTAAACTCATGAGCGAGCTGGTTGAGTTCTTTGATTTTAGGTGATTCGTTATTTTCAAAATTGAAACGCAAGCCATAATTTTTGTTAAATGAAATTTTATTCGCCAATTGCAAGAGTTGTTTTACTGGCTGTGAAATTTGTTGCTGAAATTGAGAAGCAAAAATAAAAGCAAGAATAATGCTACTCAGAGTAATCAAACTCACGATTCCGAGGTAGTGATATAATTCGTTCGTCATCCAAGAAAGATGAATGAATAGATTTAGGTGCGCGATTTTATTTCCATCTTGAATAATAGGGTAGGAAAGCTTGATGTCTTTGGCAAGCAAAGCACTTGTGAGGCTAAGTTCAGCTTGTTGGTCAGAGGGCATTCTTTGCAAAGAGATATCACCATAATTTGCAAATTGAATATTTTCAGGTAAGGAATTTGAAGCTGTGGTCGGCAGGTTGATAGGTAAATTCGACGGGGAAGTGAATGTTGTAGTTGCTAGCAATGTGACTGTGGCTCCGAAAATATCTTCATTGGAGCGCAGTGATTCAAGCAACCGATTAGCGTCTTGAGCGTCATTGAAAGCCACGCTCGTAACTAAATTGGCACTTAAAACTTTGGCCACGCCATCAACTCTGGATTGAATCGCTTTTTGCAATAGAAAAATATCGTTCGTAATATAAAGGGCGGAGCCAATAAATAGAACCACCACGGCAGTCAAAAGTTGCGCTTTTACTATTTTATTTTTAAGCGTTGGTATCAATTTGGATGGCAAATAAATTATTCCTTTTCCTCCCTTTCATATCGGCGACCTTCCTGTTTTTCTCAACACCCGGCTTTGTCTCAAAATGCGAATTTAGGCTTGGATGGGAGGCGGGCCTTGAATTCCGGATAAGGACCAAAGTCTATAAACTAATTTTCCGTTAAAATGCCCAATAGCATAGAACCCGAATTAAGTGAAGGCTTCAACTTGCCGATGTTAGTCCATGTCCAAACCGAGGATTAGTATTTTAAAGGCATTCAGCTCAAATGCTATTGGATTGTCTTTCTTGCTTTTTGGAATATTGCTCACGATCACGCTTTTTGTTTGGTATGAAATGGATCGCAATGATCAAGTTTTGTACAGTAGCAATCTAGCGAAAATCAGTACGCATCTTCTTGTCTTAGGGCTCATTCTCGACTTTTTGTTGGCATTTGTTTTTTTCACGGCCCTCTCGGCTCGTAGTCGGGCACTTCATTTGGTTGCAGTCAAAACTAAGCAAGTTGTCAAACGGGAGAATTTTTTAAAGCTTATTCTTGATTCAACGGCGGAAGCCATTTATGGAATTGACCTCCAAGGAAACTGCACTTTTTGCAATCAAGCTTGTCTTGATATTTTGGGCTATGCAACTGAAAAGGAATTACTTGGAAAGAATATGCACTTGATTTGTCATTACAAATATCCAGACGGTCGTCATTACCCTGTTGAAAATTGCAATATCTATATTGCTTTTAAACTGGAGGAAAAAACTCACTGTGACGCCGAAGTGTTTTGGCGAAAAGATGATTCCTGTTTTCCCGCAGAGTATTGGTCCTATCTCCAGTATGAAGAGGGGGTTATTGTCGGAGCTGTCGTTACTTTTCTTGATATCACTGAACGAAAAAAAAGCGAAAAGGCAGGCCAAGAGAGCGAAAACCGTTTCCGAACTTTGGCCAATACCGCACCTGTATTGATTTGGATCGCAGGATTGGATAAACTGTGTTTTTGGTTTAATCAAGTCTGGCTCGATTTTACAGGACGAAGTATGGAACAGGAGATGGGCAATGGTTGGGCCGAAGGCGTTCACCCTGAGGATTTACAACACTGTCTAGATATTTATATCACCTCCTTTGACGCCCAAAAAAAGTTTTCCATGGAATATCGTCTGCGCCGAGCTGATGGGGAGTATCGCTGGCTCTTAGATAATGGGGTGCCTCGTTTTGACGATGACGGAGATTTCTTGGGCTATATCGGCTCTTGCACCGATATCACTGAGCGAAAGGTGGCACAAGAACAGTCAAAAGAATTGTCAGCTCGTTTAACGCTCGCCACACAGGCTGGTGGCATCGGTGTTTGGGATTATGACATTGCTCGAAATGTGCTGACCTGGGACAAGCAAATGTTTGAACTTTATGGTTTGAGCAAAGAAGAGTTTAGCGGTGCTTATGAAACCTGGCGTTCTGGACTGCACCCTGATGATGTTGAACGGTGCAACAGTGAATTCCAGATGGCTGCGGCAGGGACTAAGGACTATAATACAGAGTTTAGAATCATTTGGCCTGAGGGCTCTGTTCACTACATCAGAGCTTTAGCCATTGTTCAGCGAGACGAGACCGGCAAGGCCTTGAGCATGATTGGAACTAATTGGGACATCACTAAGCAAAAAGAAATAGAAGAATCACTTCAGCGTTCGATTTCTATTAAAAGAGAATTCCTCGCGAACATGAGCCATGAAATTCGCACGCCAATGAATGGAGTCATCGGGATGACTCATTTGCTTTTAGGCACGCCGTTGGATAAAGATCAACGTCGTTATCTCGAGATCATTCATTCAAGTGGAGAATCTTTGCTCGAATTGATTAACGACATCCTCGATTTTTCAAAGCTTGAGGCTCATAAAGTTAATTTAGAATCCATTTCCTTTGACCTGCAGGCTTTGCTCGATAGTTTACTTCCACCATTTGTAACACGTTCGCAGGAAAAGGGTTTGGAATTTATCTCTAGTATGGCTCCTGAGGTTTCAACCCTGCTTCAGGGGGACCCTTATCGCTTGCGACAAATTTTAAATAATTTTATTAGCAACGCGATCAAATTCACCTCCCAAGGTAAAATAGTGATTCGAATGAGTTCGCAGGAGGAAACGGTGACCGATACCCTTCTGAGATTTTCGGTGAAGGATACCGGGATCGGAATTTCTGCCGGTCAGATGGGTTTATTGTTTGAAAAATTCTCGCAAGCGGATGCAAGTACGACTCGCAAATTTGGTGGCTCGGGACTTGGACTTGCTATTTCAAAGCAATTAGTGGAAATGATGGGTGGTCGGGTCGGAGTCGAGAGTTCTTTAGGTCAAGGTTCTGAGTTTTGGTTCACCCTGCGGTTTCTCAAGCAAAAATCAGTTCCCGCTCATCCGAATGTTGTTGTTCCTCTTGCGGGCCATGAAACGACGTCTTTGTTGATCACAAAACACAAGGCGCGGGAAATGCTTAAAAACTCAGCTCGAATTTTATTAGTTGAGGATAATGAAACCAATCAACAAGTAGCTCTTGGAATTCTTAAATATTTCGGGCTGAAAGCAGATGTTGCGAACAATGGACTTGAGGCGATTAAAGATCTTACAGCGCGTGATTATGATTTGGTTTTAATGGATGTTCAGATGCCTGAGCTGGATGGTTACGAGGCGACGCGAATAATTCGCGATCCCCAATCAACAGTGAGAAATCACCAAGTTCCGATCATTGCGATGACGGCCAATGCGATGGAGAGCGATCGACAAAAATGTCTGGATATTGGAATGAATGATTACTTAACTAAGCCTGTAGAAATTGAGCGTTTTAAAAAGTGTTTAAGGAAATGGATTTCGATGACCTTGAGAAAGGAGTCAAAGAGTTTCGAGACTTTGTCCCAGGCTCCAGTGACAATTGATCAAGATATTATGACGGAGTCGAACATTTTTGATTCTCAGGCATTATTGTTGCGTGTGCAGGGGGATCAGCAAATCGCTCACCGAATTGTTGACATTTTCCTGAGGGATGCCGCCGCACGAATCAAAGAAATTTTGGTGCACCTTAATTCTGGAGATGCGAACCGTCTAGAAATCACAGTCCACTCATTCAAAGGGGCCGCCGGAAATGTTTCCGCAAAGTGCCTACAGAAGTTGACTGAAAAAATGGAGAAACTCGCTCATGTGGGTGATCTTTCTGGTGTCGCAAACCTTATGACTGATTTGCAAACTGAGCAAAATCGCTTGCAAGAATTGATTGTGAACTGGAGAAAAAATGAGTGAACAACTTGAATACAAAAAAGAACAAACGAAGATTCTGATCATTGATGATGATCCACTGGATAGAGAATTATTAAGAATGATGCTGGAGAAAAATGAATTTAGCGTGATTGAATTAGATAACACGACTTCATTTCTTGATGTTATCGAAGCAGAAAAACCAAATCTCGTATTACTCGATATTATGATGCCAGGCCAGGATGGAAATCAGGTTCTTCAGATGATCCGTACGAAATGTTCAGAAATTAAGCTGCCGGTGATTATGGTGACTTCAAAATCAGATGCTTCGGATGTCGTTACTTCACTCAAGCTAGGTGCTAATGACTATCTTAAAAAGCCCATTCAATTTGATGTCGCTCTTCGTAGAATTCAAATACATTTGACGATGGTTGCTCAGTCAAAGCTCATTTCACACGCCAAAGAACTCGAAGCCACCCATGCCATGATTAGGTCCTTTGCTCATGAAATTAATAATCCATTGACCAATGCCCTGGGGATTTTAAATGAATTCAGTGCCAAATATGGCGCAGATCCGAAATTTCCAAAGCTTGAAGATAATCTTTGGCGAATTGCTGATGTGATAAAAAAAGCAGATGTGATTTTACAAAAGACGAAAGTGACCTATGAGGAGTATGTCACGAATTCCAAGATGGTGAAGCTGAAAGAAGAAAAGTGAGGCCTTCCACCGCAAATCTGCAGAAGCTTTAAAAAAGTTCATTCATGGGCTTTAAACTTCTCACTTGGCAGGACTTGATTGTTGGTAAATTATTATGCGGTATAGTTTTAAGTACCAAGTCAAAAAGATCCGCGTAAGCCGTGACCTGGTGATTCACATCAAACTTTTGCCAACTTTTTTTAAGAGCATTGTGTGCTAAAAAAATTGCATAGTCAGGTTTTTCTAGCACTTGAACAAGTCCTTCTGCCAAGGCGGCAGTATCTGCGGGCTCGACCAAAATTCCACTCACACCATTTTCAATCAGTTCTGGAATGCCACCAACTCGTGATGCTATTACAGGTCGACCACTGGCCATTGCTTCGGCAACGATCAACCCAAAACCCTCGTTCCAGACAGATGGCACCGCGACGATTTGAGAAGCCGCGACCAAATCAGAAACGTCACTACGGCGACCCAAGAAGTGAACATTTTTTTCAAGGCCATGTGCGTTGGCGCGTTTTGAGAGTTCTTCTTGGAAGGGGCCTTCGCCAGCGATAACCAGAAAAGAATTCAAGTCAGATGGTCGTTTTTTCAGAAGGGCGAAGGCTTCAATTAAATGCTGAAGACCTTTTTCGGGAATCAATTGCGCCACAGCAAGAATCATAGAACCTGATACCGGTAAGCCGGTGCGGATTCGCGCGGACTGAGACTCGCTAGGTAGAAAACGAAGATGGTTAACTCCATTGTGAATCGTCACAGATTGTGGAGTGGTCACCCGGTGAGTGATTTTAATTCGTTCACGCACAAAATGAGAAATTGCCACATAGCGAGTGACCCGCAGGTGAAGAAAAATATGAGTAAAATTTGAAATGATTTTTTTCAGCCAGCTTCTGCTCGGGGCGCTGCCTGAGGTGTGTTCTGTAAATACTATTTTAGCACCGGAAAAATAACAGGCCAAAAGGTAAGGGTTTGTGAGGCAATAAAAATTGATGTGAATAAGTTCGATTTTGTTTTCACGAATAAATTTTACTAGGGAAAAAATTTTTTTAAAGCTTCCAATTTTTCTTTCATTCGTTCGAGAATACAGAGATTCAGCAATCACTCCGCCAGCTTCGATAATAAATTTTTTTACCATTTCACTGGGAGCTTGAGGAAAGCCAAAAAAACATTGGTCGCCACGACGTTTAATTTCGCGAGCAATAAAAATATAAAACTCTTCCATCGAACCTAATTTATTTGGATGATGTTCTGAAAGAACAAGAATGCGTTTCATAAATATCTCCCGGCCAGAGACCCCAATATAGCGGATCAAGGAATAAATATCTCCACTTCTGTTTTTAAAGAGGATTTTTTTATGATTTTAAGGGCAAGATCTATTTTAAATTCACGACTATCAACTTATTAGACAGATATTTTTTTCTATTTCAGCCTAGGGGATTAGTTAAGAGTGTAAACAGTATGGAAAAATATTCGCCTTCGATATCGGTGCGATGAATTTTTTTAAATCTTCAATCAAGCAAAAAGTAAATTGTCCGGCTTGTGTTCAGCATCAAGTGGAAGTCAAGCTCGATGAAGAAATTAAACACTGTCAATCCAGAATGAGTTTGAAGGATAAGTCTTATCCGCTTGCAAAGAGCTTCGTTCTTGATGTACGAGAATTGGACGAGTTTCTAGAGGGATCTCTAGCAGGAGCAGTCAATTGGCCACTCAGTCAGCTTCGCTTGGATCCCACCGAGCTGGAGTTGCCAACGGATAAAGAGATTTTGGTTTGCTGTCGTTCTGGAGTTCGCTCTCAAGCAGCCATTGAAATTTTAAAATTAGTGCAAGTGAGAAAATATAAAAATCTAGAAGGTGGACTTAATTCCTAATATGGCGACGAACAGTTCTTTAAACTTTATTTTATCTTTTTTTAAAAAAATAACGACTGTCATTATTTTTATTCTGATGCTTTTTGTTTTTTGTACGGCTGCACCAGCAGTGGCTTTTGCAAATATTAATCCAGAGCTAAAAGAGTGGACCGTGATTGTTTACATGAGCTCAAAAAATGATTTAGAAGAGCAAGCTCTTGCTGATTTTAATGAGATGGAGACCGTCGGTTCCACTGATAAAGTGAACGTCGTGGTTGAGCTTGGACGCATGGCTACTTACGACGCCTCGGAATGCGACTGGCGCTCGGTGCATCGTTATCTGGTCACAAAAGATGAGGAGCCTCATAAGCTCACTTCGCCTGTTTTGCAGGATATCGGAAATGTGGATATGGGGGATTACCGGACGCTGGCCGATTTTATCAAATGGTCCAAAGAAAATTATCCTGCCAAAAGATATCTCGTGATAATGTTGGGTCATGGCTCCGGCTGGAAATCTGCGAAGGCTTCGCTTTCTTTACAAGCTATTGGCCGCGATTATGAAACTGGCCATGCCATGGGGCCTGAGGAGTTACCTCTAGCTTTGAAAGTGGCTGGTCCCATTGATATTTTTGCCTTGGAATCATGTTATATGCAGACCGCCGAGGTCCTTTATGAATTGCGGAACTCCGCTGACTATATCGTGGGTTCCGAAGAAATGCAGCCTGGCGACGGTTTTAACTACAAGACATTATTTACCACTCTGGTCAATAATCCAGAGATGAATGCGGAACAATTGGGGCGTCTGATTGTCGATGATTATGCGGACAATCACAGTGACCGTTTTGAGGGTTTTACTCTGAGCCTGATCGAGACCTCTGCAATTCCCGACTTTGTTTCTCTGTTAAATGGCTTTGCCGCTGAGCTCATGCGTTCCAAAGACAAAGAGAATATTTTAGAGTCAGTTTCACAAGCCCAAAGTTATCTTAACGGTGAGAATCGTGATCTGTGGGATTTTGCAGAGATCCTAGAACTTAAAACTTCAAATATAGGAATAAAAACAAAAATCACTGAATTAAAAAAATATCTTTCAGAAAAGCTGATCGTTCATTCAAGGTATGTGACTGACCTCTACGCCAGTTCCCACGGCCTGGCGGTTTACCTCCCTTTTTCAGACTTTGATTCTGGCTACCGTCAACTTTCTTGGTCAGCGGCCTCCAATTGGGATGAGTTTATCCTTTGGTACCATTCCAGAGTTTCTTCTTTTTAAAAGGATCGAAACGGACGGAATTTTAAATTGGCGGTGTTGTCTCCTCTAACAATTTTCTACACAGAACCTTGGGACAAAGCTGAACCTCCCGTGACTAGCAAATGATTTTTGGCTTAAACTATGATTTTGGAGCAAGTTCCCTGGGTTTTGCGAAAAGCCTTTTTCGTTCGGACACTTCATGCAGTAAATAGAGCTATTTTTTGGTGCCTTTTAATTAATAACCCTTGGTGTTAAAGAAGAGTGTCAGTGTTCTGTTTGATCTTGATTTGGCTTTGATAATACCCTAATCAATTGAGTTAAGAAAATAGAGTGATACTTTTTTCAACAACTGTAACAAGGAGTCAAAGTGACAAAATTGTCTAGTCTGTTAACCTTATTAAGCCTTTTTTTATTACTATCTGTAAATTCAGCAAAAGCTTCTGTTATTGCAGTTGTTGATTCAGGAACAGATTTTTTGCACAAGGATTTAAATTCAAAAGCATGGGTGAATCCACTTGAAGTTATTGATAATGATCAAGATGACGATAGCAATGGCTATGTTGATGATATCAATGGTTGGAATTTCGCTGAAGGAAGCAACATCCTTATTGATTATTCCTATTCTAAAACCAACACCCTAGACACCAGAAAATTTTTTGAAATTCAATTGAGATCTTTTTTAGGCACGATCACTAAAGCTGATCGGGACTGGGTTAACGATAAAAGAAAAGACGAAGCTTTTATTAAAAACCTTCAAACATTTGGAAATTGGATGCATGGCACTCATGTGACAGGAATCACTGTGAAAGATTCTCCTGAAGCAAGGGCCATTGGTATCAAATTAATTCCAACAGAAGTGAAGTTGCCAGGCTTTGGCTCAATCATGGACACTTTGCGAGTTAAAGCGACAGACGATGCAAGCGCCGGGAATGCGATCCAAGGAGAAATCACTGATTTTCTTCTTAAAGGTGCTTTGACTCTCTTAGCTCAACAACAAACACAGATTTATTTAGATATTGGCATGTATGTGAATGCAGCCGGTGCGGATGTTTTAAACGGATCTTTCGGCGCTTCTTATCAATCAATTTCAAACATCATCACTCAAGTCTTTAAAACATTTTTCAAAAGAGACCCTACGGCTGCAGAGTTAAAAACTTACACAGATCATTTCTTCGCAGTAAACTTGGAAGAGACAAAGAAATTTTTGCGAGCTTCTCCTCGAACATTGTTTGTCTTTGCGGCTGGTAATGAAGGCACTGATAATGATCTCGTGCCCGCAGCACCAGCGAACGTTGATGCGGATAATAAAATTTCAGTGGCAGCGACTTTGGGTGATCAGGCTCTTGCTAATTTTTCTTGCTATGGAGTAAAAAACGTTGAAGTGGCGGCTCCAGGAGTAGGAATCCTTTCGACGACTCCAATGAATAATTATCTTGCAGTGAGCGGTACCAGCCAAGCGGCTCCCTATGTAGCCAATATTGCAGGAAGAGTAAAAGACGTGAACCCAAAGCTCGGTTATAGAGAAATTAAAAAAATTATTCTAGAAACTGTGGACGTAAAATCTTGGCTTGTAGGAAAAGTTAAAACTTCTGGATTAGTTAACCGTGAGCGCGCAATAAGAGCCGCAGAACTTTCAAGAGAGCTTGATTTGTCTGCAGCCATTCAGAAAGCTAAAGTTGAAATCGTTGCAAAACCTGAGATTCGAGCTTCTCAACCTCAGTATTTCCAAGTGCCAAAAGAGTTAGTTCCATCTCTTCCAAGCCAATTTATTTTCACAATGTAATTAGATATTCCTGAAAAAATGAAAATAAAAAAAGCCAACGAAAGTTGGCTTTTTTTATTTCTCTGCACGCGCTCTGTTATATTTAAGTGCTCGACATCATCCGCGTGAGAGTGCTTGGCCAACTAAACTATCTAGCCGCCAGTAGCTGTTTCAGTTGCGAAAAATTAAACCGGAAAATTACGGCAAGCGATGTCGTATTCATCCCACCAGGATTTGAGACGATCCATATTGCTAATTCGAGGTTCATCCCCAGTGCCTGCTAATTTTAAGTATTCATGGAGCAGCGGTCGGAAATGAGGATGAGCACACTGATCGATAATGGCTTCAGCTTTTCGACGAGGAGCCCGTATGTCCGTGTTTAATACAACCCCATTTTCGGTCACGATGCATTTAATATCATGTTCTGTGTGGTCGATGTGTCGTACGTAGGGCATCACACAGCTAACCACTCGTCCATCCCGAAGTCGGCGGATCGAAGGGGTGTGCATGATACTTATATAGGCACTCCTTAAAAAATCTCCGCTGCCGCCCAGACCGTTGACGATTTGTGAGCCATCAAGATGTGTTGAGTTAGCATGTCCGTAAATATCAATTTCAATGGGTGTGTTCATCGCGATAACAAAAAGTCGACTGATAATTTCAGGAGAATTTGATAGCCACATCGGGCGAAGTACTAATTTGTCGCGACAATGTTCAAACATTTGAAAGAATTTTTTCCAGCCTTCGTTAGAAAAAGACACCGCCGTGGAGGACGCCACTTCAAATTTTTCATCGTTTTCAACAAACTTAAGCATTCCGTCTTGAAAGACTTCGGTCCAAAAACGAAGACGCTGAAAAGGGGAGTCATAAAGTTCACTAATGATGGCATTTGCGATATTGCCGACTCCAGATTGGAGAGGCGGTATTTTATTTCCCCAAGCAAAACGTTTTTGTGACTCTTGCAAAAAACCCACGACATTTTGAGCAATTCGTTTATCAATGTCTGTTGTAGATTTGAAAGTCACTCCGTAATCTGGAATTTTAGACTCAACAACCGCAATGACTTTTCTGAGGTCAATGGGAACATGCAAGGAGCCTACGCGGTCCCCAACGTTCGTCACAGGGATCGGCCATCCCACCCGAGGATAAACTCTTGGTTGAGTCATATCATGAAAGCCGGTGTAGTCGGGCCCCGTCGTGTTGATTTCAAGAATAATATGTTTTGCTTTTGTGAGTGCTTCGCCAGAAATCCCGACGGAAGAAGTTAGAACAACTGATCCATCAGCACGAACTCGTGAGGCTTCCACGACCGCAAAATCGATATCGCCATAAAAGCCATACATCAGATTTCGTGCAAATTGGGAAAGATGAATATCATTAAAGTCCATTTTTCCATCAAGAATGAGTTTTCGGGAAACAGGAGAAGACATATAAGGAGCACGTTTCTCCACAAAGGGAGCGATAGGGTCCTCAACTTCTTCAGCCAGAGAGGCTCCGCTGAGTAAGGTGATTCGATTTTCTGGAGCCTTTTCTGTGAAATATTTTCCAAGTGCAGGAAGAAAAGTTTTGGGCTCTCCAGATTTTGTAAAACCACTAATGGCAAGAGTGGAGTGATTAGGAATCAGTTTGACGGCCTCTTCAGCTGCCATGACTTTACTGAGAAGTTCTTTACATTCGAGACGATCTTGAAGCGTTGAGGACAGAGAGTGAAAGTTTGACATAGATGACTTCCTTGATTTGGAGTTATCCTCTTATTAAAAAATGATTTCGGGAATGAAATTTTAGATTCTGTCTAATTTTTGTACTTCCATCTCGATGTGTCAAAGCCTTGCTCTGTTTTTAAATGTTAAATGCCAGTGAAAAGTTATGCGACACGTGTTATCTTCGCCCCAACGATTAAATTTCTACTGGTGAGGTTTTTTTGGAAGTTATTTTTAATTCATTCTTGTTAGTTTTTGTCAGCGAGATGGGAGATAAAACCCAACTTTTGGCTCTTGTTTTGGCGGCTAAATTTAAGAAGCCGTGGCCGATCATGGCTGGGATTTTACTAGCAACTATTCTCAATCATGCCCTCGCTAGCTATGTGGGCGCTTATGCGACGGCGAATATTTCACAAGAAGTGCTAAAGTGGATTCTTGCTTTAACTTTCATTGGATTTGGACTTTGGATTTTAATTCCTGATAAAGATGAAGAATTTAAAGATGATCACAAGTGGGGTCCATTTTTAACCACCACCGTCGCTTTTTTTCTTGCTGAAATGGGAGATAAAACACAACTAGCAACAGTGGCTTTAGGTGCTAAGTTTGCCGCTCCTATTATGGTCACCTTTGGAACGACCATAGGAATGCTTGGAGCTGACGGGTTGGCTGTATTTTTGGGACACAAGTTTACCGATCGAATCCCTATGAAGTGGGTTCACCGAATAGCCAGTGGACTTTTTATTCTATTTGGGATCGGCATTTTGTTAGGGTTCTAATTGATCGGCGTTTAAAACCCTTAGGTTTTAATTGGAAGATTTCTACAGAAAATTGGCTTTCTTCTTTTTTGCTCTTGTGTTAACAATTTCTGATCACTTTAAAGGGGAACAGTAAGATGAAATTAGCGGCTTATTTGGCTGAAAGTGCTGGCGGAGTTGGTGTTCTAGGTGCAATTGTTGGCGGCGCTGGAGCCCTTGCAAAAAACTATAAATCCAATATGGACGGTGAAATCTCCACTCAAGATGCTATTTATGACACCGCTAAAGAAGCAACGGGAGCCGGTGTTGCAACTTGGATCAGCGCATTGGCGGTGGGTGCAGTTGGTGGCGGATTATTTGTATCTATCACGACGGCCGTTATTGCAGCAGCTGGTGTTAAATATGCTTGGGACCTTGGTGCCGGGCAAGTTGAAGAAACTCTGGGAATTAATAAAGAAGAAAAACCAGTGACCCCTTCCGCTCCTAATCTTGTACCGGTTGAGCCTCAAGTTTCCATTTAGCAAATTCGAGGAAGTTGATCTCCTGAGAGCCAATTGAGAATTTTTTGGCCGCCATAAGGCGTTCGAAGAGTGACTCGAGGAGTTTGACTTTCTACACTTTCAACAACTGTTCCTATAATGGCGGCATTTTGTCCTAGCGAATGTGTTTTCATTTCTCTGAGTAAATCTTCTGCGCAATCCGCGGAGCAAATCGCTACCAGTTTTCCTTCATTGGCGAGAACTAATGGATCAATACCGAGCAATTCGCAGGCGGCACGCACGTCCGTGCGCAGGGGAATCTTTTTCGAGTCAAGTTCGATGGACAAACCAGTTGCATAAGAAATCTCATTCAAGCAACCAGAAAGACCTCCTCGCGTAGGGTCTTGAAGGTAGCGAAGGCCCGAACATTTGGTCAGCATCTGTTCGGTGAGTGTGTGGAGAGCCGCGGAGTCTGACTGAATTTGAGTTTCGAAATCCAAATGAGCTCTGTGCGCAAGGATCGCAATGCCATGGTCCCCCAAAGGGCCATTCACTAAAATGACATCCTTAGGTTTGATCGCTTGCAAAGAAAGCGGCTGACGCGATGGCGGTAAAATTCCAACCCCCGTGGTGGTGATAAAAACACCGTCACCTTTACCGCGTTCCACGACTTTGGTGTCACCGCTTTGGATTTTAATTCCAGTGTCCTCCTGAGTTTTTTTCAAGGACTTCGAAATTCGCAAAAGATCTTTCAAAGGAAAACCTTCTTCGATAATAAAAGAAATGGTTAAATAAAGAGGCTGGGCTCCGCACATCGCCAAATCGTTGATCGTGCCATGCATAGACAGCGACCCAATGTCTCCGCCCGGAAAAAAAAGGGGAGAGACCACAAAACTATCCGTGGTCATCACTAAGTCACCGACAGGCGCTTTCAGGTAGTTATTTTTATCCATCAAGTGGGCAGAGCCAAAGACATCAGAAAAAATTTCTTTAACTAACTGGTAAGAATTTTTTCCACCCGAGCCATGGGTCATATCGATCAATCCCGTTTCAAGATTAAGTCGTGGGCCTATGGATCGAATTGATTTTTCCAGACTCATGGAGTGCTCCCGTTGTTTGGTTGGTAGTGGAAATAGGCGGCACAGGAGCCTTCGGAAGAAACCATGCAAGAACCAATGGGATTATCTGGAGTGCAGGCCTTGCCGAAAAGTTTACAATCGCTCGGTTGTTTGAGTCCACGAATGATGTGACCACAAAGGCAAGCGACATGATCTTTGGCTTGAAGATCTTGAATATTAAATTTTATTTCCGCATCAAATTCTTTAAAAGAGGGCGACAGCTGGTAAGCAGAAGAGGGCACCTGGCCAAGACCTCGCCAATCAAAATTATTTCTCAGCGTAAAAACCTGGGAGAGAATTTCTTTCGCTTTAGCATTTCCTTTTTTGCTAACAGAACGAGTGTACTGATTCATTACCTGTGGCTGTCCTAAATTGATCATTTGAACGAGCATCAGTAAAGACTGCAGCATATCCACGGGAGTAAAGCCGGCGATCACTACGGGCTTTTGGTATTCTTTCGCAAAAGCTTCGAAGGGCTCGCTGCCAATAATGGCACTCACATGACCAGGGCCTATAAAACCATCGATGACGACAGAGCCCATTTTTCGCACGTCGGGAGCGTCGATCACCTGCTGAACCGCCGGAGGTGTGAGTAAATGTAAACAATAAACAAAAAAGTTTTTTGTATTTTTTGCTTTGGCCATTTGTAGCGCGGTGGCGGTGGCCGGAGCAGTGGTTTCAAAACCAATGGCTAAAAAAACAATATTTTTTTCGGGATTTTTTTCAGCCAGGACTAAAGCATCAAATGGAGAGTAAACCATCTGAATATTTTTACCTTGGGCTTTAAGTTTGATGAAGTTTATTTGGCGAGAGCCTGGCACTCGCATCAAATCGGCATATGTGCATAAAATAATTTCAGGATGACGTTCCAGTAACTCAATCACCGAATCAATGCGCCCGCGAGGAAGAACACACACTGGACAACCCGGCCCATGAATCATGCGAATATTCGTAGGCAAAAGGGATTTTAAGCCATAACGAAAAAGAGCATGAGTGTGACCCCCGCAAAATTCCATCAAAGAATACTGACGATCGGACTGAGTCTGTAAATGCAATTCAGAAACCAAAGCTTCGACAGCAGCGGGCTCTGAGAATTCGTCAAAAAGTTTGATTTTAGTTTGCTGGTTCAAAGGATTTCAATTCTGCGATGAGTTCTAAGGTGCGAACCGCTTCATCTTTATTAATTATTGATAAAGCAATTCCGACATGGACCAAAACAAAATCTCCAAGCTGCGGTGATTCAATGAGCTGTGTTTGGATGATTTTTTCGATACCACCCATGTTCACTCGCACTTGGTCGGGATTGATAATTTCTACAATTTCGGCGGGAATGGCTAAACACATGTTAAAGAACCTTATTATTCATAGGTTGAGAATCGTCAACATCCAGAGAGTCTATGGTGAATTCGCGGCCTGCAACGAGCTCTACATCATTGCTCTGGCAAAGAGGGCATTGGTAAGAGAGCTGTTCAATCGCAGACTTTTTTTGGCAACTTTTGCACATGAGGGTGATTGGAACTTCGGTGATATTGAGTATGGCAGACTCAAGTTCAGTGTCTTTCTTGATGATTTCAAAGCATGTTTCTAGCGCTTCTTTTTGAAAGCCACTCAATTGACCAACACGCAGATTAATGCTAATGATTTTGGTTAATTTTTTCTGGGCTCGCACTTCTAAAATATTCGTTAAAATAGAGTGTGCAACTCCGAGCTCGTGCAAAAAAACCTCCGTGCTCAAATTTTAGCTTTGTGAATAGGAGATTAGGCCTTTCGCACCACCATTGTCTGCATATATTGCAATGGGCCAATCATTGGAGAAGTCTTCCATTTTCAGCAAGGAAATGTTCAATTGCTGAGCATCTCTTTTTTTCCAGGGAGGAAAAAATGTGTAAAGATTGTGGTTGTGAGTCAGCTCTTCATCAGCATCATCATAGTGATCACGATCACACGCACGATCACACGCACGATAACGAGCCTGGCCATGATCACTCCCACGAGCATGATCATTCCCAAAAAATTGAACTTGGGCAAAAAGTATTGGCCGAGAACGATGAATACGCAGGTCAAAATCGCCAGTGGCTGGCAAAAAATCATATGACAGCGATCAATTTGATTAGCTCTCCAGGGAGTGGCAAAACCCTTTTATTAGAGAAAACCATTGAACTTTTAAAAGGTGAGCTGGCTTTGACGATTTTAGTCGGTGACCAATCAACAGATAAGGATGCGCAACGATTGCTTCGTCATGGCGCACCTGTGAAACAAATTAATACCATTTCATCCTGCCACTTGGATGCTCACATGATTGGTCATGAGCTCGAGTCTTTTGTTTCACCGAGCACCGATCTTTTGGTGATTGAAAATGTCGGGAATCTTGTTTGCCCAGCGGCTTTTGATTTGGGCGAAAAATTAAAAATCGCTTTATTGTCAACGCCAGAAGGGGAAGATAAACCTGAAAAATATCCCGTGCTTTTTCATGAGGCGGAACTGGTGGTCATCACAAAAACGGACTTGATTCCTCATTTGGATTGGTCCAAAGAAAAGTGTTTGAATTCTATTCATAAGGTCAATCCAAAGGCTAAAATTATTTTTCTCAGCAGCAAGACAGGCGAAGGCCTGAGCGAATGGACCTCTTATTTGAAAGAACTTTGTCAGCACAAACATGACGCTTAAACGACATTTTTTTATTCAAGTGTTTGGTAAAGTGCAAGGGGTGGGGTTCCGCCCCTTTGTTTATCGACTCGCCTTGGAAGAGGAATTAAATGGTTGGGTGAATAATTCTGGACAGGGAGTTAATATTCATCTTGAGTGTGCTCTCCAAACTCTTGAAAAATTTATCCATCGTTTACAAAATGAGAAGCCAGAGCCTGCGACGATTGCGAATCTAAATATTCAAGAATTTCAGGAACTGCAAAATTTTTCAAAATTTGAAATTTTAAAAAGTGAGACGCTACAAACCGAAAAATCCGTCTTCATTCCGCAAGATCTTGTGACTTGTAAAAATTGTTTACAAGAACTAGGTGATCCGCAAAATCGTCGTTATCGTTATCCCTTTATCAATTGCACTCACTGTGGCCCCAGATTTTCAATTATCGAGGACATCCCCTACGATCGCGCCTTGACCTCCATGAAGTCTTTTGAGATGTGTGAGCTCTGTTCACTAGAGTATCATAATCCTTTAGATCGACGTTTTCACGCGCAACCCAATGCCTGCCCAAACTGTGGACCTCAGATCTTTTTACAAGATTCTCAAGGAAAAATTATTTTTGAGAAAGAGGACGCTCTTCAGCAGGCGGTCAGCTTATTGCACAAAGGAGCCATTCTTGCTGTGAAAGGGCTTGGTGGTTATCAGCTAGTCGGCGATGCCACAAAAAAGACCCTTATTGAAAAACTCCGACAAAGAAAAAAACGTCCCACCAAGCCTTTGGCGATTATGACTTTAAATCAAGAGACCGCAAAAAATTTTGTTAAACTCACGGACTTGGAGTCCAAGCTTTTGTCTTCCCATGCGGGGCCTATTGTTCTCTTGGAAAAAATGAGTGTACTGCCAGAGGAATTAGCTCCGAATAATCCTTATCTTGGAGTGCTGCTGCCGACCACGGGTTTGCACGCCTTACTCTTAGCAGACTTTCAAAAACCCTTAATTGTCACCAGTGGAAATTTGTCTGAGGAGCCTATTTGCTTGGAAGATGAGGAAGCTTTCCTTCGCCTCAAAGGCGTGGCGGATTATTTTCTGACCCACAATCGATCAATCTTACGCCAGGTGGACGATTCTGTGGTGCGAGTCATGAATGATAAAGTTATGACGCTGCGAAAAGCTCGTGGGCTCGCACCTGAGGTTTTTCCGAATGAATACAAAGGAAACCCAGTGCTTTGTCTTGGCGGACATCAAAAAAATACGATCACTTTAAATTTTCCAAATCGTTTTATTCTCAGTCAACACATTGGTGATTTAGACAATGAACTTTCTTTCGTTGCTTTCCAAAGAGAAATTAAGCAATTTCTAAAATTTTATCAGGTCAAAAATCCCGAGGTTATTTCTGATTTGCATCCCCACTATCAGTCAACACTGTTTGCTCAAGAGAATTTTTCTTTGGTGCGACCTCTTCAGCATCACTTGGCCCATGTGTATGCGGTCATGGCGGAATTTCAACTCAAAGGTCCTTTGTTGGGGCTTGCGTGGGATGGTTCAGGCTATGCGGACGCGCGGAACTTCTGGGGAGGGGAATTCTTTTTCGTGGAGGCTTCCGGCAAGGCGCAGAGAGTGGCTTCTTTTTTGCCGATGAAAATGCTCGGAGGCGAAAAAGTCGCACGAGAAAATTTCCGAATGGGTTACGCTCTTCTTCTGCAAGCGGGTATTAATCCAGACATGCATCCAGGGAAGGCTCCTGGCGGGGATCAAGACAAAGCTCTAGGTAAGGATCAAGGCATTGAACGAAATATAGCGCGTTTTGAACTGTACCAAAAACTTTTTCAGAGCGAATATCAGCATCTAGAGACAAGCAGCCTTGGACGTTTACTGGAAGGACTCTCCGCCATTCTTGGCTTGTGTGACGTGAGTTCCTTTGAAGGGGAAGCGGCGATGAGATTGGAATTTGAAGCGTTGAAGTCTGAAACTTCAGAGTGGATTGATTTACCGATTGTTTTAGCTTCGTCTTTGCGATGGATTGACTGGCGTCCCTTAGTGAGATTTATTCATGAAAATACGAAGAGGTCCTCGGCGGAACTTGCGCGAATTTCACATAACTCTGTTTTAAGAGCTGCCTCAAAGTTATTGCAAATTTTGAATCAGAATTTCTCATTGAATCTTTCCAGTAGACCTGACCAAGATTCTGGCCTGAATCCTGGCAAAAACAAGGATCACTCTCCAGCTCAAAATCTTCCGGTGGTGCTTGGTGGTGGGGTTTTTCAAAATAAAATAATTCTTGAGGGACTCGTTGAATTGCACCAATCATCAAAAATATATTATGCGGAGCGAGTCCCACCCAATGACGGAGCTCTCAGTCTTGGTCAGGCTTATTACTCCAGTTTGTTGGCGTCAGTTCATTGAAGGCAATGAGCCGCGTGTCTTCGTTATTGTATAAAAGTCATTTCAACTAAACGGTAACTTTCATTTTGGTAAGACGTTCCGACTGGACGATCCGTCATTCGACAAAAGTAAGAAGTCTCTGACGGTGCTTTCGCGTTTTTTTCATTAGCAACCTTAAAACATTCGTTAAAAGAAAAATAGTCCTCATCTTTGTAATCGTTAGACATTAGGTCGATGTTGCCCACTCCAATTCCTCGCAAAGCGAAGAACACTTGACCTAAAACTGTAAAGGAAACGCAGGAGCTAGGCCCGTAAGCCGAATCGTTCTTTTTGTAAAATTTTTCGAGAGTTGTTTTTTGCAACAAGCACTCGTTCTCGTTAGCAAGATTATTTAATTCAACATCTTGGCTAAATAATTCCGTGGCCGAGTAATATAGAATTCCTTCTTCCAATTTTGCCACGGGAGTGGCGTTCGCTTGCTTTAACACCAGCGCAATTTGATCAATTAAGTCCGAGGATTTTCCAATCGAACTGAAGAGTCGCAACATGAGTAAGTGAGCTTTGGGTTGACCAAAACCTTCAATACGCAAAGCAAATTGCTCCCCCATCGTTGCAGGATAACAACCAGAAGAAATCACCTGAAGACCTGTATGTTGAGTGTACTCTAATTGACGAGAACTGAGGTCATTCAAGCAAGTTTGATATGAAACATAAAGTCCCTCTTCGCCAGAGGGCTCTCCTCCCAGGGTGCTGGAGGAATATTCGGCGCGATAAAATCGTCCGTTGGGCACACTTGTTGTCCAGGTGTATTGAAATTTAATCGATCGCAAAATGAAACTGTTGAGGCCTTCTTTATACAATGATTCAAGGCAAGTTGGTGGGGCGACTAATTTTGCTGCTGTTGCTGCAATCAGCCGAGACGCAACTTTTTGAGACTGCTCAGTACAGCTAAGATTTGGCTCCGCAGGAACTCGCACGGAATAATTGAATGACTCAGAAGCAAAAGCAGGTGTCAGCTTTGTAATTAAGCATAAAAAAGAAATAAATAATTTCATAAAGACCTCCGGTTAGCTCATTGGGCGTCTTATAGTTAGACCTCAGCTTTTGAGCTTATTCAAGAGTAAAATCTGTGTCATTAACTCGTGATTTTTTCTTAAAATGCGACGAGTTTAAAAAAATTAGCAGAAAGTTAATTAAGTGTGGGTTAACTTATTTACTGTTTAAACTCAGAAATATAGCTGCGGGTTTTTTTAAAAAAAACTGATAAGTATACTTAAGCGGAATTGAGTTTAAAAAATTAAAGAAAAATCGCCTGCAACCGAGTCGTTTTGTTGACTGGTCACGGAACATGGATTCATCCGCCAAAATCAAGGATCCACATCCAAACCCAAGGAACCTTATTTCTGCCATTGGCAATAATGATCAAAGATGGTCGACTTCGCTTCGCTCAGATAACTGGTGCACTGATTGGTCAAGCCTGTCGTGATGGAGCCAATGGCTAAAAGTCGGTAAAAATCAGATGAATGGGTATCGGTCGCATCAGGATTGGCGAGAGTTCCTTGGGTCCAGCCATTGGAGTCTCGAGATAAGAGAGCACAACCAAAATTTTTCAGCGGTAAATTTTCAAAGATATTATTCGCTCTTTTTAAAAGCGTGGCGGAGAAAAGATCCGCAAAATCTTCTTCAATATGGTTTGTAGAATTTGATCCAAGACATGTTTTTTCGGTGGTGACAAAGGTCGGCCAACGAGCAGAAACGATATGCCCTAATTCGTGAGCAATAATACCCACTCCGACGTCAGGATTTTGAATGGTCGACCAACTTAATATCATCATATTAAGACTTGATGCGGCGGCATCGTTGAGGGTTGGAGCTTTTGTTTGGTCACAGAAATTAGTGACTTCACTTAAGAGTTCTGTGTCAGAAAAAGCGGCTGCCGTGACGAGGAAGGAATTTAAATCTGAAATATTTTTAAAATCCAAGTTCTTAAAATATTTAATTGATTTATCCTCGGAAGAAATAACATTTTTTAAAGTAGTTTCAATGCCGGGCAATAAATTTTCATTAATTTCAGGCAAGAGAACCTCAATATTGAGGTTTGAGACCAGTGATGTTTTTGTTTTTTCTTCGATCATTTGTTGAGTCATAGTTTGAAGAAGGAAAAATTTTTGCAAAAATTCAGCCGTCGCTTCCTTTGTCGGAAGAGCGCCATAGGAGTAAGCCACACGATCCATACAAGTATTGACTGAATTTTGAAAAATCGCCCGGATGGTGGTTGGTGTTTGAATCGCTTTGGCGACTTTGCTATTTAAATAAGTTTTCTGAAAGCCAGATAAAAAGGCAGGAATGTCTAATGGAATTTTTCTAAACTTCTCTTGAAAATCGGGCTGTAGCAATTTCGAAATAAGTTTTTGACGAAAACTTAAAGTTAATAAGGACTTTTTGTCGGTAGAGGAGAGAACTTGGCCACTCAGAGTTTTGGATACAACAAGATTTTTTGGAAAAATAGCAAAAGCTGTAGGAGCGATTTTTTCAAGCTCCGTCGAAAGAATTTGAATGAGATTGGCCTCTAATTGAATGGCTTCGGTAAAAGATTTATCTGGATGGAGGGCTTTTATCCAGATCTCGAGAGGTTCGTTCGAATATGAGTTAATCATCAATAAATCATTAACAATATTGACTAAGGATGAGGCCGCGTTCAGTTCATCTGGAGTTGGATTGCCAAGAATCGTTTTTAGTTTTTCTTGATTAAAAATATAAGTACCATCAGTTTGTTTTTCAAGCGTTGGCATGAAGTCAGAAAGTTTTTTAAAATAAAGTAGGGCTTGAATTAATCCCTGTTGTTCTGGAGTCACCGCCAAGTGATCTTTTTGCTCAAAAAGGTTCTTAAATATTTTATCTTGAAGCAGCGTTTGATTAATCACTCGCCCCATATAGTTTTGAATTGGTTTTTTTAATCGAGTGGAGACCATTTGTTCCGTGGTTTTTTTTAGTTCAAGTGATAGATCAAAGGGATGTACAATGGCACTGTCTGGGCCGCAAAGGCTATTAGAGCAGCTCTGGGTCAGAGTTTGATTCAGAGTCACGGCTTGAGTTATTGAAAATGAAAAAATGAGTAAGATGTTTAAAAAAATGATTTTAATTTTCATGGACAAAATATGCATGAACTTAAAATAAATTTCGCCTGTTATTATTCTGACAGTTTTTGAAAAATTTAGCGGTAATAACTTTTTGCGTTGGCAATAAGCTAACAGTAGTCAAAACGCGCTTCTGTCGAGCCTTACTTCTTGAAGTTATCGAGAATAGTTAGAGCCCTTCCTATCACACGAAGGCTGGCAAAAAAGATATTATAATTTTTTCACATGATTATAGATCATTTATTCAATTTAGTGAGTGAAAATCGCCACGAAAAGTTCTTTCTTCGTGGCGATTTTATGAAGCCGACTCAGCGATTTTTCGAAGTGCTAATTATTGAAAGCTCCTTCTAAAATCCAAGTTTGAATGGCATTAAGTTCCAGGTCAGAAAGTGGATTTCCTCCCATTGGCATGTCTCCTGATTTTGTTATGAGGTAGAGATTACTATTTTGCGGCTGGCCTGGAGTTACTTCAGTCATCAAGCTTGTGTATGTTTTGAATAGTGCTTTATGGCAGATAAAACATTTTGGCTGAATGATATTAGCATTAATCCAAGTGAAGGTATTAGGGCTCGGAGTTGGAACCGGAGTTGGAACCGGAGTTGGAACCGGAGTTGGAACCGGAGTTGGAACTGGAGTTGGAACTGGAGTTGGAACCGGAGTTGGAACTGGAGTTGGCGTTGGTAACGGTGGCAGAACTCCTGCTGAGGCGATACTAGTAATTATCATCATACAAATACAGGCAAACAACATTTTCATAAATAGCTCCTTTTAAAATTAGACACTTGCAAATTCGGTGAGATTAATTTCCCTTTTTACCGAAGCAATTTTGAACGCTACCTCAGTTTTTTTTTAATGAGGAGTTTTATAAAAAAGTGCGTTTGCAAAATAAATTATAGTAAAATACTATTCATATCAGTCTTTGTTAAGGCAAAGCTTGTTCGGAGGTTAAACGCTGACATTCTGTGTAATTCGTTTGAGCGGTAAGCGTTGGTGGAATTCGAAATTTGAAAAGCTGTTTTAATTTTTGCTTTAAACGCACTGCTGCTGAAATTTCGTTCTTGATAAAAGAGGTATTTTCTCTTTTTGAGTGTGGAGGTTTAATTGTGAAGCCAGTGAGTGATATTTTGTTAGAGAACTTCTCTCAAAGTAAAACCAAAGTCTCATTTTTAGATTTTTTTTTAAAATTGAATCTGGTGATCAACTCAGAAAGTTTTAAAGATCCAATTTGATGAATAATTAGAAAATTCAAATAAGCCTTTGTAGAATAAGAAAAAAGTCTTTATCATTTTAAGTTAAGGGGTGTGGTGTGTTTCTGTTTTTGAGGAACTGTCTTACTTTGAGACTGAATTCAAAAGGACTATCTTTGATAGAACTTATGATTTCTCTTGTCATTATTGTCGTTGTAGCTTTGGGAGGGGCAGGCTTAATAAAACAAGTTGTCCAAGTATCGAAAAAAGCTCGTATTGTACGCGCTGGAATTGACCTTGAATCACAATTTTTGGCGGCCTTGAGTGATTGGGAAAACTATAATAAGTCCGACTCGACTGGTCGACTCATCAGTGAACGGTTAAGGTCAAATGAGCAGCCGGCTATTTCATTAATGAGTGACTCTTTAGGTGGAGTTTTAGGAGTTCCGCCCTATATTTTGAATCCTACTGAATTGGGACCGACGGAGCTCTGTAAAGCCGAATCACGCCAGGATAGTGGTGGGGATCAGGGCCACATTGAACTGGGAAAGATTGTGAGCTGTTCTTCTGATTTATGGGTAGTAAAATTAAGGGCGGTATATAAATTAATTAATTCGGTGGCAGA
>CAIYID010000040.1 GCA_903926205.1 uncultured Bdellovibrionales bacterium
AGGAAATGATTTTATAATCGGGCAATCCAATGATAGGTTCGTGAACGATTGGGGGCATTTGGGGTTCCTTTTGTTAAAACGTTTCTTAGTAAAAACATTCTAACAGATTCCCTGACTGCCCCTGTCATTGAGGGAGAACCAGTTCTTTCAGCTCTTAAAAATTGCGATCCCTACTTCGTACGCAATCAGTAGAAAGATTGCAATTTCCAACAAAAAAGATCTACGCGTATTCACTTCACCCTGAAGAAGCTCTGAAACTTGTGCTAGCAAATTCATTTTGCGAGTGGTGCTTTGCTGCCAGTCAAAAATCCGAAAACGCCGGGTGGCCGCCCGGTAAAGGTTTGCGAGGTAAAAATCACCGACCACCTTCAAAGAGTTTTCCACTCTTTCTATAAATTCTGAAAACTCGATATATCGAGAACTGGCCTCTTTTTGTGTACGACCGTAATTCCCATACCAAATACTGTTTTTGCGCTCCTCGATAGAATCATAAAGTGAATTCAAGCGATCATCGAGAAGTTCATCATAATATCTCATTTCCAGAAGATGAGTCAGAGCAAACTCCAGAATATCTGGAACTTCCCGTCCTCCACCAGGTTCGATCACTATGGCTGAATTCCACTCGATCAACGTCAGATCATTTTCACCATATTGAAAAATGTTTTCAGTCAGCAATTTACGTGTCGACTCTGACAGACGAACTTTATTCTCGGAGCTCAAGAGCCCCGCAACGTCAACCTTTTCCATGAGATCTTTAGCGTTTTGAAGGCCCTCAATCTCTTCAAAAAAATAAATAATATAATCTTCAAAAGTCTTCCAAGCTGTTGGCTTCTTCACCGCTGGCGCAATGGCCGACATAATCTCTTTGACCTGTTGTTGCGCCAGTTGGTCAATCTCTGTTCCGACCTCAAGATCCACGGCAAGATTTAAAAGATCCGACCATTCCATTCCGGGCTCGATATTGATTTGATAAATAATCGAAAGAGTTCCGAAATCTCGAAGCTTCACAAGGGCGTCCAGTTTTATTTCACGATCCTTTAATTTCAAGATTTCAGTCCCTAGGCCGAAGCTCACGGGTGGATTCTTCATCACGATCGCGCGATCTATGTATTTGGGAACTTGAAACCTATCCGGGCCCCGATAGTCACGAAGGATGGATTCTAATTTAGAAATATTAATTTCCTCGGCGATATCGAATAGCCGGTAGACCAAGACACTGCCTTTTTTAATGCGCATAATTACTCCGATTGAACACCAATTAACTAATCGCTTTACATCTTATTAAGCGACTGGTCGTTCTTTTTCGGGCTTTATACAAAGCAATAAATACCCAAATCATCAGTTTTCCTTTTCACGATCAGAATCGCTCGACAGAGGAGGAAATGTCATCTTATTGCAATCCACAGTGGATATAACTGTGGGACATTTGTTTTAAGCTTCTAATCCCATTTCTGGCGCCGGTGGAGGCGGCGGAGCCGCTGTACCTAAAGTTCCACGAGCCAAACGATCGAGGGTTTCAGTGTGCTGTAATAATTTCTTTTCCGTTTTTGAAATCAAAGAGCGCATAAAGTCCCTTTGCTGAACAAGCTGGTCAATCAAAGTCTCATACTGTGCACGATAAGGCGAGATGCTGGGCGTTTTTTTCAACTCACATTCTACCCTCGAAAGCTCTTTCTCAGTAACGGCAAGGTAATCCTGCAGCGGATGAAGTGTTATTGCAAAGTTGATTTGCCGTGCTAATGATTGAAGCATTTTTTGATCCTTTGCTTTTTCTTGGCAAACAAAGTGATAGTAATGATTCAACTGTTTCTCTCTCTCAGCAAGTCTCTCAGACTCATTTTTCTTTTCCTGAATAGTTCGATTTAACTGTTGAGTCATATTTTGAATTTTTTGTTCTAACCGAGCTGTTTCAGCATCAAATTTAATAAATAATTGAGCTTGTTCTGATACGTGAATCCCTTTCTGGCGATCCAATTCAATTTCTTTTTTGGCTACTTTTTCTCTCGCATCATCGACCAACCGCTGTTGTTCTGCTAATTGCTCATTGACAAGTGTTTTATGCAGCTCCTTTTGCTCCTCCATGTCACTTCTAAAGATATGTACTTGCTCTCTCAAGTTTTGCTCCAAGACAGAAAGATCTTTTTCATAGTTAGCTTTCATTTGATCAAATTCTCTACGACCAGCTTGAATCAACTCAAGCTTATCATTCTCAAATCTTTGTTTTAACTCGTTCAATTCTTCAGAATGTATTGCTCTTTGACGATCGAATTCAGCTTCTTTTTCCATAATTTTTAACTTCGCGGAATCGACTAAGTGCTGTTGCTCTGCGAATTGTTCGCTGATTAAAGTTTTTTGGCGTTCTTTTTGTTCCATCATATCATTTTGAAAAATTCTCTCTTGTTCTTTTAGATTTTTCTCCAAGATAGAAATCTTCTTTTCATAACCATTCATCATTTGATCAAGTTCTCGACGTCCATTTTGAATGAGCTCATGTTTTTCAGCGTCAGCTTTGATTGCTAGCGCCGCTAACGTTTCAGTATGCATTGCTTTTTGACGATTTAGCTGAATTTCGATATCGAAAACTTTTTGTTCAGATTCGTCTACTAGAAATTGGCATTTTTGGAGATGATCATTTAATTCCGCCCTGTGCTTTTCCTCGTGCCGTTCTTCTTTCTCTTTAAACGATAGTTTGAGAGTTGAAATTTCTATTTCACACAGGCGCTTTATTTCTTTAACTTCTAACTGATTTATATTTACGCTTTCAGTTGCTTGAGCCATAGCTTGAGCTAAACGTTCGCGCTCGAAAGATAATTGTCTACTGAGCTCTGCCGTTTTAGCATCTTTCAATGACGAGTTTTCTTTTTCTGAATTGAGAAGAACTTGAAGTGATTCTGTTTCATTTCGAGAGTTTAATAACTCTTTCGAGTTCTTTTCTTCGAGAAAACGAATTTCCCTCAATTGACGCTCTTTTAAAATTGATTCGCGGGCGATGGCTTCATCAAAAGATTCACGAAGAGTTAAGATATTCAAAGTTAAAGTCACAATTTGATTTTCTAGATCTAAGATTCTCTCTTGGCGAGAGTTCATTTCATTTTCCGCTTTACTTAATAAAATATTAAGTTCTGCAATATTTTGTTTTACTTTTTCAATTTCAACATCTTTTTCTTCAATAATCTGTTGAATTCGACGCTCTTCAAAAATTTTCGATTTTTGCGATTCAACCTCTAAACGAACACTTTCTTCTGCTAAAGCAAGGTCCTGTTGATCTCTTATTCTTCGTTCGTCAACAGCCTGTTGATACTGACTTCTTAATGACAGTAGTTCTTGAGAAAGTTCACTCAATTTGATATTTTTTTGCTCGGTTTCTGATTTTAATACCGACATTTCATAGCTCAAACGATTTTCTAAAATTAATGATTGCTTATTTGTTTCCTTGTTTTTCTCAGATATATTGAAATTTTCTTTTTCTAGATTTGAATTTTGATTCCGAGCCTCAACTAATTGTGTGCGCGTCTCTTCTAAGCTTTTTTCTAGAGCGAAAATTTCCGAGTTAAAGCTTTCGACGTAGTTGCGAAGATGTCTCTCGATTTCGTCTATACCTTTTTTCTCTATGATATGCTGCTTATGAATGTCCATATTTTAGTCACCTTTTACCTAAATATCATTTCGGTACAATTTTTCTTAACTTGATACAGTGGAGGAAAAAGATAAAAAATCTAGACCAGAGTCCGGATTTCAAGGAAGTCCCTGCTGGCTTTCCTCAGACATTCTTTTAAACTAGATTGGATTTAGCTTTTATTACTAGACGGTCATAATGGGGACTTGTCCCGATTGCCGTTAGAGTTCGGCCGGGCTCAATTGTTGTTTAGGCCGCCTTTTGTTCAGAGTCAAATCCGTTCAATGTATTGATAAATATTTTCATCTGCTCCTTTCCGCCACGAAGTCGTCGCAGTTTAC
>CAIYID010000041.1 GCA_903926205.1 uncultured Bdellovibrionales bacterium
AGGAAATGATTTTATAATCGGGCAATCCAATGATAGGTTCGTGAACGATTGGGGGCATTTGGGGTTCCTTTTGTTAAAACGTTTCTTAGTAAAAACATTCTAACAGATTCCCTGACTGCCCCTGTCATTGAGGGAGAACCAAAAACTTAGCTGTGCTTATTTCTTTTAATGCTCTGCCTTATACTCTGAAGTGTGAAGAGCCTAAATTGCCACTAACCAGCGTCCGCTGGTTTTTTGGTTTCTAAAGCATTCGTAAGTAAAAACAAACAATTAAGACTGAGTAATCGATAGGTCCGATAATTTTAAATATCACCCGAAATCATCCGAAATAACCCGATTTGCTGCATTTTTGTATCTTGCAAGAGATACAGATTAAAAAACGATACGGATCTTTGCTTCGAGCTTCGGACAAAATGCACAAACGGTTGATCTTTGGTGACGGCATTGCCATTGCTGTGGGTATATTGTTTTTGATATACTTAATTAGGGACTCCAGATGATCACGTATGTAAAAGGAAATATTTTTACTTCTCCAGCAAAGGTATTGGTAAATCCCGTCAATACTGTCGGCGTAATGGGCAAAGGTTTGGCGAAAGAGTTCAAGTCTCTTTTTCCTGATATGTTTAATCAGTATCACAAGTTCTGTGACAATGGTCAGTTAACCGTAGGTAAGTTATGGTTGTACAAAACAGAAAACAAATGGGTTTTGAACTTTCCAACTAAGACGACCTGGAAGCAGTCATCGAAGATGGAATATATTGAGCTTGGCTTAAAAAACTTCAAAGAATCATTTTTGCGTCATCAGATTACAAGTATCGCTTTTCCTAAGCTAGGTTGTGGAAATGGAGAGCTTTCATGGGAAGATGTAATGCCTCTCATGGAAAAATACTTAAATCCAATCCCCATAAGCGTTTTTATTTATCTAGAGGACACGACCCCAAACTATGTTCCTGAGCATAAGGATCTGGAGAGTATATCGAGCTGGTTGCGAACAGAGCCGGAGTATTTAAGTTACCAAGAACTTGAGTCTGATATTAAAAGGGAAGTTGTTTTATATGGATCTAGTGAGCTGGAGACGCCCATTTCTCACAAGAAATTCTTTGTTGAAATGACAGAGCAAAGCGTAGATATTTTTAGCCAAAATAAGGAAAAAATATACTCCATTGCTCACGAAGATATTCATAAACTCTGGTCACACACGAAAAGCTACGGATTTTTAAGTCGCCAAAATGCGCCTATGGCAATAGCGGAATCTTACGAATATGTCATCGCTGTCCTGGCTAAGCTGCCATACTGTAGTCTTACTCAGGTATCTCAAAGTTACGAAAAATTAAATACTGTTGGTGAGTCTCTGGGCATTCAGCTAACGCCGTCATCCAATCAGCAGAAGATGAAAACAGTTGCACAGGCTCCAAGTGCAGTAAGTTAGAATGAGCATCAAGCCTGACTCATTACAAATTGAAACTTTTGTAGATGTTCTGGAACAAGAGCCTTGGATTGTGCAGACACCTTCTCGGCGATGGTGGCCTAAATATTTATTCCATTTTACGGATCTAAAGAATGCAGTAAAAATAATTTCTTCTGACAAGTTTCTTAGCCGAGCAGTTCTTCAATCAACTCAAAGTTTGCCGATAGACATTGCAGACCCAAATGTAATTCAGAACACTGCTAATTCAATATTGCAAAATGTCCGGCTTTATTTTCGACCTTTGACAAATATGCAATGGAATATTGAAGGCTTTGCTCCGGGTAAAACTAACAAACATTGTCCTGTGCCAATAGTTTTTCTATTGGACTCAAAATCAATCTTAACGAAAACAGGGGTCCGCTTTAGTGACGGAAATCTGGGGTCCACTAATGCAAATATTGGATCGGACTACAATTTTCTTTCAGCACTACCTTTTGAAAAAATCTATCATGACTCGAGTCTATGGGGCCTTGCACAGGCAGATGCAAATAAAATAAAATATCATCGTCATGCGGAGGTCATTGTTCCAAATGAGCTATCTACAAATTACGTTAAAAACATCTGGTGTAGGACTCCTGCGGAACATCAAACGCTACTGAAGTTATTGCCTAATGATTCTGTGAGAAAATGGGGAAAAAAGATCGGTGTCGGACCCCAGTATCAGCTTTTTCATCGAGTATGGAATTTTGTTGAAGAGGCGAGTTTAGATCAGGAGCACACCACACTAAAATTTCATCGACACGGCAATCCAACAAATCACGGACCCTTCAATTTAAAAATCAGCTTCACGGCAGTAAATGACCCATTCGCGCCTTTATTCACCTGGGAGCAAACAAATTATATGCTGCCAGAGTTTTTAAAAATTCCAATTTTTAACATTCCATTCAAAGACGCATACCGGATTGAACTAACGCTCGATGGGCATACGGCTTGCGTTGCTACTTTTGATTCAACCGACCTATTCTTTTAACAATCGGCAGTGTTCTGCTATTATTGCTATCTTTGCTATCCTTTGCCCTCAACGGAGGTACTTATGGATTTTTCAGGCACAAAGATTTAAACTGAAAAAATGGAACCAAATAGTATGACTCCGCAAAAGAAAAAGGAACGTCTGATCGAGTTACGTTCTCAGGGGCTCAGCTTTGATTCAATTGCAAAAGAGCTTGGTATTGCCAAACAGACCGCTATCACGTGGTCGCGTGAGCTAAAAATTGAGCTTCAAAATGCAGAGGCAATTCAGCGTGATGCCTTGATTCAAAAGCTGCAGATAAATAAGGAGCAAAGACTCACATTATTTGCAAATCTACAGAAACGCCTGTCTGCCGAATTGGAGGCCAGAAGCCTCTCTGAGCTTTCAGCAAAGGAGCTTTGTGAAATGCTTTTAAAGACTGCAAAGACCTTGAGGGAAGAACAAGTGCCTATTGAGTTTTCAGCGGAGGAATCCGCATTGAGCTTAAATCTAGCAAAAATTGCAACTTGGTCGGTATAGAACTAAAATTAGTATGAAATTTCACCGGAGAAATCATGGACTACGAAAATCATCGAGAATTTATTTCCACTGCGCTAATGAGTCCACTTGAAGAGTTGGAAAACCTTTTAAAAGATCAAAAAATCGACAAGCCCCAAGAGTTGATCCTGCGGGAAATCTTGGTGGCGGCTAGCGCTGGTGATCTGACTGTGTTTTGGAAGCTTGTCGATTACGTAATTGGAAAAACTGGCGATAAGTAAGTCGGCTATTTTCTCTTTATCTACTGACGGCTTTTTTTATTTGCAGTGCCATTGGAGAGTCTGCTGGAATCATCGTTTTATTTTTACACTTTGGGCATACATAAAATTTGTTAGTCACTCGCCAGATTGAGTAAATAATTCCTGGAATAAAAAAGAAACACCAAAGAATTATTTCCATCAGGAAACTCCCTGGAGTTTGTTTTTTTGATTTTCCTTCATATCCACATGCAGTACAAAATTCTTTAGACATACTTAGTCACATTTGTATTTTCGGTCATACCTGTGGATTCCCACCGTCGTTGCAGTACCATTTGCTGTTCCACTAAAATTGTTTCCATAGGTACTACCAGATACGTTGGTGGTTGCGGTTGTGTAAGACCCTACTGTTCTTTGATTCATGTTTAACAGCGAGACTGAGGCTGATTTACACCATTCTTTGGCTGCCTTTTCATAGTCGTCGTCACTTGCCCATTTACCACCCTGAACCACCACTGTTCTGTCAGTGTTATCAAACGAAACTATTTTGATATGAGCGCATCCAGATAACAATGCAGCTAGTCCTAAACACACTGGAATTAGTATTTTCTTCATTTGCTCCCCTTGCTGTGATCCTTTGAATTTCTTATTCCTGCTTAACGACCAAAGCCCCGTTTTTCTGAATGAACTATGGTCCAATTTTCATTTTTAATTGTGTTCCATATTGAATCAACCACGTCGAAAGTCCCAACCTTTTAGTATTGATATTTTTCAGGACAATACCTCAGGCTGAGCTCCTTTGTCGGCACTTCACTGCTGTCGGGCTCTAGCCCCTTAGGACATTTAGAGCCGACGACTTGCCCGCTGATTGCGGAATGGATTCCTTCTCCACGCTTCCTCAGCTATCAATTGCTTTTGTCGTTTCTCGTCTTGTCTCAAATAGTGAAACTTCAGAAAGAGATCTTCAGCAGAAGTAGCTGATGCAGCAAAGCGGAAAAGTTCGCCGAAGATGTCACTAGATGAAATTGAATTGGCCAGATGCAAGTCAATGAATCGCTGCCGGATGACCTCAACTACGATTACTTTACCTTCGGCATTTCGCGGGAGAAGACACCAAAGTATTTCTGGCTCGTTAAAATCAAAAAAGACTGGCGCTTTTTCATTACTCCAATCTCGCAAGAGCGCGCTCTTGTCGGAGGTTACATCGCAGGCCCGCCTGAAAACTGGATCCTCTACAGTTTTAACCACCTTGAGGGAGCTAAAAAATTGATCTGGATCTTTTTTGCGCCTTAAACCATGTACGACCCAAAGCAGTTTTTCGTAAAAGGCATTTCTTGATGAACGTTCAGCGGATGACATTGGTGAGTATTGGAATTCAACAACCCAGTTTTTATCCGTTTTTATATCTGCACGGTGAAACTCTCCGCTATCCGCTTTATGAAGAACCTCTTGCCACGTCTCTGGAAAATGCTTTTTCCAATTCCGATGCCACTCGGTTTCATTTTCCCACCACGGATCGCATTCAAGTTTCGATTTGTGTGCCCAGTGATGAACTTTGATTTCGCCACACTTCGCTACAGTAGGTTGATGGCAGCCTGTACAGGTCCCAGCTAGTCCGCGCGCGGGCTCTTTGCGTTCACCATCTACCATCGCAAATCTCATTTTCATCTCCTGATTTCAAACGCCTGAAACATAGCATTTCAGTTTGCTCAGAGCACGCCGAATCGGCTGAGGCGGACACTCAGGGTCAAAAAATGGGTATTTCGAAGACCCTCAATGGATTTAATAACATAGTTCTGCTGATGGCTTTATCCGTTAGGGTCGGATTCTAGCCCCTTAGGACATTTAACAGCCTCGTACACTTTGATCTTTACAGGAAATCCTAAAAGATTTTTTCCTGTTTTTTCTCCTCCGTATTTAACGCAATCAGCAGACTCAAGTAGTTCCATGTCTTTTTGAAGCTGACGTTTTACCGTAGCTCTTTTTAGACCAATTGCGTATGCATAATCGGGCGAATAGTACATAGCTAAGTCATTGGTGAGCGAACCTAATCGAAATGTTGCGGCTACGATCGCGTGTAGACTCATCCAACTTTTAAGACTGCTTGTTCCGCGCATCTTCTTCTCTAAATCCGCCTCACATCTGTAATCGTCTCTCGTGTCATTGAAAACGAGATCACACGGATTCTTAGAAGAGCCAGAAGATTTTTTATTTTTAGCTTTCTCAAGTTCCGCGATTTCATTTGGCATAGTGGAACTAATTAACTTTTCAAGTGTACAAGCTTCGGAGTTTCCAGCTTTACATAGCAGTTGAGCTTGTCCAACGATAACCCCAACGGAGTGAGCCTGCTTTCCAATCTCGCCTTCATCAATCGGCAAATCTTTTTTCAGTTGTTTCATAGAACTTGGAAAAAAGTCCTCATGCCAACTCTTCCAGATTTGTTTGTAGGCCGTGAGGCGATATTGATTTCCTTTCACTGGGTCGGGTTCCGTCGTTTCTTTCGGTTGGCAGTCATCGAGATTTTTTAGCCTTTCTACAATAACTTCCACTTTGTCCGCTTCAGATAAATTGGCGCGCGCACTCTTCGTCAACTCGTCAACTGCACTGACGTCGCATTTTGGCTTCATGCGAATTGCTTCTATGAGTTGTTTCTTAGAGGAGTCATCAGCATTGGCTGTAGTCGCTGAAATAAGGATAAGCACAGATAGCAGAATTGTGGTTTTCATAACATTCCTTTTTACTTGTTGATTTTAACCCGCCGAATTTTCATCTCAAAGACCCCGCCAATCCACTCATCCCCAAGCAACGACGAAAGGTCTGTCTGTTTTGATTCAGACTCTTCAGCACTGCCAAAGCATAGATGATCAACGCTCACGCCGAATGTATCTGCAACTTTTTTAATTTGGCGAACGTCACGCGGGGGTGAGCCTGCCAACCAATCATTGATAGTCTGCCTTGGTAAGCCAGACTTCCGCGCAAGCTGTGAAGCGTTGAGGTCATTTTTTCTAAGAAGTGTTTTCAGTTGTTGTTTTAAGACCATGCACCAAGTCCATCGGATCGAGTTGATACATGCTTAATGATTTGTCCGACATGACGGCACAAATCCGATATGCCAGCATATTTGACCGATGTATCGGCACGGAGCGATTGAGACAACCCCAAGTACATTTCAAAAACATTTGTTAATGAAATGGCTGAGCATGTTTCACAATTCATTGGGCCACCCTTTGTGAAATGCGACGTAATTCACGACAAACGGTCGCGGCACTACATCCTAGCAATCGACCGATTTCGGAATATGGGAGATTTTCGACATGCAGCTTCTGCAATAACTCCGTATTCAGCTGCTTTTTCGGTGCGCCTAACCTTTTACCTTTTGCACGTGCGTTTACTAAACCCGTACGTACACGCTCTGCGGTGATTTCACGCTCCAGCTGCGCTACGTGGCTGATTTCATCGTGATCCACCACCGGCTTTCATTCGAGTGCACCAGCGGAGCGGCAGCGACGTGATTATTAATTGAGCATTTTATCCTGATCAAGTTTTTTTCCTACAGGAAGCGTAGTTTGCAATTTTTCCCTAT
>CAIYID010000042.1 GCA_903926205.1 uncultured Bdellovibrionales bacterium
CTGGCTCAATTGACTTATGTTCGTAATATTGGTTTTCTTCATTTGGGTTCCTTTCTCATTCGGAGAGAATTTAGTCGTTCCAGGATAATATCCTGGGGAACCCGACTTTCAAACCCTAACGACTAGGTGGGACAAGTCCAAGTTTCTTGGCTGAGTATTTTGATTGAAAAATCTTACGCTGAAGAAATAAAAGAGCTAACATTTGCGCAGAAGGCGGCATTTTATAAGCTCTATGCTTTGGATGCCCTTGATCGAAATGTTGCAAAGCCAATGGGTGAATTGGCGACTGCGGCGATTTCTAAAGCTTCTGATATTGCAGGAACGGTTTATGTGTACTCGGTTGGAACATATATACGTTGCAATGAGGGGATTGATGACTGTCCTTTTTTCTCCCACTCAGGCACTATTACTGAAAGACTTACCGAGGGTGATTACCAAGGTCTGAATGAGTTTCAATGTGAAAATGGAAAACTCAAGAAAATTCAAGCATTTCAAAAAAAATCTGGCGACAGGAAAAATATGCCGGCCTATGAGTTCTTTTATACCGCAGGCAGTGATGACGTAAAAATTAAAGTTCAAAATTATGGTTATGACCAGGAAGATAAAGCAAATTGCGAATTTACCTATAATGATAAAACTAAAGCCATTCAAACTACCGAAAGTTCAAAAAACGACAAATGTAGGCTTTGGGAAAGAACCAACTTGAATACCATTGGCTATAGTACGCCTGTTGGTCCCGCATTTCGTTGCTGCCAGAAAAAATCTTGTGAGGAAAGTGTGGTAAAGTTTAAAAATGATTTCCCCAAAAAATTGTCTAAGCAAACAACTGGTGCTCCAGGTGGAGGAGCAGATTCTGCTGAAGGCAGACGTTAAATTTAATTCGTCAGGATGTTAGGCTTTGATTGCCTTGTATTTCCCGTATTATCCCGACTGAGTTCCCTGGCTTGCCTGCTCCGGATTGGACTTTTCTTGGACAGCGAAAAGCTAAGTGTGTAGTTTCAAATAGTTGGTGGGCTGGGATTTCCTCCACCAAATTTGAGCCTGATGAGATAGGCTCGGAAATCACCACAATCTTGACATTTAGTATAGTGTACTATAGTGTATAAAAAGAAAGGTGCAGTTGATGGCACATTTTAAGTTTCTTTTATGGCTTGCCTATTGGTACCAACAATCAGAACACTTTGAGTTTGAATGGGATAGTGGCAACAGCAATAAAAGTCATAAAAAGCCCGTACTTGGAATAAGCGCTGCTCCATGGAAAGCTTGATCGTCGATCATCGAGGCCAATATGTATTACTTTTTCGTTCATAGACGGCTCCTTCAATAGTGTTTTGGATGTTCTGTTGAACTCCAAATTGAGGTACCGTTCAAATGGTTATGCCACTTGTCGGTAGCCCTCGGTTAAAAGGAGGGCCGTCTATATCTTCTAGACCCACGATGCCATAGGACGAAGAATGTCAAAATCAGTTGCGGTGTACCCAACAGGCGGAGGCCCGTCCACAACTTACACGAAACAATATGTGTATGATGGACAAAATATAATCTTCGAATACGACGGCGATAATGCCTTACTTGCTCAATACACGCATAATCCGCTTTATCTTGATGATGTACTTGCGGTGAACATTACAACTGCTGGTGCTTCGGCAAAACTAGCTAAAGTCGCTGGAGATTATTATTATCTCAAAGATCATTTAGGCTCGATTACGTCGATTGCTGATGCCACGGGAAATACGCTTCAGAAATATGACTATCGAAGTTTCGGAAAAGTGATTTCAATTACCGATGTCGGCGGAAACGATATTTCGAAAATTCAACCGGTGCACACGGCATTCACATACACTGGACGTGAGTGGGATGAAGATACTGGATTATTTTATTTGAGGGCGCGCTATTATGAGTCTTGGACACTTCGGCTGCTCAATGCCGAAAAATTCACGCCAAGTGAATTCTAGAGGGAAAACGGGTTGATAAATCGTGGCTACCATCTTTTTAGTTTAACGCAATTTTGTGGAATTTCGAGAATTTTTTGATTCCGTTGGCCACAAAATTGGCCACGGGCAGATGTAAATCCGATAAATTTAGTCTCAAAATGAGGCATGGATTAAATTGACGTGGCCACCGAAAACTACAAAATCCTCGAAATTGTCGTTTGCCTAGATACACTTAAAGCCGCCAATGAATCTAAGCAGATAATAATTCAGCTCCTATTAACACTTAATCTCAAATTAAGCCTTGTACTTAATCCTAGATTAAGCTACACTTTCCAAGTGAGCCAGACACCTAAGTACGACCTCAACTTGATTCAGCAGCTATGTTCCTCCGGTGATCGCACGTGTATTTGGTTTTCGGCGCCATCAAGGTCTATTAACAAGGTGATCGAAGAATATGCGACCACCGATGCGCCAAAAAGCAACGAGGAGGCCGTTGAGTTCATCCTTCAGGGCTTACTGGTACTTAAGCCGGATGATTTTGTTGAACGGCTTTTGCAATGGGGTTCAGTAGCAGACGTTTATGGACTGATGTTTGATGGTCGCCCCTGGTATGTGAAGTTTATTTTTGAGAACTCTCAGTTGGAAGAGATTTCGTTTCATCGACCGGAAAAGCCGATGAAGACCGTGAGTGGAAAGACAGTTGGTTGAAGTTTTGTTGGGAGTTGATATGAAAATGCCAAAGCGTTGTGGAAATTGCGGTTCGACGGATTTAAAAAGACTGTCTGCTGAGGAGACGGCTTCTTTCCCGTGGAAAGACTACCCAGCGGTAAACCTGAAGCTCTCTGGTGACATCGTAAAATGCGGTTCATGTGGCGAACTTCTGCTAAACGCAAGCCAAGCCCGTGGGTTGGATGACAAGATTGTCGACACCATTGTTCAGCAAATTCAGACTTTTATCACAATGATTCTTCATCGTGAAAAATGTGAACAGAAGATCATCGCTGCGCACTTGGGAGTTAGCCCAGAGTATTTGTCTGAGATCAAGAGTGGTCGCAAAATTCCAAAATTTCAAACCTTCAACTTTTTGAAGACGATGGCTTTGGATGCAACCTCGTTCAAAGTGTCTGCCCCCGCTTATCAGAGCGGCAAACAGGCTGTATAGATTTTTGCTAGCCTTGCAAAGAAAAACAGATTCCACGGGAAAAAAGTTTACGACTAAAGCTGCTCGATGCCATCGGAATGAAGACAGCAAAAAATCGATCTGAATTAATATCAAAGAATCATGCACGGAATTCCGCGCAGATTTAATTCATCTCCAAATTTGAAATTTCAATAAAGACCTCGCTTTTCCTTGAGCATTCAAGCTCTTACTCAAAATTCGAGTCCACACGGCACATCTCTCGCAATTTAAATTGGTGGAGGGTGAATTACACAAAGATTGAATAGAAATCAGCGTCAACAAAAACCACAAAGCCAGTTTTTAAGACCTCCGGCACCTCCTCAGTCCCAGGACGGAGGAGGTGCCATTTCATGAAATTTAAACTTCAAATCATATCAAATACTTCCAACGATTTCTGCGTGGCCTACACTCCTGGCACGAATTAGGCACTGAAATCAAGACTCCCCCCGCTCCGACCTCGTTCATCGATCTGGCTTCTCGGTATTATTAGAAGATTCAGGTCTTTTGGGTATTGAGAATCTGTTTTGAATTAGGTCTTGCACCATGAGGGCGTTGAGATTAGCAGACTGAATATCCCTAACTGCCATTCCCATAAAATTATTAAAAAATCCAAGTGACTCATCCCAGTTTCCGGTAATTGGTCGGATTATGTCCATCGTAAGACCATAAGGAAAAAATAGGAATTCACAAATTTCTTTGTATGGCACAGATCTCGAATAGATTTGATTTTTACTATGATCTGAAAAGATGGCGATCCATGAGACCTCAATTTCCCCTTCATTAATATCCGGCAGAACACAAAGTGGACCCCAGAAGGTGTTTTTGAAATTTTTATTTACATTAACCTCAACTATTAATTCAGAAATTCCAGCCGCAATAAATTGCTGTTTTTTTATTTGTATATCAGAAACAATCTGTCTTCCTGTTTTTGAATTTCCAATATCTTCGTCAGCAAAATATGGACCCCTTAGTTTTATTACCCTCACGGGAAATGAAGGATCGGGGTTTACAACGGAGTCATGATGTACGCTGTCTAAAATATCACTTTTGATTGAAACTAAGGTGCATCCCGTAATCAGGACATTGCTACTCAATAAGACAATGAATCGAAATATATTTTTCATCTAGTGCCCCACCGATACAGTAGCCGGAATTGCAACGGTTCCAATATTCACGGTGATATTGAAGCCGATGCCACTTGGTCCCGTACCTCCACCAGTTAATAAATTACCAATGGTTGATGAGATTGGTTGATCGTTGTTATACGCATAGCCAGCGTAACCTGCTCCTCCTGCCAAATCGAGTCCGAAGGAAACTGTATCTGCGCCAGCCCATCCGTTGTGTGCAGCAACCAATCCCGCACCAGTAATAGCATCAGACGTTAAACCAGACGTGACACCTTTTAACGCAGCACTGCCAACGTCAGCCCACGCCGTTGATCCTCCAAGCTGGCTTCCACCGAAGGCGGCTCCAACAAAACTCAGGACCGTATTGATGGCAATCGCATCTACTAGCTCTGTTAAAAAGTTTCCGCCTTTGACGTTATTGGTTAGCGCGGTTTCGATCAACGATGCCACTGCGATGAAGATTAAATCATCAATCCCAAAGATTGCACCGGAGGGGTCTTTGAAGAGTATTGGATTGTTTCCAGCATAGGCATATCGGTTGATAATTGTTATTGGCGTTTGAACTTTCCCAGGGTTAGGATCACTCTGTAAAAACCTCCCCGTGCCCGGATCTAAGTGTCTTGGACACTTCGGCTGCTCAATGCCGAAAAACTCACGCCAGGTGAATTCTAGAGGGAAAATGGGGTGGATTGTACAGCAATTCATACCTCATACTTATCGGAATTTTGTGGGATTTCGAGAATTTTTTGATTCCGTTGGCCACAATAAGGCCACGCAAGCCTCCAAGATGGAGATAAAAACTCACCAATCGCAGTTATTGAAATTTTTCTGGTGGCCGCGGAAAGCCAGTTTTTTAAATAAGTTGTAACCGCTAACAGGCCATTTGTCTTATTTTGAGACGTCAGATAGAACCTATTGATGTTTCGTATTACAAAAAGTGGTTTCTTTCATGTTATACTTATGTTATAACTATGTATATTCGATAGAATATGGATACATATGGAGGATGACATGTTGACGAAAGCTCTTAAAAAAGTTGGTAACTCTCAGGCTATCTTTTTAGATAAGACCCTGCTTGGGCTTATTGGTGCCCATGAAGACACTGTTTTTAAAGTCTCGGTTGAGGGATCAAAAATTGTCCTTGAGCCAATGACTCAGAAGGAATTCAAAGAAGAAGCTATGAATGTTGCAAAACGGGTGATGAAAATTCATGCCCCCACTCTAAAGAAATTGGCTAAATGAAGTTTGTAGGAATTGTTTATTTAAATTTGGAAATCGTCCTTGAAATTCATAAGGTCCAACTTGAAGAGCATGGCGGGATGGATGGGATTCGGGATCACGGCGGACTTGATTCCGCGATCGCGCAACCTCAAGCCTCATTCGGAGTGAATGACCTTTATCCAACGGTGTTTGATAAAGCTGCTGCTTATGCCTTTCATCTTGCCGAGTCCCAAGCCTTCGTGGATGGCAACAAGCGCGTTGCCCTCGCCTCCGCCTTAACGTTTTTGGCGTTGAACGGCTATGAATTTCCAGAAGATCAGCCCAAGTTTTATGATGCCATGATTGCAATAGCAAAGCGTGAGCTTGATAAAGAAGGTCTCTCGAATTTATTTCGCGAGGCTTGGATTAATTCCAACGTCCCAAAGCCAGAATAAAAATCATGCACGAAATTCCGTGCACTCGAATTTCAGATAGCTAAACTCATTTTCTGAATTAACCTCTCGAATTCACTGTGATCACAAGTGATTTCGCCTTGCGCGGATCTCCGCGCAGATTTGATTCATCTCCAAAATTAAATTTTCAATAAAGACCTAACTTTTCGCCGAGCATTCAAATGCTTACTCAAAATTCGAGTCCGCACGGCACAACTCTCGCAATTTAAATTGGTGGAGGGTGAATTACACAATGATTGAATCGAAATTAGTGTCTGCTTGCGCGATTGCCATTGGATTACAGGCTGCACAGATGGGTCACACGGTGTTCTGCACCAGCGTGAAACGGCTTAGCCTGCGGATTAGAATCGCGATCCAAAAAAATACTTTGGATTTATTGTTCAAACAAATTTTGACTTCGAAGTTGTGGATACTCGACGACTGGGGCGTTGTGACGATGCCACGGGATGTGAGTGAAGAAATATTTGATTTATTCGATCGTCGGAAACAAAGTTCAGCAATGATTTTGACGAGCAATCGTGATGTTGAAGAATGGCCTCAAATCTCCATTTGAAGTCGGCGTGTAAGTTTAAGCCCCTCGAATTTCGAGGGGCTTTTATTTTGATTTGAGTTTCGGATGTGGAGCAAGTGGTAAGATTCGAAGAGCGGAAGAATCATAGAGTGGACCCGAATCAGGAGGCCGAAAATAACGAGATATGCGAGAATTTTGTGATTAGGTTGGCCACAAAAGTGGCCTCGGAGCGGCAAAAAAAATCGAACGAGATCACAAACCCATTCGATTTATCCGCGATCACAGGGCTTCAGGACGAAGCCCATTTTTTTCCTCTGAAATTCGGATCTTGTTCAAGAAACCTACCCCCTGTATCGGCGGGCAAGATCCTTTTGCCAAACAGGACCCAATAGGTACTTACGCCACTTTTTGTCCGGATTTTACCGAGGAATCTGGCACGGATTAGGCACGATGGCTTTTGGCAGACAGATAAACTGATGCGATAATTTGGTTGTTTTCTAAGTTTTTATAGCGGAAATTTAATTTATGAATAATTCTAAAAAATGTTTGCTTCTAAGTATTTTGAGCGCGGTTATTTTAACGGGATGTGCTACCGTCGAACTAGGGCACGATTTCAAGCCGCTCTCCAATGGAAGTCTGCTTATAGGAAAGACTACCAAAGATGATGTCACGAAGGCTCTGGGAGGACCAAGCAATAGTTCAACCTTTTTCCGTGACGGAGTTGATTTTGAAAATGTTATTTATTCCTATTCATCCAACAAATTGTCGCGCGAGCCAAGCACAATTCAAGTTCGTGCGCTGACACTTTGGTATTTAAAAGATGTTCTAATTGGAAAAGCATATTGCAGTTCTTTTGATTCTGATTCTACAGATTTTAGCACCAAAAGTTCTTCCACGATTAAATCCGGAATGACAAAGAATGATGTTTTGAAAATACTTGGGCAGCCCAGTGGTGAACTTGTTGCACCTTTGACCTATCGGGGAGCGCCTGATGAGTATTTAGGTTCTTCACCAAAGGTAGGGGCAGTCACGGTTTCTGTTAGCTACAATATGCTTTCACTCTGATTCTATAATTTCCAAAGTTATGCATTCCATAGGCTCTATTCTGTATCTCATCCATTCTTCGATGTAAACCCTCGGTTA
>CAIYID010000043.1 GCA_903926205.1 uncultured Bdellovibrionales bacterium
CCTGGCTCAATTGACTTATGTTCGTAATATTGGTTTTCTTCATTTGGGTTCCTTTCTCATTCGGAGAGAATTTAGTCGTTCCAGGATAATATCCTGGGGAACCCGACTTTCAAACCCTAACGACTAGGTGGGACAAGTCCGAAAACTTTGATCATGGACAGTAGCAAATTTTTTAAAAACTTCATGCGCACTTCCGTATTCATTTCCTGAGGACTATAAAAAGTCTTAATCATTTCTCCCGTTAACAGGTCATGAATAGCTCTTGCAAAAACTTCTGTCTTTTCGATTTTCCAACTTTTAGCTTTATTTCCTTCATCAAGTTGAAACTTAATACGAGCCACACTTTGTGCATGAATGAGATGTAAAATTTCATTGAGTGGTGGATTAATATGAGAGAAATAATACATAGCTAGCAGCATCGCACTCTCGTCGCGCTTTTGATCAACCCAAATCAAATTTCCATGAATGTAAGCAAAAAGTTTTTTTAACGGTAATTTTTGTTCAGCCACCATTTCGTCAATCAGTTGACGACCTGACTCCGCCGCTTTTAGGGTGCAGGCGACAACTAAATCATCTTTATCTTTAAAATGCCTGTAAATAGCTGGTTGAGAAATTTTAACTTTATCTGCTACTTGCTGAAAACTCACCCAATGAACTCCGTGTTCAAAAAACAGCTTCATCGCCTCTCGAATGATAAGAGCTTTCGTATCGTTTTTTATGGGTGGTGTAAACTCAGTAGTCATTTATGTAAAGTCTACCTTAAATTTACAGCAATGTTATAACTTATAACATTGACTTGACGCACAGCACTAATGATGTTATAAGTTATAACACAAAGGCGTTACTTAATAAAATAAGCTTCAATTGAGAGGCTCAAACAAAGGAGAATTTTATGAAAAATTTGTTAGTCATTCTAGCTCTCGGTCTTTCTTCAATAGCATTTGCAGACACTTGCCAAATCAAGCCAAACCTAAACAAAGGCTTATCAATTAATATCTATGCGCTAAAGCAAGGCGACAGACAAATCGGAGCAGTAACGTTTTATGATGTAGATTTCAAATCTCTTGTTGAGATTCGCGATTCGTTAATTGAAAAAGGCGTTTGTGAGGCCGAACAAGTATTGGAAAAATGCAGCATTAGCATCGATACCACTTCAAACAATCCGGTTGTTGTAAATATTGGAAGCACAATGCTGAATTCTTACGGAGGCAATTCAATTGTTGATTTATATTCTTTAGACGTGGCTGCAAAGACAATAAAAATGTTACAAGACGCTAAGGTTTGTAATTAATTTTAGTCTTTTTAGTTTCAAAGACAAAAAAAGCGTCCCAGGCCCTCAGTTGAAAAAGTGGGGGCAACAATGGACGATTCTAAAAATAAAAAAAGCGACCTCAAAGTCGCTTCTCACCATCTCTAACTATTCAATTTTATCTTGAAAAAAGAGATGGTGCCCTGCGAGGGACTTGAACCCCCACGCCTCTCGGCACCAGATCCTAAGTCTGGCGTGTCTGCCAATTTCACCAGCAGGGCCTTTGAACAAAGTCAGCTTAGGGCGCTGACTGATTTACTTCGCTTCTGCAATGAGCTTTTTATAATCGGGTGATCTCATCAAATTTGCCAACTCTTTTTCAGAGTCCATTTCGATGCGAATCAACCAACCATCATTCATTGGGTTATCGTTTAACACAGATGGATCGTCGGTCAACGACATGTTTACTTCAATGACAGTTCCTGAAACAGGAGCATACAAATCACTGACGGCTTTCACGCTTTCAACCACACCGAAGGGTTCGCCTTGGTTCACTTTTTGACCTTCTTCAGGAAGTTCGACATAAACGATTTCGCCTAAAGCTTGCTGAGCAAACTCCGTGATACCAACGGTGACGATGTTTTCATCAACTTGAGCCCACTCATGGTCTTTCGAGTAGTAGTAATCTTCTGGAATGTGATACGTGGCCATGCTAGCTCCTGTAAAAAGTTGAAACTATTTTTGTATAAAAGGCGTTTTGCAAACTTTCGCCTTCACTTTGCGACCGCGAATATCGACAAAAAATTCGGAACCCTCGGTTGCGTGTTGCGTGGCAATGTACGCGATTCCGATAGGTTCATCAAGTGTTGGGGACACCGTTCCACTAGTTACTTTGCCAATATTTTGATCATTTTTGTCGAATAATTCGTAACCTTGGCGGGGAATTCCCTTATCAAGCATTTTAAAGCCCACCAAAAGTTGGTTCAGGCCTTTTTCTTTATCCGCCAAAATCTGCTTTTTGCCCATAAAATCTTTATTGCTCGGTTTAATCACCCAACCTAAGCCGGCGGCATAGGGATTTTTTACGTCATCAATTTCATGACCATAAAGACTGTATTTCATTTCTGTGCGCAGCGTATCTCGTGCGCCTAAGCCTATGGCCTGTACGCCCAAGTCTTTGCCTTGCTCTAAGAGAGCTTGCCAAAGAGCCGGAGCCTCAGCGGTTTTGATAAAAATCTCGCAGCCTTTTTCTCCAGTGTAGCCAGTGGTTGCGGTGACAACAGTGGCCCCTTTGAATTTGCCAATGACAAAAGTAAAAGATTTCATCGAAGACGCGTTGTTAGCGAGAACTCGATCTACCAGAGTAAGGGCTTTTGGGCCTTGCACCGCGATCTGTGCCCATTCAGAACTTTCATCGATGATGGAGGCGCCTTTGTTATTGAGAGTCATCCAAGCAAAGTCTTTGTCTTTGTTTGAAGCATTCACGCAAACCATATAATCCGCGTCTTTTTTTACACAATAAACAATAATGTCGTCGACCAAGCCGCCTTTATCATTCGGAAGAAGAGAGTACTGAGCTTCGCCGTCGTTTAATTTGGTAACTTCATTCGTGGTCAACCACTCTAAAGTTGCAAGAGCCTTTGGGCCTTTAAAGCGAATTTCGCCCATATGAGAAACATCGAACAGGCCAACATTATTGCGAACATTGTTATGCTCTTCACGAAGACCGATGTATTGCACGGGCATGTACCAGCCGGCAAAATCAACCATTCGTGCTCCCAGTTTAATGTGCTCATCGCAAAGTGGGGTTTTCTTTTGTTCGGACATAGGATTTCCTTCTTCTGGAGTAAGGCCAGTGCGGCTTAGGCTTGTTGTCCTAACTCGGGTTCTTCTTGTCAAGAGCAAGGATCGAGATTTCTTTTGTCACGCGAATCTCATTGGATTTTTGCTCAAATTCACTAGGCCAATAAATCATCGCTCCGCGTGGAATTCTTTGGGGTTCCGTTTTTTTTGGAAGATTTTTATGCATCCAGGCCAAGAATTCACGCTCGGAATTTCGGCACACGAGCTGACGGGATTTTCCTTTCTCATCAAGGAAATCACCAGTGATTCGTGCCATGCCTTTGAGAGCTGGTGGAGGAGTTTTTGCGGCCAGTAAATAACTGAAAGTGAGAGTTTGATTTTTGATTGGAAGATGATTTTCAATGGCTTGAAACCACTCAGGTTGTTGAAAGAAAACTCGATCATGGCACCAGTCATTTTTGCTTTTTTCTAATAAGGGGCAAGCTTCTTGGTGAGTGCAGGGCGCCCAAATATGAAAGCCTCTTTCAATGAGTTTTTTGCGATTTTCCATAAGCACTCGACCTTGTTGAGAGGTGGCAGGCTCAATGATCATGAGGCGATCGAATTGTAAAATCCACTCTGGGAAAGCGGAAAGTTCATTCAAGGAAAAAGAAAAAACTCCTAAACTATTTTTGGCGGGAACTCCGGGCAAATCGGTCCAGCGAGAGTTCTTAGCGTCCGCAGGAAAAATATTTTTATGGAGTGTTTGAGCCGTGAGCGCTTTTTCGATGTGCACATATTGAGTGGAAGAAGGAAGGACCTTCGACAAAGAGTAAGTTGCTGCTCCCAGCCCTGCACCGAAATCAGTGACCTGTTCGACTCCGCTCAGATAATTTGTTCGTTCCGCTTCTTGTAAAACAGCTCGGCAGCGAATTTCATTCAAGATCATATAATAGGAAAGATAGGCCAATTGGCACCAAGGCTCTTCCCAAGGAGTTGGCTGGGCTTCCGCAGAAATAAAAAAATCGCTGAGTTTTAAAACTGCCTGAGCCATTTTTCTTGCACCAGAGGAGTTTGCGAAGTTTTCTGCGAATATATCAATGGCAAATTTTTGTTTGATAATTTCGGCGATTTTTGACTCTAGCTCTGGAAGAATTTCGAAAGTACGATCACTCATGTTGAACCACCTGTGAATGTTGGGAAGATTCCAACATTGAAAGCACAGATTCAACAGAAATTGAATTCATGCAAGGATAATGGGGACATTTGTATTCTAAACACTTGTTTTTTGCTGGGCAATTGACATTAGGAAGAAGAAAGCCTGCCTTTGAGCCCAGAGGGCCCCATCGGCGAGGGTGATGAGCAAGAATTGGGGAGTAAATTCCCACACATTTTTTACCTAAGGCGGCAGCTAAGTGTAAAACCCCTGTGCTGGGAGCAACGACATATTTAGCGGTGGACAGCAAAGACAGTAATTCATCAAAAGACAATTGATCTTGAAGAATTTTGACTCTTGAACTTCCTTGCCACCGGGGTTTGATCTCAGTCAAAAATCTTTCATCATTTTTAGTCCCAGTGACAAGCACCATATTTTTTTCCGACAGACGAGCAATGAGCTCATTGTATTTCGCCTGTGGCCAATTGAGTGCCGAGCCAAACATTCCTGGGTGTACGACGACGTACTCATTAGCGAGGACTCCCTGGCGCGAAAGTAAACCCGGATTTCCGTCGATTTTCATTTTAAAGTAGGGAATTTTTTCGTGAACGAGAGAAAGCCCATATTCGATGAGTTCTAAGTTGTAATCATTTTCATGTTTTTCTGAGAGGCTTCGTGTTTGGCGGAGCCGACGGTTAAAAAACAAAAAACTGTGCCACTGGCTGAGTCGTCCAACTCGCAATGGAACTTTTGCTCGCCAGCAGGCCAGAGAGACCCACCAAGGCGCATACAAAACCACCACGCCGCGAGGCTTTTTATCACGAAGAAAATTCAAAAGATTTTTATAAGCGTTTTGCCAATTATTTTTTGAAGAAGGAATTTCCAAATGCTTTCGGCTTGGCAAACCACTCTGAGGAATCCAAGCGAGGCCTTTTGATATCACCCAAGTGATCTCTTCGTTTTGGAGAGCAGAATGTTGATCGACAGACATCGAAGCAATTAAATCACCAATTTTGTCGAGTCGGATAAATATCAAAGACATGGGCCTAAGTTGACGGTTTTTGTCAGGAAGGTCAAGTTTCTGGTCAGGCTTTTGCTCTCAACGAGCCTAAATAATCGTTCTCCTTGGCACAGCCATTGCTCCTCGTTGAGGCCATGAATTTGAAGCCTCTGTTAAATATTTCTTTTTTTATCTTGATGCTATCGACTTTCAGCTTCTTAGCGAAAGCAGAAGTGGACGACATTGGTGAAGCAGGGCTTAATTATCTGTTTCATAGCGAATTTTTAACAACTCTTTATGGTGATAAACCAGTTTCATTTCTGAGTTGGGGTTTACCCAGAGAGCAGGCGCGGGACCAAGCGGTGCAGGAAGCATTAGCTCGGCCACTCGTTCGCCACGAATTAAGCCGCCGAGGCGTTGAGATCCATCGTTTAACAGAGCGTCCAGAATGGAACCCAAAGATTGAGCTCGTGTATTATTTGGTGATTAACCAAGCGGCTTTTGCCGCTGTCTTGAACGATCCTTTAAAGAAAAAACTGCTTGATGATATAGAGTTTGAAAATTCCTCAGTTCATCTGGCGAAGAAAAAATTCCTTCAGATGTTATCTACTTGGCAGAAGCATCAGGGCGAATTGCAAGCGAATGCAGCTCTTGGTATTTTTCTTGGTTATCCCGAAGAGGCCGTACGTTCCTTCGTAAGCCCCATGAATGAAGAAGAAAATATGAGTAAAAATGTGACCTACAACTACTATGCGGGTCCGCGTGAAGAGTTTAAACTTGGTGCTTTTACTTTCCCGGAACCAAATGAAAAAATACAGCAAGAGGTTCTTCGTTTTCAGCAAAACTCATTCAAAGCGGTGGAGACAGTGGTTGCACAGCAGACGCAGGGAAAGAGTTTTACTCAAATTTTAGCGGGATGGAAACAAAGCTCTTTTTCAGATTCTTCAAGACTTCGTTGTTCAGCAATATTTTAATATTTTACTTACATTCGATATCATTTACGTTCGCAGAAATTATATTGGCGTCTTGTTTGGATAAATTTTGACACAAAATTAAGTTTTCGCTTCAATAGCAATTTAAGCAACAAGAGAGTGTCTAGAAGTTTTTCAGGTAAACAATTCAAACTGTATAAAAAATAACAGGCGAAATTTATTTTGATATCGAGTATTTTGCACTAAAAATAAACCAACTTTAGTAGAGGAAATTTGAGGAATAAGTCCACAAGGCTACTGCGATAAAAAGGAAATTCACATGAAAAAAATATTTTTTATTTTTTTAACACTCGCAATCACTTCGACGGCTGGGGCGGTGACCTCGACTTCACAAGAACTTGTGGAAAAGCCGTACAGCAAACTAGGAATAACTGTTGAGCAATTATGCAAAGACAATATCCCATATGCTAATTGGGGAAAAACTTCTACAATTTACTGCCGTGATAATTCAGATGGCACGGTTACCATCGCTGGCACAGGCAGAAACGGCGAATCGGTGAGTGTCGTTGCGAATGCGGCAGATCAAACGGTGTTTGAGGTTGATGGTTGGGATGAGACTTATCAATATCAAAATGATCAAGGGCAGAAGTTTTTAATAAAGTTTTACTTTGTAACGAGTGGAGTTAAGAGGGTTGTTGATGGTGCGATGATCAATGGAAGTTTTGACGGCGATGCCCCTTTAAGAGCTGATGGCAAACAAATACGAGTTTCAAAAGTAAAGTAACAGTAATTAAAGTATTCGTTCAGGAGTGAATGAAATAATGGCTCAGCTTTTTTTGCCTTTACAGTTAAGAAATTTAAAAATTAAAAATCGAATTTTTATGCCACCGATGTGCCAGTACTCGGCAACCGGTGGCATTGCAACACCTTGGCATTTGGCTCACTACGGTGCGCGAGCGGCGGATGGTGTGGGTTTGATTATTATGGAAGCGACAGGTGTTTCTCCGGAAGGAAGAATTTCGCCAAACGATGTCGGTCTTTGGAATGAAGAGCAAGCACAGGCCTTGAAACCCATTGTTGAATTTATTAAATCGCAAGGCACTATTGCGGCGATTCAACTCGCGCACGCGGGAAGAAAAGCCAGCGTGCAAGTGCCCTGGAAAGGCCAGGGCGTCTTGACTGTCGGAGAGGGGGGCTGGCAAACAGTGGCACCGTCTGCTATAGCTTTTGATACAAAAGATCCTAAACCGTTGGCTCTAGACGCTAGCGGAATGAAAAAAGTCGAAAAGGATTTTCTTGCGGCGAGTGCACGGGCATTGAATGCAGGATTTGATAGTATTGAAATTCACATGGCTCATGGTTATCTTTTACATGAATTTTTATCACCGCTCTCAAATTTAAGAAAAGACGAATATGGTGGTTCTTTGGAAAATCGAATGCGTTTTCCTTTACAGATAGCAGAGGCATTAAGAAAATTCTGGCCGCAGGAGAAGCCCGTGCTGGTTCGTATTTCTGCCACCGACTGGGCGACCGATGAAAAGGGAGTCGGCTGGGATTTAGAGCAAAGTATCGTTTTTTGTCGTGAGCTTAAAAAAATCGGAATTGATTTTATCGACGTTTCAACAGGGGGACTTGTTCCTTATGCAAAAATTCCTGCTGGCCCGAATTTCCAAGTGCCTTTTGCGGAAGAAATAAAAAAGCAAGCTCAAATTCCTGTGGGTGCGGTCGGTGGAATTACAGATCCACATCAAACTGAGAAAATTTTAGTAGAGCAAAAAGCGGATGTGGTTTTAATTGGCCGCGAGCTTCTACGCAATCCGTATTGGCCTCTGCAAGCTGCAAAAGCACTGGCTCATGAAGTTCAGTGGCCCCTTCAATATTTACGAGCAAAGAATTAATAACGAAGTGTCCTTGCTTACTCCTTCGCAAGAGGTGGGCAAGAACACATCACATGACGATCACCGTAGGCATTATCAACACGTGAAACGGGTGGCCAGTACTTATTTGCTTTCAGCCAACTTGCTGGATAAGCTGCGGCCTCGCGACTGTAAGGATGATCCCAAGCCGCTTTTAGCAAGGTGTTCGCCGTATGTGGTGCGTTCACCAAAGCACTCGATTCCAATTTTACTTTTTGCTGTTCAATCGCACTGATCTCTTCATGAATAATAATCATTGATTGAATGAAGCGATCAAGTTCCCCTTTGCTTTCACTTTCAGTAGGTTCCACCATCAAAGTTCCCACAACAGGGAAACTCATGGTGGGTGAGTGGAAACCAAAATCCATCAAGCGTTTTGCGACATCATTCACGTCAACACCGCTGACCTTTTTAGCAGGGCGCAGATCCAAAATGCATTCATGGGCCACCAAGCCTTCGCGACCCTTGTAAAGAACAGGAAAGTATTTATTCAGTTTTTTTGCGACATAGTTCGCGTTTAAAATGGCCACCAAGGTGGATTTGCGTAAGCCCTCGTAACCCAGCATATCGATGTAAGCCAAGCTGATTGGCAAAATGCTCGCACTTCCCCAAGGCGCCGAACTCACCGGACTGATTCCATGACTTGGTCCGCTCTCAGTTTTTTGAGGATGCCTTGGTAAAAATTCTTTTAAGTGAGCCGCCACGCCAATCGGACCCACTCCCGGTCCACCGCCGCCGTGTGGAATGGCGAAGGATTTGTGCAAATTCATGTGAGAAACATCGGGACCAAATTCACCAGGTCGGCAAAGTCCGATGAGTGCATTCAAGTTGGCTCCATCCATATATACCTGACCGCCATTTTCGTGGACGATTTTGCAAATATCGGTGATCGCCTCTTCAAATACTCCGTGAGTTGACGGATAAGTAATCATCAGTGCGGCTAAGTTGGTTTTGTGTAGTTCTGCTTTATTTTTCAAATCTTGAAGTTCCACATTGCCGTTTTGATCGCAGTTCACCACCACCACTTGCATTCCCGCCATGGCCGCGGTCGCGGGATTTGTCCCATGCGCAGAGCTCGGAATAAGGCACACATTGCGATGAGCTTGCTTGCGCGACTTGTGATATTCGCGAATCACCAAGAGACCTGTGTATTCTCCTTGAGAGCCCGCATTCGGTTGAAGTGTGACTGCTGCAAAGCCAGTGATATCTGACAATTTGTTTTCAAGATCTTTGATAAGTTCCAAATAGCCGATCATTTGCGAACTTGGTGCAAAAGGATGAATCTTGTTCACCTCTGGCCAGCTCACAGGAATTAGTTCCGTTGTCGCATTTAATTTCATCGTGCAAGAGCCCAGCGCAATCATCGAATGAGTGAGTGTGAGATCTTTGTTTTGTAAGGAGTAAATGTAACGGAGGAGTTGAGTCTCTGAGTGATGAGAGTTGAAAACGGAGTGAGTGAGGAATTTCGAAGTGCGAATAAATTCTTTTGACCAGATTGAGTTATTTTTTTGAATCTCAGTTAAAAGTTCTTGTGCTGTGAAATTGAGAGTTTTGCCTAAACTCCAAGCCTGAAGAATTTCAGTGAGAGTCTCAAGATCTGTTGTTTCGTTGAGAGCAAGGCTCAACCTGCCTGCCGAAGGCTGTCCAAAATTAAGTCCTAATTTTTCACCCGCCGCTAGAATGTCGGAGGCTTTTTCCGTTTGAATGGTCAAAGTATCGAAATAAGTATTGTTTTGAATTTTATAACCCAGTTTTTCAAGACCGAGGGCGGTTGCTTGCGTGAACTGGTGAATTCGTTGTGCAATTTTTTTAAGTCCCGCAGGACCGTGGTACACAGCGTACATTCCGGCCATGTTCGCCAATAAAACTTGCGCCGTGCAAATATTGCTCGTCGCTTTTTCTCGACGAATATGTTGCTCACGAGTTTGCAACGCCAGTCGCAGCGCGGGAGCGCCTTGTGCATCAACAGAAACTCCGACCAAGCGACCTGGCATCAGACGTTTGTAAGTATCTTTGGTGGCCATGAATGCCGCGTGGGGTCCTCCGTTGCCAAGAGGAATTCCGAAGCGTTGTGAATTTCCAATGACGATATCCGCGCCCCATTCTCCGGGCGGAGTTAAAAGTGTCAGCGCAAGCAAATCCACATCGGCAACGAGCAAGGCTCCATGATCCTGAAGTTTCGCTGAAAGTTGACGATAATCATTGAGATTTCCTTCCGTCGTCGGATAAGCCACGATGGCTGCAAAAATAGCTTTCGAATAATCATATTGTTCAGGTTCTTGCACAATCATCTCTAAGCCCAAAGGTTCCGAGCGAGTTTTTAGCACAGCTAAAACATGTGGATGCAAATGTGGAGAAGCTACAAACGCTGTCGCTTTGTTTTTTACTAAGTTATGGGCCATGACCATCGCTTCAGCCGCAGCGGTGCCTTCGTCTAACAATGAAGAATTGGCAATCTCCATTCCTGTCAGATCTTTGATCATGGTTTGAAAATTCAAAAGAGCCTCTAGGCGTCCTTGAGAAATTTCTGGCTGATAAGGAGTGTAAGCCGTGTACCAAACTGGATTTTCAAAAATATTTCTTTGAATCACAGTGGGAGTGATCGTGTCATGGAAGCCCATTCCGATAAGGGATTTTAGAATTTTATTTTTCCCTAGAGTTTGTTTGAACTTTTGCAAAAGTGAATATTCGCTTTGTCCGTGTCCGAGTTTTTCAAAGCTGTGAGAGCTTCGAATATTTTTTGGAATCACATGGCCGGCCATCTCCTCAAGGGTGGAAAAGCCGAGCTCTTGAAGCATCGTCTGAATTTCTTGTTCGTTAGGTCCAATGTGACGAGAGGTAAATTCTTGAGCAGTAGAAAGCATGAAAAACTCCTGCAGGAAAAGTGATTGATCTGTTTGGATGCAGACGTCATATCACTTGTGCAGGTGTTTCGAAAAGAAAAGGCCACCTAACAAAATGCGTTAGGTGGTTGACAGCCAATCCGCCTAATTAGCTGACAGGAAAAATCCTTTTCTTCCTGTTATTAGGTCTTTTTCTTCGTGGTTTTTTTCTTTCCACCAGCTTTTTTTGTTGTCTTACGAGGGGCGACTTTTTTCTTGGTCACGGTGGATTTAAGTGCCATCAGACGTTTTTCAGCTTGTTCGCCATATTTTTTAACAATGGAAACTGTTTTTTTCAATTCACCGTCGAGCTCTGCTTGAGCTTTTTTTAAAAGAGACTGAATTTCATCAAGATTTTTTCGAGCTAATTTTAGTTTAGCTTCTGCTTTAGGCTGAATTTTTCCACGCAGTTTTTCAACTTCAGCGCTGACTTTGACTAATTCTTCGGTCAAGGCGGCAACGCCTTTAGGTCCACGAAGGTCGTTGAATAATTTTTTTACATCGAAATGGTAAGTCATATGAGTCTCCTAATGTTGATTCTTATAACCTAATCTTTCCTCGAGTGGAAGAGGGATTCAAAATCTTGATAATAATTTTAAAGAGTGAAGCGGAATTTCCCGGTTAAATTCCGGGCATTTTCTCTCCTCCTAATTGTCGTATTTGCTCCTAATTGTCGCATTTGATAGATGCTCACATTCGGGATGATTCGCGATTCCGAGCTCAGATCCTCAAGACGGGTCCCTAAGAGGTGAAAGAGTGAGTCATCAAATCTCATATCTTTGATGGGAGCGACAATTTTCCCGTTCTCGACCCAAAAACAGGCCTACCTGGTCATTCCTGTGATTCGTGCCGCTTGTCGATCACTCTAATTGCAGTAATGTAAATTACTTAAATACACTCCGGTATCCAGTTTTTGAAGATTTGTGCTCATATTTTCTCTTTCATCGTTTAAAAAACTTATACTTATGGTATCAGATAAATCCAATAATAAATTGAGTGACGGATTGAATAATGAGATTGAACTAAAGAATTTGAATTAAACTAACAAAAAACAGAAATGAGGAGAGCTCAATGAGGAAGGAATTTCTTGCCAACAACTGGAAAGCTTTTCCTGCCATGCCGCCCACTTCTTCTCTGCCTCAAGGGACGAGTTTCAAGTCAGGGCGAATCACAGCGATTCGATCGAAACAAGAAATATTTATTGGAGCTGATTCATTGGCCTATAATGAAGAGTGGACTCTCGTTCCAGCCCAGCGCCCTTTGAAAGGAATGGAAATTTTTTCCGTGCTCAAAGAGGGCGACCTTGTAGCTTTTTGCGAAAATCAAATTTGGTTATTGGTGCCCCAACAGCGAGAACTGAGACTTAAAGTTCAGGCTCCTGAGAAAAAATTATTAAAAGATTATTCTGATTTTTTAGGACAAGTTCGTAAATTTTTTTCTGAGCAAGGGTTTTTAGAGGCCCACACTCCGGGTTTGGTTGTTTGTCCGGGAACAGAACCCTATTTGGATGTTTTTACCAGTGAGTTTCGGCTAGGAAAAAAACATTTATCGCTCTATTTGCCAACCAGTCCCGAATTGCATTTAAAAAAAATGTTAGCTCTTGATTATGGTCCCCTTTTTGAAATTAAAAACTGCTTCAGAAATGGAGAAATCTCCGATCACCATGAGCCTGAGTTTGTGATGTTGGAGTGGTATCGTCCTTTTGATAATCTTGATTCTATCGCGAAGGATGTTGAAAAATTGATCCAGTTTTTTAGATCGAATGAATCAACAAAAGTAAAATCAGTCAGCATGAGCGAGCTTTTTTTGCAGTATCTCAATTTTGTGTTAACACCAAAAACAACACGTTTAGAACTTTTACAATTAGCAAAAACTAACAACGTCGGAGTGAGTGAAAACGATTCCATCGACGATATTTTTAATCAGATTTTTCTGGAGAAAATTGAGTCAACGATGCCAACAGAGATGCCTTTGTTGGTTCGTGATTATCCCCCTTATCTTGCCGCTTATTCACGATTAACAGGAGAGGGTTGGGCGGACCGATTTGAAATTTACTGGCAAGGTTTGGAGTTAGCCAATGCTTTTCATGAAATCAATGATCCGGTTTTGCAAATGGAACGCATGAAATTAGATTTGGATAAAAAAGAAAAAACAGGTCGCACCACATTGCCTCTTGATGAGGAATTTTTGCAGGCTCTCGAGGCTGGAATTCCACCAACGGGCGGGATTGCTTTAGGTTTAGATCGACTTTTTATGATATTAAACCGCACGAAGAAAATTCAAGACATCAAAGTCTTTCCTTACAAGAGACTCGTGTAAAACTATTTTGCGCCGTTGATATCGTCTTTGAGTTCTTTGCCGACTTTAAAAAAAGGGAGTTTTTTCTCATCGACATTAATAATTTCCCCTGTGCGAGGATTTCGTCCTTTATAAGATCCGTATTTGCGATTAACAAAAGAACCAAAGCCGCGAATTTCAATTCGATCGTCTCTCATTAAGGCTTCCACCATAGAGTCAAAAATCGTGTTCACGACAGTTTCTGCTTTCACACGAGTGATTCCGGCTTTTTCTGAGATAAGATTGATTAAATCCGCTTTAGTCATGATTGATCCCCGTAAGTAATTGAATATATTTAAGTATAGAGACAACTTAACAAAGTTCAATGTGACAAAATTATTTTCCTATAGTGTCATTAAATTCAGACGCATTTTGTTAAATCTGTGTAACAGTATTATCGAAATTAGAGATCTATAAGAATTTTACGGTAGGCATCTTCAATGGCATTGACCATTTTATTGGTGTCAAAAAGGTTGATGACTCGATCTCTGGCCCTTTGTCCAATTTCTTGAGCTGGCAACATGCCAGAAAAAAGCTCAATCAAAAGATGCGACAAAGAAAAAATATCGGCAGGTCGAATTAAAAACCCGTCTAAACCATCTTCCACAATATTTGCAATAGGGCTGACCTCAGATCCAATAATCACCTTTTTTTGCGCCATCGCTTCAATCATTGAAGGCTCAAATCCTGTCGTTCTCGAGGATAAATTCACATAGACTTCTGTCGTTGAGATCCAATCAGAAATTTCCTCTGCTGAAAGGGCGCCGGTCATAAAAACGCGGCTGCCAAGGGCGAGTTGATAAAGATTGTACTCTATCTCTTTCCAAAAAGGGCCGTTTCCAACAATGATCATATAGGAGTTCGGTTTCTTCACGGCGACGCGCTCAAAACCCCTGAGTAAATTAATCACCTCATTAGGTTCATTCATGTCAGTGATTGTGAGAACAATGTGCGCACTTTCCGGAATATTAAATTTTTTACGAAGCTCGGTGGCCTCAGGACGCGGAGAAAGATCTCCGAGTTCAATCCCATAGGGGGCTGTGTAAGTATGATAATCAGGATAAAGATAATAGCGTTCCAAAAAAATTCTTTGCTGTGGGCTGGTAACAAAAATGCCATCTGCAGTTGAGAGCAGTTCTCGATCTCTTGCAAAATAAGTTGTGAGGAATTTGTAAATGACGGCCAATCCGGTAGAGATCAAACTTTTAACTGTTTCATGTGCCATGCCTAAAATTGAAAAAAGTTGTGCCATTTGAGTTGCTTCAACATCATAAGCCACGGCCACATTGAGTTTGCGCTTGTACCTTCCGATTTTGAACCCTGAAAAATCAATGCTGTGAACTAAATCAAAAGGATTAGTTTTGTGAAGTTCTTGAAATTTACGGAAGACAGCATCTTCAAAACGCAAACTGGACATATTGGGAAAGCCTTCGTGCAAATACAAAACGCGCACTCCATCGCGGACAATTTCTTGTTTGCCAAGAGGGCTTTTGGCTGCAATGGCGGTGACGTGATGACCTCGTTGTGCGAGGCCTTTGGCAATGGGCCACAAAAATCCATGATCTGTGGCGCGTCCCAAAATTGGGAATTTTTGCGCCACTAGGCAAATATTCAATTGCTCAGGAATTTTTTTAGCCATCGATTCATTATTTCAGTGGCAGTTTAGCTGCGCAAGGAAATAGCCTTGTAGTAAAGTCGATTGAGAGTGTTTGTTGTACTATCAACTAAGTTATAACTTGGCTCTTCGTCTGGTTTTTTTGCTATTTTGAGGTTCGGATTGTGCAGGAGTAGATCTCTCAGGGATTTTTCACTTTCTTCTAAAATCCAACCTGTTTTTGAATCAAGAACTAGACCGGGAAAAAGCTGATTTTGAGAAGGCCGTGCTAAAATAGGTGTTTTTGTTCTTAAAGACCAAGAGTGGTATTGCTGAAGTTCAAGAACGGACAGATCGGAATAAGCTAAAAGTAAACCCAGGGAGTTTTGCATCGCAAAGGAAAGATCGTTGGGGGTGACCTCACCTAAATGAAAATAAGACAGATCGACTTTTCGTGATTCTCTTCGCGGACCTAAAAATAAAAAATGAATCGACTCTGAAAAAAAGAGCTCTGATTTCTTTGCACGCTCGAAAAAATCTTCTGGAGAACCGGGGACAAGAAAATATTTTCCCAGAGATTGAACAAGCCTTTGCACATCTTGAGACGCAGGAAGCTCTGAAACTATCGGGAGTTCTGACAAGGGAGGAATGACCTCCATTACGGGATGTTTTAATTTCGGTAAAAGTCTGCGAGTTTGTAGCAAGTGGCCATGAGCACCGTAAGTGATCAGGTGACAATGACGGAGAAATTCATAAAGTTTTCTTTTTTTTATTTGTGTCGGAGAATAAAAAAACGAAGCAGCAATAATTCGACGTGGAAAAGGCTGAAAGAGTTGTGCCAATAACCAGTGAGCCCACTGGGGTTCATCGCCAGGTTTTGAAAAAATAAATTGAAGGACATCTGGCATTTGAGAAAAAAATCTTGGAAAAAGTCGCAACGCCTCAGCCACGCTCCATTTATTGAAAGGAGTGAATACCGGGATTTTAAAATCTGCGGGAACTTGAGTGTTTTTTGAGGTTAAAATCAAGAGATCATTTTGTTGCGCAGAGAGCGCTTTTGCTAGCGCGATCACTTCGGGACCTAAATAACGAGTGATCAGGGTTATTCGTGCCATGGAGCCCCTAAGGCTTGAAAAATTCTTGGCAAAATTTTCCGATTGGCCTCAGGAATATTTCGAGTTTTTAGGTCTTCAGGGAGAACCCATTCCAAAGCAAGATGATGAATGTTTTTTAGCTCACCCTTCCAGTAGAGAATTTCGTAAAATAAAATTAAAATATTCACATCACCGTAATGATGAGTACAAGCTAGTTTCAAGCTACCGACGGTGGCATTGATTCCTAATTCTTCGGATAATTCACGAGCCAAAGCCTCTTCAGGAGTTTCGCCGGATTCAATTTTTCCTCCAGGAAATTCCCATTGTCCAGCCAGCGAGTGAGTCTCTGGCCGCTGCCCCACAAGGACCAGTTCCCCTTGACGAATAAATCCTGCAGCGACGGGAACCCAGTAGGCTTTTTTGGGTTTTTTTATTAAAGGTTTAATATCCGGGATTTTTGTCGTCATTGAAGACTCGCTTTTTGGAAAGTTGTTGCTACTTTCTGAAAAAATCCTGGGCCCTGAAAAACTAAGGCGGAATAAACTTCAACTAAATCGGCACCAAGCTCTAAGCGTTCCTGTACATCTTTTTCGCTTAAAACTCCGCCGACTGAAATTAAAAGTAAATTTTGACGACTTGTCCCTAGAATCCGAATGGTCTCTTTTAAAAAAGTTTTTGATTTTGCGGCGAGATCTTTTCCTGCGAGGCCACCATCAAGAGGAAAGAAACAATCTGACGGACGGTGAGTGGTGGTGTTTGTAAGAACAAAACCGCTCGTTCCACCTTGCATTCCGGCTTCGATGCTTTCCTGCAATTGAGAAAGACTGAGATCTGGACTGAGTTTCAAAATCACTGGAATCTTTTCGGCTTTAGCCACAACAGCAGAGGTCAACTGCAAAAGGGCGTCTTTATTCTGAAGCTCTCGGAGATCCTTCGTGTTGGGACTACTCACATTAATGATAAAAGCATCAGCAGAGGATTTTAAAACCTCCACAGATTCAAGATAGTTCGCGGTCGCGAGCTCATTGCTGATGTTACGATTTTTTCCGATATTAACAAAAATAGGTAGGGAGTGCTCAGAATGCAGCAAATTGGTGGCCACTTCTTTTGCTCCGGCACTTGGGAAGCCCATTTTATTCCACAAATTAGAGTGCTCCCAATCGCGAGCCAAAATTCTTCCAGGATTAGGTCTTTGAGGTTTTGGAGTTACGGTGCCGATCTCGACAAACCCGCAGCCCAGTTTTTGCCATTGATCAAGATTTTCAGCGTCTTTATCCACTCCACCGGCAATTCCCAATCGATTGGCAAAGTGCAAACCTCTCCAAGTGAATGATTGCCATTCAGGAGTTTTTTGCACACCACAAAGATCGGAATAAATCCTAAGACCCACCGGGGCTAGGTCATGCGCCAAGCCCGCTGGAAGGTATTTAACAAGAGAATACATAAATTACCGAGGATACAAGCCACGGAGGAGCATCGCCTTTTGCAAACGATCCACAGAAACCGCCATGGCAGCTTGTCTCATGTCGACATTCTTTTCTTTCGCCATGGTGTAACCTTTGTCGAAAGCTTTAACGATGATCGATTTCAAGCGGCCATTGACTTCTTCTTCGTCCCAAAAGAATGACATACTGTCTTGGACCCACTCAAAGTAAGAAACCACCACACCGCCACCGTTGGCGATCACGTCAGGAATGATAAAGACTCCTTTTTTGTGAAGAATCTTCGTCGCATCATTTGTCATAGGGCCGTTAGCTCCTTCGATGATCATTCGAGCTTTAATTTTATCGGCATTGTGGGCACCGATCACTCCTTCAAGAGCACAAGGCATCAGCGCATCGACATCTAAATACAATAATTCTTCATTGGAGATTTTTTGCGATTGAGGGAAGCCGACAACAGTTTTGTTGTTTTTAACGTATTCGATGACGTCTTTGATCGGCAAGCCATCACCATTGAAAATTCCACCGTTCACATCGCTCACTGCAACAACTTTGGCTCCGCGTTCCCATGAGTAAAGAGCCGCATGTGAACCGACATTTCCGAAGCCCTGCACGGCAACAGTCGCGCCTTTCATCGATTTTCCTAGCTTCTCAAAAGCCCGCTCTGTGACATAAACAACACCAAGTCCTGTGGCTCCATTGCGACCCAAAGAGCCTCCAATTTCAACCGGTTTTCCAGTCACAACGCCTGCTTGAGTATAGCCCTGCTCTTGTGAGTAGGTGTCCATCATCCATGCCATGGTTTGTGGGTCTGTTCCCACGTCTGGAGCGGGAATATCTTTGTTTGGTCCGATGAAGGGTCCAATTTCACTAGTGAAACGACGAGTGAGATTTTGTTTTTCTGTGCGTGACAGTTTTGTTGGGTCAACAGTAATTCCACCTTTACCGCCGCCATAAGGAAGACCCATCACAGAGTTTTTAATCATCATTAGTGCGGCAAGTCCGACAACTTCACCCAAGCAAACATCTTGATGATATCGAATTCCACCTTTATAGGGCCCTAGTGTTGAATTGTATTGAACGCGATAGCCATTGAAAACTTTCACGTTGTAGTCGTCCATTCGAACTGGGACGCTCACGATCAAACAACGTTTAGGACGTTTCAAGCGTGCCACAATATTTGGGTCTGCATTGATAATTTTTCCACCTTCTTCGATGGCTTGCAGAGCATTAAGAAAAAGGGGATGACGCAAATGTTCTTCCGGTGGCAATTCTTGAGTCTCTGATTTATCTGTTTGCTGTTTTTCCATGAAAATTCCTACTTTCATTAAAAGTTAATTTTCAGATCCTACATGGTATGAGTTTTCTGAGTCGAGCAAATCCGCAGTTCGTCATTGACTTAGTTCGTTAATTGCACGGCGAGTTGGCAACCTGCGCCATTTGAGCTAGACTGATCCCATGTGTAGATTCAGTTTTTTTATTCTAACGACTTTGTTTTTGCCGATTTTTGTCGTTTTTTCTGTTCATGCGGGACCAGTCAATGATCAGACTTTTCAAAAGATCGAAAGTTCCCTTATTGAAATTATTAAACCCAATTCTGATTATGCGAATGAAGAAATTCCTAGTTACCCAGCTTGGACTCGAGCACTGACTGCAGATTGGTTGAAATATAATCCTGATGCCGTCGCCGACGCTTCTAATCCTGATTGTAGCTCAAAAAAATGGTGGGAAACGTACCGAAAGGCACCGACTCAGCCTATTTCTCAGGCAATAAATGAGTATCTTCGCCGTTGTGATAAACAAATTCAATCAGGTTGGTCGGCCCTTCCCATCACTGGTTATTTGACGGCGATGGTGAGACTTGATCTGCCGAGACATCCTTATGGACGTTTTGTGATGCTTCATTTTCCCAACGGAAACCAACTTAAGGGTTACTTAGCGCTTAAGGGCGACGGAGTGAAGCGACCATTGATTGTCATTAGATTGGGAATTTTTTCGAATTTGTCACAGTTTTTGCCAGAGAAATTTATGTTTCTTCAGCTTTTTGAGCAGTCATTATTTAATGTTCTTGTTTTGGAGAGTTCCTCCAGCAATGAATATATTTTCAGAAATAAGACCTTGGCGATGGGGGGTTTTGACGAGGGGATTCAGAATTTTTTGTTAGCAAAAAAACTGCAAGACCCCGCAGAGCCTATTTCCAAAGTTGTTGAAGATGTGCATTTGGCCGCCATGAGTTTTGGTGGTCATGGTGCGATGTTTGCTTCCTTACTGAGTGAGTTAGAAGCTCGACGAAATAAAACAAACTCAGCTCCTGTGATAAAAAGTGTTTTAACCTACTGCCCACTCTTGAATTTTCGCAGCACCATGGATTTTCATTTGAATCAAGGCATTCAATCAGCAGGTTTTGATTATTGGGTTTCTCAACGCTTGCATGGGGTGGAAAAAGTTATTCCAGAGATTGATGAAAAACATTTTGTTAAAAGCATGAGTGCTTGGCTGGATAAAAATTATCAAGGTCCCTCTGCTTTTGATGAAAGTTTGCCTCTCAATGAGGAAATGAAAACGAATCTAAAAAAATTCTGGATTGAAAATCAGTTTTGGTCTTATTACAAAGATGTAAAAACGCCAGTTTTAATTTTGGCAACGGAATCTGATTCTTTTGTCCCCTTTGACCTTAATTCTTATCTTGTATTGAATAAATCGATCGAACTTGGAAATAGTCCGGTGCAGGTGGTGCCCTTGCAAGCGGGTATGCATTGTGATTTGCCGGGCTCCTATCTGTGGCGACCTTTGACCACGATTGCCCAATCCTTTTTTTTACAGCAAAGTGATTTTAAGCCCGAGAAAGTTATTCGAGAAGTGCCGCTTTCTGTGGATGAATTCAATAAGCTAAAATCCATTTCTTTTCCGCCAAAATACACTTTACAAGAAGGAAATAACCTCTCTGAATTTATTTTGAATTTAGAGATTTCAGCATGGCCTACGGTCACAAAAAGGATTTTATTTTCGCTGAAAGATTTAGGTTATGGTGAATCGGATTTTATTCGATCTAAACTCATGGTAGAGCGTTGGCTCACACAAAATTTGCATTTTGAATTAGCGGAAGGGGCCCTTTCATCAGCCGAGCTTAAGCTCAGTTGGTATCGCTGAATTACAGCTAGATTATTTTAAGCGGTAATTTTGAAAAGCTGTTATGCGCTATTTTGACACCATGGCATTTGTGTGATGAGATCGCCCATATCTAAAAATAGCAGGGCGGAAAAATGCAGAAAGATATTCAGATCATCACTATTAATCCCAATCTGAAAGAAAAACTTTTGAATTATTTGCCTCAACTTTCGGGAAAAAAAATTCTTATTGTTGGTGATGTGGGTTTGGATGAGTACATCATGGGAGACGTTAAACGCATCAGTCCCGAAGCTCCCGTTCCGGTTTTGGATGTGGCCGAAGAAGATTTGCGTTTAGGTTTGGCTGCGAATGTAGCGCAAAACGTTCAGTCTTTAGGTGGGATTCCAATTCTAGTCTCTGTGATTGGTCAAGACATGGGCGCAGAGCGCTTGACACAGCTTTTTCAAAAATCCAATGTCAGCACAAAATATCTTGTTGTCGACTCCAGTCGGCCAACGACGCGCAAAGTCCGAGTCATGGCAAAGCATCATCACATTGTTCGTTTTGATTATGAATTGCGGAAGTATTTGTCTTCTGAAACAGAAGCCAAAGTTGTTGAATCCATTAAGCTGGTTATTGGTGATGTCGATGCTGTGATTGTTGAGGACTACGCCAAGGGTGTGGTGAGTGACTCTCTTCTAAAAGAGCTAGTTGGTTTGGCAAAGAAAAATGGTAAAAAAATATTAGTCGACCCACACAAAACCAATCGTGGTGATTTTTATAATGGAATTGATTTGCTGAAACCTAATTTTGATGAGGCCATGGCCTTGTCGGGAATCAGCGATGAAGAATTGAAGTCACGACCAAATCAGGTTTTTGAGATCGCGCAAGCTTTGCAAAAACAAACGGGTGCCAAAGAGTTGGTCATCACGCGTGGAAAAGACGGCATGATTATTTTTTCAGAGCAAAAAGTTTTGCAGGTACCAACTTATGCTCGGCAAGTTTTTGATGTGACAGGTGCCGGCGACACGGTGATTGCCACATTAGCACTGGCGTTGGCGACAGGCATGACTTTGATTGAAGCCTGCATGCTGGCAAATTATGCGGCGGGTGTGGTTGTTGGTCATGTTGGTTGTGTCCCTTGCTCTCTCAATGAGTTGCGGGAATACATTCAAGATCCGTCTTAAGAGCAGTAAAAATATTTATTTTCGACCAGCTGGCCTAGGTACGAAGATGAAGGAGTAGCATGGAATTCTTACGATCACTCATCAAGCGAATTAGCAAACATCCCATTGTGAGTGTCTTGGGCGCTTTTTTTATGATTGGACTTTTTTTCGCGGCTCATATCGTGATTGAAAGAAATAATGGACTTCTCACCGATCCAATAAAAAAGGGAACAGTGCTTGAGTCCGTTTACGGCATTGGAACGGTGACGGCGGCGCGGAGTTATTCGCTCAAACCTGGCGTGACTCAAACTCTCCGAGACTTATATGTGAGTGAAGGTGATCAAGTAAAAAAAGGAGCCAAGCTCGCCGCGATTGATCAGATTAATTACACGGCTCCTTTTGACGGAGTCGTGAACTATCTTCCCTTTAAGGTGGGTGAAAATGTTTTTGCTCAAGTTCCAACCTTGGTGCTCACAGATTTGAAAAATCGTTACATGGTCGTGACACTGGTGCAACAAGGCGCTCTTCGTGTGAAACCGGGACAAAGAGCCATCTTGAGTTTAGATTCTATGAGAAAGCAAAAATTCGAAGGTGTGGTAAAATCAGTCTACACTTACAATGGAAATTTTTTGGCTCGTATTGATGTGACAGCTCTTCCTGCAGAAGTGCTGCCAGACATGACCGCTGACGTAGCCATTGTTCTTCAAGAGTTGAAGGATGTTTTAGTTATTCCCACGACCGCTTATGACAATGGTCATGTTTGGGTCAAACGTCCCTATGGAATGACGACCTCTGTGCCTGTGACTTTGGGTGTGATCGATGACTCAACCGCGCAGGTTGTTTCCGGCGATATTCATGAGGGTGAGCAACTTGTGATTCGAAAAAAGGTCGGACAATGATTTTCCTTGCGATTCGTTATCTCATGGAGCGAAAAAGACAAACAATCCTGACGCTGTTGGGGGTTTTCTTTGGAACCATGGCTTACGTTTCGGTTTCGGGTTTTTTTATGGGATTTCAAGGTTTCATGGTGCAACAGTTAGTGAACAATGCGCCACAGATTCATATTGAAGCCAGACAAGATTATCTTTTTAGCCACACTCTTGATGAATCATTTTTTGGCAAAGAGGCCATTGCACTTTGGGTTTCCCCTCCGGCAGGAGTGGAGGGCTATATGGAAGTGCAGAGTCCTCAGTCTTGGTATAAACGCTTGGATGCCGACTCGCGAGTTGAGGCTTATTCGCCCACGCTTTCGACCGCCGCGCTTTTTACTTCAGGAAAAATTTCAGTTGCTGCAAATATGATTGGTTGTCATCCAGAGCAGCACTCGAAAGTGACAACAATAGCTGACTACATGATTGTGGGAAAATTCACTGATATCGGAGTGGGCGGGAATCGCTTGATTATGGGCGATGAGCTCATGAAACGTTTAGGTCTTGGAATGAATCAAACCGTCATGGTTTCTGTTGGAACAAATCGTGCGGTGCCATTCAAGGTGGTTGGTCGCTTCTATTCAGGAAGTCGCGGGTTAGATTTACAATCTTTTGCCTCTTTAGATGACGTTCAGCGGGTGAATCAAACTCCTAAGCAAATCAATGAAATTGGAGTTCGAATCAAAGACTACACGGAAGCGACTGCCTTTGCGCGAAGTTGGTCAAAATTAGCACCGGAGCGGGTTGAAAGTTGGGCCGATCAAAACGTCAATATTCTTTCCGTTTTTGCGATTCAAAATGCTTTAAAAATTTCGATGGTTTTGACTGTTTTGATTGTTGCGGGTTTTGGTATTTATAATATTTTGAATATGACCGTGACTCAAAAGCGACAAGACATCGCCATTTTACGCGCTCTTGGCTATGACACTTTTGATGTCGTGATGCTTTTTTTCTCTCAAGGTTTGATCGTTGGGGTTGTTGGAGCTTTTTTTGGATTGATTGCGGGTTATTTATTTTGCCTTTGGTTGCAGACCATTCCATTTATGAATGCCTCGCCGTCAAATCCGCAAGGGCATTTGCATATTGCGATCACTGTTTCTATTTATATTCAAGGCTTGGCTCTGGCTTTGTTATCAGCGTCTATCGCCAGCATTTTGCCCGCGCGCGCTGCTGGTAAAATGACTCCGATTGATATTATTCGGCAGGGGGGCTGAGATGGGAATCATTGCCAGTCATGTCGGAAAAGAATTTGGGGAGCCTTCTGTTCGAGTTCTCACCGACATTTCTTTGGAAATCAAAGATGGGGAATTTGTTTCTTTGGCTGGCCGCTCTGGCGCCGGTAAAAGTACTTTACTTTATATTTTGAGCAGTCTTGATAATGCGACCGAAGGGCAAATCGAAATTTCTGGTAAAGATATCACCAAAATGCCCGATGAAGAGCTTTATCGATTCCGAAATCAACAGATGGGCTTTGTCTTTCAATTTCATTATTTAATTGCAGAACTCACGGCAATTCAAAATGTTTTGATGCCCGCCAGAAAATACAATGAAGAGATCAAACGTCAAGCGCGTGCTGAAATGTTGCTTGATCAATTTGGTCTCTTAAATAAAAAAGATCGTTATCCTCGTCAACTTTCTGGAGGAGAACAGCAGCGTTTGGCTATTGCTCGCTCACTTATTATGGAGCCAAAATATTTATTTGCGGATGAACCTACCGGTGCCCTTGATACGGTCAATGCTGAGACGGTGATGAATATCCTCAGGGATTGCAGTGTTAAGGATGGTATGACAGTTTTGATGGTGACGCACGATCCTGATTTCGCCGCCATGGCGCCTCGACAAATTCGCTTGGCCGATGGTGAAATTGTTTTTGATAACCAAAATCCAGCGGCCTTGAAGCCAGAAGTAAAAAAGACGTAATTTATGACCGAGAAATCAGAGATGTCAGATCAAGAAATTTCTTTAGGCAGTCGCAACACAAATCGCGTGTGAGGAAAGTGCTCATCGAGAGTTAGCGTCCCGCCGTGTTCTTCCGCGATTTTTCGAGAAATATGCAAACCTAGGCCAGTTCCTTTATCCGCAGATTTAGATGTAAAAAATTGAATAAATAATTTTTTTCGAATTTCAGGAGGAATAGGATTGCCAGAGTTAATAATTGAAAAATCGACAGATTCCTTAGACTCCGTCACTCTCACTTCAATCCATTTTTCCTCTAATTTATCAATCGCATCCCTGGCATTATTTACTAAATTTAAAAGGACCTGCACTATTTTTGTTTGATGTGCCAAGACGATCGAAGAATTGGCCTCAATACTCAGTTTTAACTCAATTTCATGCCCCTTCAGGCCGACCTTACACAGACCCGTCAGATCATTTATAATGTCTTCTACTTTGACGGCAACTTTTGCTTGTCCCTCTTCACTTCTCGCTGATTTGCGATGAGTGTCTAAGACCAGCACGACATGAGTTAATACCTTGTCAATAGGCTCAAAAAGAGCCGGTGAAACCTTATCATTCACTTCCCTTTTAATTTTTCTAATTTGGGCTTGTATCACCATGATTTGGTTTGCGAGTTCATGTGCCAGCGTCGCCGAGCTTTCACCAACAGCCGCCAGCTTTGAAAGAATTCCCATTTGCCGTCCCTGCTCGACAAGTCGGCGTCCAACAAATTGAAGATATTGATAAGTCATTATTATTAAAATTATTCCGGCGATCGTAGCGGCTTTTACGGACTCTTTGTAAATTCTAAGTTTATCTCTTTGATCAATTTTTAGTAGGATATTTGCAATTTTTTTACCAGAGGTGTCTCTAAAAGCGATTCGACCATATTGAAAACCACCCTCCGCGTGACTGTCCTCGTCTTTTGAAAAATCTAATTTCATCAGAGGCTTCATATCGATAAAGCCACTGGTATAAACGGGCACTTCATTTTCAAAGACAGACCATTCATTTTTCGCATGAGTTTGTTCAATGAATTTAAGATATTTATCTTGCTCGATGTCTTTTTTTGAGGTTGTTAGTATAAAGGGTGAATCTACGACAGCGGCTAAATCTTGCGCAATGTCTGATATTTTTTTTGAAATCTCAATGAACGCAATAATTTTACCATTGTAAAACCAAGGGACAACCGTGCGCACTGTGAAATCTCCGCTTCCATCGCCCTCGATGGCCATCGCCGTTTTTTTTGTCTGTTCCGCTTCAAGATAACTTTTTCGATTCACTTTATCGCCATAGCTCGTGGTATCGTGCGCACGCACTAATACTTTGCCAGTGGAATCATAAATATAAAGTTTATTGATCAAAGCGACTTGTTTTAAAGTTTCAAATAAATTGACCAAAATACGTGCTAAAGCCTGATGATCTTGCTTTAAAGCTGCGGCTCTTAATTCTTCACTTAGCATCATGGCATTTGCGGTTGTTTCCGCTAGATCTTGCGTTTTTAAGATCAATTGACCATAGAGGCTTTTAATGGAGTCTTCATTTTTTCGCAGAATATAGTCGTTATCGACACTCATTGAAAAGTTCAATACGTAGGCAAATAATCCAATTGCAATGATTATGATGCCAACGATTGGAAGCATCCATTTTATTTTTTGGTAATTTCGATAAATAAAGTTATTTCGTATCATTTAAACTATGATTCTATTTTTTCCTAAAAGAGATCTCAATCATGAAAAGAAAATCTCGACTCATTTTAAGATTGCCTGCTGTTAAACTAGTTAAAATTGACTTGAAAAAAACACAATTATAATATTCTCTAGGCCAAATTAAGGTTCATTGAGAGTAAAGAAATAAATCCAAACAAGACTAGTCTTTTTTGCGATTGTTTGGCGACGGAGGGGGAAGAGTGAGTTTTAATGGTGGACGTTTTTTGCTTGGGGCTGGACTTTTAGTCTTTGTACTACTGAGTTCTCCGACGGTTTATGCGGCTAATGTCTCTGGTTTTATCAACTTTGAATATAACCAATTCAATATCGGGGGAAAAAGCTCAAATCCTGATCAAAACCCTCCTTTTGGTGGTTTTGATCTCCAACGCATTGGAATCGATTTTGAACATGATCAAGACATATTTACAGCAATTGCTCAGCTCCAAATTGAGCACGGAGCTCAGTTTCGAGATATGGGGACGGGATCGGGAGCGGCTGCGGCGTCTCCAACTGCTTTTGGGGAAGTTGGTTTAGAGCGGGGTTGGATCCAAGCTCGATTTGATGAGCTTTTTCATTTGAAACTAGGAAAGGAACTTATTCCAACTCTTTGGGAGAGAGAGCATTATCCTAGCCTTTACATGTCGATCTCTGAGCCTCAGATTGAGGAAAATGTTTTTCAAGAATACATCATCGGCGCTCTTGCTGAGGGAACGCTTCCGTGGGGATTTCTTTATAACCTTTGGCTTAATAATGCCGAGAATACTCTTACATCAAGTGGAGGGCATTCGGTCGCCTCTGACAAAACAACTTTACCGCCAGACTACGGAGGTCGCTTTGGCTGGCAAAATGCTGGGGATGATTATTCAATGTATTTTGGAGCGTTGCTTGTTAAAGAACAAAACGTTCAATCCGATACTGTTTACGGATTTGAAACTGCTCTAAAATGGAAATCTTTTTCACTGTGGTCTGAGTATAGTAGAGCTTTAATCACGCGCGGTTATTATCTTCTTCCATCTTATACTTTTTATCTGAAAGCTGGGACGGAACTAACGCTTTATATTCTTTTTGATTCTTTTAACAATGATGTTGTTGGACCACAATCTCGTAATATTGCAGGCTTTGGTCTGAATTATAAACCAAAGCCCTATTTAACCCTAAAAGCAGAAGAGATGTGGACACAAGCAAATAATGCCGAACAAGCTTCACAAGCCTTTCGACTTGGCTTCATTTACCATTTTGACTGATTCATGGAAAAATTTATGAAAAATGCGTTATATCTTTTAGTAATATTATTTGCACTAAAGCCTTCGTCTGCCTTAGCGATATTTTATTATCAAAACAAAGGTGGAACGCTGACCAAAATCGATGAAACCGCTTTTTTAAAATGTAACAAAATTATTTTTCGCGCAGCTGGAAAAAATGAACTTCCAGTCAATTTAAAACGAAAAGTTTTAAATGCACTTCTTCGTGGGGATGCAATAAATGATTCAGCCGCAGCAAGCTCAGAGCTGAAAAAAATGGAACTCGGTTGTAGTTACAGTGATAAAGACGATCTTAGCTAAGGATCTATCTGTTCATATTGCGACTGAAAAAATTAAGGTTCTGCGACCAAAACTTGATAAGACATTTCAGGAACAGTTCCAGAATGGACTTTGAAGATTTTCTTATATCCCGCTCGACCAATATTGCCCACCCAGCTTTGGGTCGACGGAGCGACAGAGGTCGTTCCATTGTTGTTCACATAAAAAGTTAGACTGGTATCGTTAGTAACAAGCGCAAGAACACTGGGTTCTCCCTGTCTAAAAGCGCGGTCACTCCAGGCGCAAGTACCTGGGTCAACGCCCTGTGTGGCAGGTTTCGATGCAGGGGTAAATCCAAAAGCTAATAATTGAACTCCAATATGAGTTGGAGTTGTAACTGGTTTCATCGTGACAGTGATACCAGGACCGAAAGCACAGGTAAGGTCATAATCTTGACCATAAGCCTGGGCGCTGAATAAATTAATCATCACCAAATTGAATCCCAAAACTATAATTGCTTTCATTAAAAAGTCCTTTCGATGATTTTTATAAAGTGTTTGGTTTTATATTCGATCTTAGTTAAAACTCAAAGAAGTTATTTTTTAGATGATTTTCAATTGAAAAAAACTCACATTCTTAACTCTTTCTTACATGTTATTATTGATTAATCGACTCCATCAAAGAAGATAAATGATAGAAATCAAAGTTCATACCGTAGGTGACTTCTTCTTTTGACGTTTGAATGATTTTGTTAGCCGAGTTTAAGTTTTGCATCAAAAGTTCTTTAATGGTGTCCACATCTTTTCGCGCCAAAGTGACTGCCGAGGAGTAATGAAAATTATTTTTAAAATTTTGATCCAAAGACTGAATGGTTCTTATTCGCCAATTGATATGATGATTTCTCACTTGAGGGGAATCAATGCCAAGATGTATATGCTTTGATCCGATAGAATAATTTCGGCCATCATTATTTGCTAGTTCCGTGCGTACTAAAAAATCAAGTATGGCACGAGTTGATACGATCGGAATATTCAAGGCTTTTGAAATTCGATCAGGGGTGTTGAGCTCTGGAATAGATAAAGAGACATGAATCGCGGCAAATTGCCAAGCGCTGTAGTAGCGCAGTTCATCTTCAGCGGCGATGGAATCGACCTTGCCGATTCTTTTTTTAATGATTTGGCGGGATTTTAAAACTTGCTCCATCTGATTTTGAAAATAGTTTTCTAGCGATTTAGTTCCGGCTCGAGCTTTTTGAACCAGCAGCAAAAAATAGTGAGATTCTTCTTCGTTGTGACCAATAAATTGATTTAATTTATCGGCTTGCTCTAAATTTAAAAGAATTTGCCCGTGAAGAACCTGAGAAATAAGCGTGGTGTGAACACCAATAAATTTTGCGGCGCTGGACTTTAATCCTTTTCTTCGACTTTTGTCCCCGAAGTGATTCAGCAAATATCGTCGATAATCCTTAAAATCAAAAACTGCTGAACTCATTAAAACTCCTTACTAAAAATATTTAATATTAGTAATACATAAAATAAAACAATGCAATTTTATAAATTAAATCTACTTAATTTTTCTGAGTTTTTCGATACTGAAGTTGCAAAAGCAATGACTGCTTTGTAAAAACTAACTAGGAGAATTTATGAAAAAGCTTCTTTTAACTCTCATCGTAAGTATCGGATCAATCGCTCACGCCGGCGCCATCAGCGGTGGCGGAGGCAAGGGTGTCGTTTGTCGGGATTCGCAGGGAGTTATTACTTCGGCGCAAACTTCTGATCTTTACGAAGGAAAAGTTCTGTATGGACTTAATATTGTATCTGACAGTGCCCCTGCCTTTGATCAAGTGAAAAGTGCGCTGAATACCATTCCAGAAAGTTCAAGAGGACTTATCACTTATTATACCTCTATTGTAATTAAAGGAATGCAGATTGTTCATGGAATGGATCTTCTGCCCATTGAAGATGCTCTTTTGGTTGCCATACCTCATGGGTGTAAGCCCGAACAGTTGGCAAATTATTTCGACGATAAACATATTTTAGTCGATGGAGACATTTGGGATCGAATGGATCCAACAAACCAAGCCTCTCTTATTTTGCATGAGGCCGTTTATGCTTCTGAAAGAGTTAATGGAGCTAAAAATTCTCAACGCTCACGACATATCGTAGCGAGTTTATTTGATCCAAGTACTAAATGGGTCGATACCGTGGAAGGCTTGCCGGTCAAAGGGTCTTATCTTAATTGCGGGGCTGCTGGGAGTTTTTTTCGGGCCTTTAAAAATTCAGAAAATGAATGGATTCTTCAGTTCCAACTTCTTGGTGGTGGTAATGTCATGAGTAAAAAGATTTTCAGCGTACCTCAACTCGCTGGCTTTGATTTCGAAGAAGCAAAAACTTTACCAATTTTATCTGGTGATGATAAGATAGGAACACAAAATTCGCTCAGCGGTTCTGCAAGATCAATTTTTGAAGACAGTGACCTCGTTACTATCACTAAGAAATGGGAAGCAATTAAGGATAAAAGTGGGCAGGTAGTTAAGGGTTATCAGGTGCCTCGATATTATCTAACTTGGACTTCGGCGACCTATCCTGATTCAGCCGTCTATGAGCAATTAATTAACTGTTCATTTATTTTTCCATAAAACAGATTGAATAGAACACTCGTTTTAAAAAAATGAGACGGCAGTTTGTCGTCTCATTTTTCTACATTTTGAGGTGACGGTATACTCCTTTAGAGGCTCAACTCGTCGGCAAGCTTCAATCAATTTGGCGACTCGCCCTTTGAATATATTTCATAGTGCCAATTCTCGATCATTTGTGTGGAGCTTCACCCAATTTTTATGGTAGAACCTCGCAGGTTTAAAATCGTAAATAATTAAAATACTTTTCCAAAGTTAATTGGTGTTTGATGGGGTTGCGGAAATGTCAGTGACAAATTTTTATTCTTTGTCCGTGCCGGGTTTGAAGGAGTTCCTTCAAGGCCTTGGTAAGGAGCAATTCCGTGCGCAGCAACTCTATAAATGGGTTTATGAAAAGCGCGTGCAAGACCCCGAGCAAATGCTCAATCTCTCGAAAGATTTTCGAGCAGAGCTCAAAGGCAAGGTGAGTTTTGATCTGCCGGCGATGACCCAGCATTTGAAAAGTCTTGATGGAACTCAAAAGTTTTTATTTCAGTTGAAGGATGGTCTAACCGTGGAATCAGTTCTGATTCCCTCGGAGGAGCGACTCACACTTTGTATTTCTTCTGAGGTGGGTTGTAATATGGCCTGCAAATTTTGTTATACGGGAAAACAGAAATTAAAACGCAGGCTCACGGCAGATGAGATCGTTGGCCAATTTATTTTGGTCGAAGATGTGATCAAAGCTCAGGAACAAAAAGTATCCAACCTCGTTTTTATGGGAATGGGCGAGCCTCTTGATAACTGTGAGGCGGTTTTTAATAGCATCGAGATTTTGACCAATGATTTTGGGCGAAATATTTCTCGTCGTAAAATCACGGTTTCTACTTCTGGCTTGATCCCTGAAATGTGGAGGGTGACGGCAAGTCGCACTCGGCTAGCTGTATCGCTGAACGGATACGATGAGGCCAGCCGTTCGGAACTGATGCCGATCAATAAGAAATATTCCTTGGCCGCGCTTTTGGACGAATGCCTGAAATACACTCAGGCGACGGGTGATCGAGTGACCTTTGAGTATGTTTTGCTTAAAGGACTGACAGATCAAGTGGAACATGCCCGTCAACTTTGGCAAGCTGTGCGTCGCGTGCCTTGCAAAATTAATATTATTCCATTCAATGAGCATCCGGGCTCTATCTATGAACGACCGAGCGACGCCACGATTGAGCGGTTTCATTCAGAGCTCGGGCGACTCGGTGCCCATGTCTTGATGAGAAGAACCATGGGACGAGATATTTTTGCTGCTTGTGGACAACTCACATCAGAGTTTGAAAATAAGCCCAGAAACATGGATATTTCTAATTCCAAAATCGGAGGAGTCGCACGTGTCTGAAATTTTAGTGGTTGGAAGTTTAGCCTATGATAGTATTCAAACCCCATCTGGGAAAGTCGATCGCGCTCTTGGGGGCTCGGCGAATTATTTTTCTTTGGCATCCAGCCTTTTTGCTCCTGTGAGAGTCGTGGGTGTTGTCGGAGAAGATTATCAATCTCAAGATATTGAATTGTTGAAGTCTCGAAAAGTGGATACGTCCGGAATGTCTGTCGTCAAAGGAAAGACCTTTCATTGGGAAGGCGCTTACGAAGGCGACATGAATGAAGCCATCACCAAAAAAACGGAGCTGAATGTTTTTGAACATTTTGATCCGACTCTGCCAGAGCATTATCGCGACTCAAAATTTGTTTTCTTGGCTAATATTTCTCCAGATTTGCAATTAAAAGTCCTGAACCAATGTCACAATCCACTCTTTATCGGCATGGACACGATGAACTTTTGGATCACGTCGAAACTTGCAGATTTGCAGCAAGTCCTTAAAAAAGTCGATGTTGTTTTGATCAATGAAGGCGAAGCCATGATGTTGACAGGAGCGAAGAACGCCATCGAGGCGGCTAAAAAAGTCATCGCGCTCGGGCCAAAGGCTTTAGTGATCAAGCGTGGCGAGTACGGCTTTGTTATGTACACTCAAGACCAAGGTTTCTTTATTTTACCGGCTTTTCCAATTGATAAGGTGATTGACCCAACTGGAGCTGGCGATACTTTTGCGGGAGGCTTTTTCGGTCACTTAGCAAGTCTCGGTCGAAAGCCGCTTGTCGGGGATTTAAAAGAGGCTTGCATTCGGGGCTCAATTTTAGCTTCTTTTACTATTCAGGACTTTGGTGTGAAGGGCTTGGCTAAGGTTGATATGGGTGCATTGGAAATGCGAACTATTCAGTACCATAAAGTTATATCTATTTGATAAGACAATAGAATTTAATAAATCCAGAGGGTTTAGCCCTAGGTCCATCCTGGATTTGGCTATTTTTTGTCCATTGTTTGGCTCATCAAATGATTTGAAGGCTCAAGAAAATCTGCGAGTTTTCCGATACTTGTACTAGATATGAACGCAAAAAAGAAAACAAAATCCAAACAGGATTTGATTGAGTCAACAATGACCGCATTGGGTTCAGAGGACCCAACGGAATTATTTAACTCAATGATTTCTTCTGCTGAAGACTCAGAGTCCTCTGAGCTTGAGGGCACTTCGGTGTTATTAGCGCCCTCTGAACTTGAGGGGACCTCCGTATTATCAGCACCTTCAGAGCATGAAGGCACTTCGGTGTTACCGAATACCTCTTATGCCGCAGAAATAGCGAGCGCTTCAGAATTTTCGGATTCCGCCAAATCTTTAGAAGCACCTGACTCTGTTGAATCAGCTGAGTTGCTAGAAAATTCCGCTCTTTCATCACTGGGAGACCAGCCAACTGCAGTGATCGGATTTGATCCAGAGAATGAAGATCTCCGTCTTGATCGTGAATCCGAAACAACTCTTGTTGCAGGAATTGGCCGTCGCTCAGAGGTGACTGTCGAAGAAAAAGTATCTTTTGGTCGAGCTCGCCCAAGCACTCGCACCTTGGGTTCTTCTACAGCCTTGGAGAGCGATGCACGCATCAATCAGGCTGAAAATCTTCGTATTTCTCAAGAACGGCTTTTGGATTTAGAAAAAGAATTAGAAAAATTACGTGAGGAGAACGAGCAATTCGCTTCCGCGAATGCGGCAGCGAAAGAACAAATTTTTGAACTCAGCCAAAAGGCGGAGCATTTAGCGCAAGAGCTTTCTCAAAATTCGCAACAGTATCAGTCTGAAATTCAAATTTATCGGGATAGCGTGTCTTTGAAAGAGGTTGAACTCATTAAGTCACGCACTAAAATCGACGAGCTCGAAACTCGACTACGTCAGGACCTGAGAAAAATCCGCGTGCGTGAGCGTGAACTGGAAAATCGTCTTGAGCTGACCCGCATGGAAAAAGAGGCATTGTTGAGCGCGAAGGACGATGCGATACTAGATTTGAAGCGAAAACTGGAACAATCGAGCCACGAGGTCGAGGGTTATCGCCAACGCGTGAGTGATTTGAATTCGCGAATTGAAACTAATAATGATCAATTTGCTCGAACAGTGAGGACTCTGCGTTTAGCGTTAACAAATCTTGAGGTGAGTGATTCCGTTGGAGCGATGGGACCAATCTTAAAAAAAGCAGAGTAAAGCATGGATGCAACCACCAACAGTGAGGCTTCTGCGACAGAAAATAGTTCGTCGCCCACTCCGGTTATCAAAAAAATCAAAATAGTTATTAGTGATTTGCATTTAGGAAAAGGCCGAACCGTTTTTGGTGGTGGCACGAACTCGCTCGAAGAATTTTATTATAGTGAGCGGCTGGTGGAGTTTTTCCAGTATTACAGCTCAGGACAGTTCAAAGATTTTGAAGTTGAATTGATTATCAACGGGGATTTTTTTAATTTTTTGCAGGTGGACTTTCGAGGGCACTTTCTGACTGTTTTTACCGAGGGAGTTTGTCTGGAAGTCATGAAATCCATTGTCGAAGGACATCGCAAGGTTTTCGAAGCGATGAAAACTTTTGCGGCTCGACCAGGCTGTAGTATCACTTATATCGTAGGAAATCACGACATGGCCATGCTCTGGCCTGCTTGCCGAGAATATTTGAACCAAACAATTGATGCCAATATTCGTTTCAAAAATATCGTGTATTTTTTTGATGGAGTGCATATTGAGCACGGCCATATGCATGAAGCGGCCAATCGAATGGACCCCCGCCGATTTTTTCTCAAAAAAGATTTGGCCGAGCCGATTCTTAATTTACCTTTTGGTTCACATTTTTTTGTCGAACTGGTTTTGAAGATCAAACAGAAGTATCCTTTTGTCGATAAGATTAGACCTTTTTCTCGTATGGTACGTTGGATTTTTCTCAATGAAACCGCCATGGCAATTTCTGGTTTCTTTCAATTAATTAAGTATTTTTTGAAGACAACTTTTTTAAAAGACCCCCGTCGACAGGTCTCCTTCAAAAGACTTTTTCAAATCATTGTAGAGAGTGCTATTTTTCCTGACTTGGGTGAGTCTGCACACAAGATTTTGGCTGATGAGAGAGTCAATATGGTCATTTTTGGCCATACTCATGTTTATCAGTACCGGCAGTGGGGTCAGGAAAAGGAATATTTTAACACAGGAACTTGGACAGAATTGACCAGTTTGGACATTGTGTCTTTAGGCAAAATCACAAAACTCACTTATGTTCTTTTAGAGTATCCTGAAAAGGGCGGACGTCCGCGGGGACGCTTAAAAGAGTGGCGAGGTTTTCACCGCATTGAGGAAGATGTTGCCGTTTCGTAATTCTCGGTTCATAAAGAGGGAATGACGAAGGGGACTTACTCATGCCAACGATGAAATTGATTTCTCATTCTATTGAACATTCTGAAACTCATTTAACCAAAGCCAAAACAGGCTTGGATCTGTTTTTAAAACGACAAGACATTGGATTTTCACAACTGCCACAAAGAAAAAAACTTTGGAGTGATTCTTTTGAATTAGGAAGAAAAATTCGCCAGGAATTCACTGATCTAGTCGTGATTGGAATTGGTGGAAGTTCCTTGGGTGTGCGAGTCATTGCTGAAATTTTTCAAACTCCGCAATCCACACATCGTTTGCATTTTTGTGACAATGTCGATGCTTCAGAATTTCGTCGGCTGCTAACAGCTCTACCAGACTTATCAAAAACAGCTTGGTTAGCGATTTCCAAATCTGGAAATACCATTGAGACAATGATGGCCACAGATTTAGCACATCAAATCTATCAACGTCAGGGTTTGCGTTTCTTTGATCATTTTTTCGCTGTTTCAGAGCTAAAATCGAGTCCCTTGTTTGATTTGGCCAAAGCCAATCAACGACCATGCTTAGAAATTCCTCTCGATGTGGGGGGGCGTTTTTCCGTGCTCTCTCCGGTTGGAATGTTACCAGCGGCTTTTTTAGGATTGGATCCAGAGCAATTCCGCCTAGGTGCGGAAGCGGCTTTGCAAAATAAGGACTTAATCACTCAAGTGGTGGCGCAGACTCTTCAAAGTTTTGAGCGGCAAGAGTGGATTTCTCTTTTTTGGTATTACTGTTCTTGGATGAAAAATTTCGGTGGCTGGACTCAGCAACTTTGGGCGGAGTCTTTAGGTAAAAAATCAGATTTGAAAAATCAGCAGGCACCTCGTGCCAGCACTCCAGTTTCTGCCATTGGAGCTTGTGATCAGCATTCGATTTTGCAGCAGGTGATGGAAGGCTCTCGTGATAAATTTGTCATTTTTACGCGAGTGAAATCGGCGGAAGAATCAGATTTAATTCTCAGCAAGTCTTTATTTCCGATTCATGAATATTTGCAAGGACGAGGTTTGGGCGATTTACTCAGCGCCGAAGCTCTCGCGACTTCGCAAGCCTTGACTCAGGTCGGGGTTTCAAATTTGGTGATCGAGGTCAAAGACCTTTCTGCTAAAACAGTTGGCGAACTGTTTATGTTTTGGCAATTGGTGGTTGCGGGTTTAGGTCAATGTCTGGAGATCAACGCGTTTGATCAACCCGGAGTGGAACTAGGCAAGAGACTGGCTCGACAGATTCTTCAATCCTAACATTGTCATCGTGGTCTTTCCTTATCTATAATTTGTGATATGTCTAATGGTGAAGATGTTTCGGAAAAAACGAGTATTATAACAGGAGATACCTTTAGTGGTAATCTCAAGCAAGCCGAGCAAACTCCAGCGGCTTTTGTTGTTCAGATTGGCCCTCAGGGCTACGTTGGTAAACAGTTTTCACTCACTGGTAGTGAGTATATCATTGGGCGAAATCCAGAGAGTTCTATTTTTATCGATGATAAAAGTGTCAGCCGCAGCCATGCTCGTGTGATGGTGGTGGGCACTGAAGTGACAATTCAAGATTTGGGGTCTTCCAATAAGACAACAATCAATAATACCATTCTAACTCCCATGACGGTGCATTGTTTAAAGAATAACGATCAAGTGAAGTGCGGAAATGTGATTTTGAAATACTATGCCCTTGGTAGTCTGGATGCTGCGACAAATAAGCAGCTCAATGAAAAATCTGAAAAAGATGCGATGACTTCAGCCTATAATAAAGGGGCGTTGCTCGAGCGTGGACCTGAAGCCATCAAAAGAGCAGAATTTTTAAAAGAGAATTTAAGCATCATTGTGTTCGATATCGATTTCTTTAAAAAGATCAATGATACTTACGGCCACCCAGCTGGTGATAGCGTGCTTCGGGAATTGGGTGGTATTGTCACTAAGAAGTTGATTCGCGCGAATGATTATTTTGCTCGTTACGGGGGAGAAGAATTTGTTTTGATTCTTTCTGGTGCGCCTCAAAAAAATGCGGAAGAGGTCGCAGAACGTGTTCGATCTACCATTGAGAGCAATGAATTTAATTTTGAAGGCAAAAAAATTTCTGTTACAGTGTCCCTTGGCGTTGCTACGCGCAAAGATGAAACACAGTGGAACTCTCTTTTTGAGCGCGCAGATAAAGCACTGTATCAATCAAAACAAAACGGACGAAACAAAGTCACTGTTGCACCTTAACTATATCTCTACGGCAAGTTAGCAAATTTGACTGATTTTCTTGTTTATCTTTCTTCTTGAATTTTTGCGAGAAACCATCGATGCATAAGAAAATCTAATGCATAAAATCAAAAATAATTTCAAGTACTTAGTGCCATTTTGCATCTAAAGTAAGCATTCACATTGGCCTCTGCATTGCAGTGATAATTCACAAGAAGAGTAGTGGAGGTTAAGAAGTTATTTTATGCGACTTGAGTCCGACGTCAGAGAAAAAGTTACAAAAGTTTAACCGAAATTCGACAGGGGTGTTTCCAATGAAAGACAAGTTTGAAAGTAACACAGATCTAGAACTCGTTGATCTTGTGAAGACAGGAGACAGAAAGGCTTTTTCAACTTTGGTACGGCGTCATCAAAAAGCAGCATTGCGTTTAAGCCTGAGATTTATGAAAGATCTTGATGCGGCAGAGGATGTGACTCAAGAAGCTTTCATTAAGGCCTATGAACGAATTGCATCTTTCGAAGGAAGAGCCAGTTTCAAAAGTTGGCTTTTTCAAATTGCTGTGAACACAGCAAAAAATAAACTCCGCGAACGTCGAGACACTTCGGATATCATGGATATGCAATTGGGAGTGTCTGCTGTGGCGGAAGCAACTCTTGTGCATAGCTCTGTGGCAAATTTGTTACATAAATTTGTTGAGGAGTTGCCACCTCGTCAGCGCACGGCTCTCGTTTTAAGAGTCTATGAAGATCTTAGCTTTAAAGAGATCGCAGATATTATGGAGTGTCCTTACGACACCGCAAAGGCAAACTATCGTCATGCCCTGATGAAGCTCAAAACTGACCTCGAGGAGCATCAGGACTTAAAAAAATGGAGTGAAGAGGTTGGAGGATTTGTCATGGAAATGACTCGCAAGGTTGCGGAGGCTGAATCATGAATGATGAGAAAAAGGCTCCCCCAGATTCCAGTAAAAAGAATTGGTGGATGGAGATTGACCACCAGTCAGATGTCGAGAATCTAGAGGGCTCTAAAGAAGCTAAGGACCTATTACTGGAGTTTGATGATGTGGAGGTTCCAGAGGATGATGAGTTTTTCAATCGCCTTCATAGTAAGATTATGATCGGTGTCGAAATGACCACACAGAAAAAGGATGGACGGACTTTTTGGCAGAAAAACCAAAAGATTGTCCGAGGATTTACGGCCGCTGCCATAGTCTTGTCTGTCCTTTTAGTGAGTCTTGAGACTCAGCAGATTCATCTAGCGTCCGATGCGACAGATCAGGTTTTATCCGATGCCGTTTCAAGATCTCCAGATATTCAAGAAACAGTTTTGGTTTATGAAAACAAAGATGACTTTTTTGTAGACCTAGCTCAGGAAAGCCTCGATCATTTATCTGTGGACCGCTTACAAGGTCTTATCGGGTCGCAGGTGAATGATTAAATAAGAGCCAGTCGCTATCTCGATTGGTTCTAAAAAAATCTCTTCCGGTGGCCCCGAACGGTCGGAGCTGGCGTGAATTTTTTAAATTTTCTTTTAAGTTTCATGATGATGGGATGGGCGCAAAGTCCTTCCGCAAAGCATTCAAGTCGTATTGAGGATCTTTTTATCTGGAAAATTTCTGAAGAGCTGAAGCTCTCCGTAAAAGAGGAAAAATCTGTTTCGGAGCTAATCTCTCAGCTTAATCAGCGAAAAAGTTTGGCCAACGAAAAAATCGATGGAATCATTCAGAAACTCGCGGCTGTTGAATCTGAAAAAGAGCAGAGAAAGTACCTAAAAGAATACCGAACTGCGTTAGTGGATTATAATAAGATTTCAACGGATGAGGTCGACAAAGTCCAAAAGCTTTTGTCCTCAGAAAAAACAGCGAAGTATTTTGTGTTAAAATCAGATTTATCTAAAAAAATTCGTAACTTATTGGCCGTCCCAGAGCGAGCCCATGAACATAGTCTTGACCGAGTCAAAGTCGACAAACCCAGTATGGGCGATCCAAAAATCATCGAAGAGTAAAGAGAACGGCTTAGACGGATAAGTTTTTTTTATAGCTACCAGTAATTTTCAAACTGAAGCTTTGCGGTAAAACACAAGTTTTTTCGAAAAGAGTTGTCCTACATAATTTCTGCGACTTGAATGTGCAAACAATCACGGAGGGGGAATTAAATGTTTAAGACTTTATTAATAGTAGGTATGGCGATTGTCAGTTTGCAGGCAATGGCTTTAAGTTATGACAAAAATGTTCCAGCAAATATTAAGTCACAAATGGAAGCTGATTTGGGTTTTATGAATGGAATCCAAGGCTCAAGTCAAACACCTTTGCACAAAGAAATTTTTGGCCAGGTTTCAGGAGCTGCTTACAAAAAGTTTTTTGAATCACACATCGTAGAAGTCGGTATGAATTCTTGTGGAAATGGAATGGCTGTTGCTTGCGTGATTCCATTTATGAATGAAAATAAAATGTGGCTCACTCAAAATTTTGTGAAATTCAGTCATCCGCAGATTGCTCGCTTGATGGTGGTTTATCATGAATCACGTCATGCCGAAGGTAACAATGGCAATTGGCCACACGACGACTGTCCAACTCCTTTCCTTGATGACAACGGAAAAGATATGGCAAGCATTTGGACAGGCTCTAAATTAGAAGGCCAGCCCGCTTGCGATTCAACAGCTTACGGCTCTTATGGCTCGTCGACTATTTTGTTAAAAAATGTGGCGAAGTTTTGCAGCAATTGCGGCGATAAAGTAAAAATGGACGCTGATATGTATGCAACAGACCAATTGGGTCGTATTGATGATGCTAAAGTAAAAAAATCAATGCTTGCTGATTTTGATGCGAAATAACTCAGTAGTATTAAAAATCCTATTTTTCACTGGAGTGCTCCTATTAGGGGCACTTCTTTTTTTTAAGTACTCCCATCGAGGGACGTCCACCAATGCGGTTGAAAAAAACGAAGTAGCAGTTTCCTTGAAAGACAATAAGTCTGAAGTCCAACCACTCACGATATTGTCGGAACCCAAAGAGGTTGAAAAAGCCCCTGCTCAATTTAATTCAGAGGAACAGCGAAAATGGGGAATGATTCAAGAGATCATGAAATCAAAAAATGACAATGATCCTCGTCTAGATAAAGAGTTTCGAGACATGACCCTTGCTTTTCATGCTGAGCTTTTTCATCAGTATCAAACTTTACCCATGGAAAGCCGAAATGAGAGAGGTCTTATTGCTTTTTTGATTGCCAGAGATATTAAAAATTCGCAAGACATGGAGTTCTTGAAATCTATCTATAATGAAAAACCATGCATGAGTTTGAATGATTGCACCACTACCTCTGAGAGTGATCCGCATTTGGCAGGTATAGATCAAACCTCGGTGAACTACCCACAATTGGCAGCGCTTTACCAAATCGAAAAGCAGCTCAATTCAGGAAATAAAATTTTTGAATCTAATGATTTTAAAGATCAACTTCGACAGGTTTTAGCTCATGCCTCCCAATTCCCGGTCCCAATGGTGCAAAAAAAGGCCGATGCGATCAAAGCGGCTCATCCTCTCTGAAATAAATTCACAGACTGTCTAAAAAATAACAGGCGAAATTAGTTTCTTGTTCAAGTATTCTCTGTTCCACACCTCCTGTTGTGGATGAGGAATTAATGTTCAAAGCCCTTTTTATTATAGGAACGGCAATAGCGAGCTCACTAGCGATGGCTCTCAGCTTTGATGCTGATGTTCCTGTTACGATCAAAATGCAAATGGAGGCCGACTTGGCTTTCATCGGTGGGATTCAGGGCTCCGGTCAAACGGCCCTGCATAAAGAGGTCTTTGGAGACGTCTCCGGTATCACTTATAAAAAATTTTTCGAATCACATATTCAAACAGTGGGAATAAGTTATTGTCGGAATGGATTACCTGTTGCTTGCGTGTTTCCTACAATAAATGAAAATAAATTATTTCTTACGCAAAATTTCGTGAAATTGAGTATTCCACAGACTGCACGGCTAATGGTGATTTATCATGAGTCACGACATGCAGAAAAAGAGAATAAACTTTTAGCGAAAGATATTGGTTTTTCTCCAAATTGGCCTCATGCAAATTGCCCTATTCCTTTTCTAGATAACCAGGGAAGAGATAAAACAATTATGAAATCAGGTGAAAAATTAGAAGGCTTGCCGGCTTGTGATACAAGCGCCTATGGATCTTACGGATCTTCGACTATTTTATTTAAAAATTTATCGAAATTTTGCCGCAATTGCAGCGACAAGATAAAAATGGATGCAGATATGTTCGCTTCAGATCAATTAAGCCGGATTAGCGATGCGGGCTCATTAAAATCCATGCTTGTTGACTTTAATGAAGCCAGGCTCGAGGGCTACGCAGAGTAAGTACAGTTCCAGTGGTTTCAGTTGTCAAAACAGCGACCACGCTGACTTTTTTATCGGAACTTGTGCAGCTTATTTCTTTAAGAGAAAGACTAGGATTTCCTTCAAACCTTCTTCGGGATGAGGATGCTTTTCCAATGATTTGCAGTGGTCTAAGAAAACCGTCATGTCTTTGTTGCTTAAGTTATACAGCTGCTCGAAAAGGGACAAATCGGTCATATAGGTTTTGTAAATCAAAAGTCTTGCGTTGTTCAGTGGAATTTCTTGAAAGCGAGCATAGTGAGACGTTTGCATTTTTGGTAAAACATTCGTCTGGAATTTTTGCTGCACCATTTTGAATTTTTGAACTCGATCTTCTTCATTTTTTGGTGGATTGGACTGATACCACTGATCGAGGATCTTTAGCTCCTGAGAAATAAACTCTGAAAATAGTTTTTCATCTTCATTTTCTTGGTGAATCAATTTCAAGGTGGGAGAGTCGGCGCCCTCTTTATTGAGGTAAAATTTTTCAGTACCAAGATTCCCCACAAAAACAGCCAGACGCTCGTTAAAATCCGAAGAGTTTTTAATATAAAGAGTGGCATGAGTCGTCTCGTGAATGATGGTATTTACTAAATCGTGATCTCCGCTTCTTAACATGGAAGAAAGCAAGGGATCGTTGAACCAGCCCAGAGTGCTAAAGGCGGAAACACCTCGAAGATAAGTGTCAAGACCTTGCTCCTGAAGTTCTTTTGCTTCTTCTTTGGCGTCTTCTTCGTTGAAATAACCTTTGTAAGGAACTTCTCCGACGAAAGGAAAAGACCATTTGAAATGAGTCAAATTCCATTTTGGCGCCGCACTGACAACATAAGAGACATAAGGCCGATCGAGGGCCACGTAAGTGGAATAGTTTTTTGTCGCCACAAGTTTCATTTTGCTCTCAGAAAAAGAGCGCGCTTCTTGGGCCAAAGCGAGTTTCCGCTTTTCTTCCTCAGTGATTTTTGGATTTTTGAGAGCCTCTTCCACGGGTACTCGATGCACCAAAATTGAGATCTCACCATTGGCAGATTTTAGTAGGTATCCAATTTGACAGGCTGAAAGGGAACTGAGTAAAAACAATAAAAGCAGAAGTGAGAATGTTTTTTTCAGAGAGCGATTTAGAAAATCCACGAGAGCCCAGCTCTTCCGTTGATATCTTGAGCTGTGCTATTATTGTCAATTGGCGTGATGACAACATCATAACCCATCTTCAAAGCGACGGCATCGGTGATGAAAAATTTCAGGCCGACTCCATAATCCGGAGCCCAGCCCGTGTAAGGGCCGACTGTCCACGGAGGATTATTGTCAATTTGTGTGGACTGAGTTTTATTAATATAGCCGGCTCCACCTTTAATGTAAGGTTGAAAAGACGCCTTACGATCTCCAAAAACATAAATCAGATCTAATCCGTAAATGTTAGCCACCTGTGAAGTTGTACGAACGGAGGTGCTTGATGCTGAAGCGTTTTGCTCTTTTTTAACTAAGAGTGAATTTGTGTAGCTGAGCTCAATAGCGACTTGATCCCAAAAATAGAGACTGACAGAACCTGTGGTTCCTTGTTGCTCGATATTATTCAGAGTGTCCACCGCGGATTTTTTATAAAGGTAGTTCACGCCAAGCTCCGTGTACATGGCCTGAGCTTGTGAAAAAGGGATGAGCGTAAAAACAAAAAAAGAAGAAAAAATAAGGGCAATTAAGTTTGGTTGCTTCATCCCTATTATGTTAGCAACTTTTCATTCGGAGACATGGGAATTATTGTCGAACCAGGACTTTGGGATCGTATTCGACGGTGAGGGACCATTTAAAGCGAATCAAGCCATCGGGATCAATTTTTTCCCGAGGAGGATTGGGGATGATGCCAACTCGCTTAAAGCTACTGGATGCAACATAATCCAATTCAGGAATTCCGGAAGGTTTTAATAGATGTATTGAGTGCACTTGGCCACCAGGTAAAAACCAGGCTTCTAATATAGTGGTAAATCGATTTTGTGAATTAGCCCTAATGCTGGGAGGCGGACGGTTCAAAACGGATTGAACCATGGGCGCCCATTCATTCCACAATAGTTCTTGGGCACGCGAAAAATAAGAGTAAAACAAGTAGTGATCTGTATCCACGGAGGTGATCTCTCCGACTTGAATTTCGCTCGGAAGATCTTCGGAGATTGTTGAAAAACCCCGCTCTTGAGTGTGCATAGCTTGACGTGCGGTAGGAATCGCAATTTTCTTAGGCAAAAATTTTTCGAAACCTTTCATGTCGAGTTCTTTACTGGCGGAAATTTCAGATGATGATTTTTCTTGTTTCGGTTGAGAGTCCACGGATTTTTGCGACCGATTTTTTGTCAGACCAGAGCGTTGAGCGCGAAGTTGTTCTTTCACGTGTTGAGTTTTCTCAGAGAAAAATCGCAAATGATCCTTTTCCGTTTGCGACACTTGGTTGTCTGGTAACTGAGAAGAGCGAATCACTGGTAGTGAATTGGCTGTTTTTTGCGGAGACTCGATAATGTCAAATTTAAGTGGAGCGTCGGGAAGTTTTGGAGTCGGGAGAAGGGCCGCTAGAATAATAATGGCCAGATGGACCAAAATACTTCCAACAAAGCCACTCACAAATTTAGAATCGTCTTGCATAATTTTACCGCGCCCAAAGTCTCAATATAGGACAGATGTGCGGTCAAAAAAAGGAAAAAGCCGCCCAATCGAATAGGTTCTTTATTGATTTAAATGATAGGCAACTCGCATTAGACGCTCTTTGGAAAGATTACCTTAAGTGACTCAAGTTTGGACAAAAACGACCGATAGTAAAGAGTGAACAAAATGGGGGTCAAATGGGGAATGTTGTCGATATTAATGCTCGTCTAAAGCTTCGTAAATCTTCAGCTTTTATGAATTCTGATGGATCGGCCGCCGTGGTTGATATTGGAGTTGAGCGTGATCGCATGATTAAAGAAGATCGACGGGAGGTTCGACGGACGATTCTCACAGAGTTTATTTCGGTTCACGCGGTTGTTCCCAATCGAGGTGTCATGCGTGTCATGCTTTATGACGTGACAGAAGGTGGATTGGCTTTTGATTTGGAAAACGAAAAAGGTCATTACAACGTGGGTGATGAAGTTGAGCTTCGTGTTTATTTGAATCACCAAACTTATTTTAAAATTGAAACCAAAGTCGCTCATATTACAGATTCAAAAAACGAAGCGTCTGTTCGTCACGGATGTGAGTTTATTCGTGATTCGATAAATAGCGAAGCTCTTTCCCATTTTGTAAAATTCATGGAGTCCGTGACAGCAAGCCTCCGTCGAGATGGCGGAGAAATATTAGTTACAAAAATTAATTCATAACGCGGTGGCTGTGACTCGCTAGACAAAAGAATTGCTCGACAGGTTTCCTTCATCTTTGTCAAACTGAAGAAGTCGTTAATAACGATTCATCAGGAGGAAACTTTTTGGCACAAGAAAAATCCCCAAACGGAAATGCAAACGGAAATGCAAACGGAACTGCCAGCGGACAAAAAACGAAACGAAAAAAGATTGTTCTAGATACCAACGTCATCTTGTTTGATGCCTTTGCTATCACAAAGTTCAAAGATTCTGATGTCCATATCCCGATTTCAGTCATCGAAGAAGTTGATCGCTTTAAGCGAGATCCGGGTGAGAATGGGCGTAATGCGCGGCAATTTTCACGCTTTGTCGATATGCTTCGGGAGAAAGGCTCCCTGGCGGCAGGCGTTCAGTTAGAAAATTCTGATGCCTATGTCTACATCAATACTGATTATCAATTGAGTGGTCTTCCGAGTGAATTCGACCAAGGGAAAGCTGATAACAGAATTTTAGCAACGGCCATGGCTTTGCAAAAACAGCATCCAAGAAATAAAGTGGAATTGATCACTAAAGATACCAATCTTCGAATTAAGGCCGATGTTCTTGGTGTGAATTCAAAAGACTATGAACCCGAAGGAAATTCTGATGAAGAATTGTATGAAGGGTATCAGGAACTCAATTTGACTCCAGCGCAAATTGATCAGTTTTATCGAGAGAAAAAAGTTAACGTCGATATTAAACTTGTGGCCAACCAGTACATTATTATGAAGGACTCCTCGAATCCAAATCACAGTGCCATTGGACGTTACAGTATCAAAGAAACAGCAGTGGTACCACTCGTGACTGCAACGAATGGAATTTGGGGAATTCAGGCTCGCAATGTGGAACAAAGCTTCGCTTTGGACTGTTTGCTGAACGATGAAATATTATTTGTTTCATTGGTGGGTAAGGCCGGAACGGGTAAAACCTTGCTAGCAATAGCGGCAGGCTTGCACAAAACTTTGGATGAAGGTGTTTTTCAAAGATTATTGGTTAGTCGACCAATTTTCCCAATGGGACGCGACATCGGTTACTTGCCAGGGGACATTGAGCAAAAATTGAACCCTTGGATGCAGCCAATTTTTGATAACGTGGAATTTTTGATGGGTGCGGATAAAAAAGCAGCAGGGCGAGCTCAAGAATTGATCAATCAAGGAATGTTGAATATTGAACCCCTGACCTATATTCGTGGACGCAGTATTCCGAAACAATATTTGATTGTGGATGAAGCTCAGAACTTGACTCCTCATGAGGTCAAAACAATTATTACGCGCGCTGGTCGTGGCACAAAAGTTGTTTTGACTGGGGACGTTTATCAGATTGATAATCCCTACATCGATTCAGCAAACTCCGGTTTAACTTATGCGGTGGAAAAGTTTAAAGGCCACGGCATCGCGGCTCACGTTACACTGACCAAAGGTGAAAGATCTGAGTTAGCGGAATTGGCATCCAATATTTTGTAAGGGAAGGATCGCTGATGTTTAAAGCTGGAGACGTTGTTTCGGAGTCCGTAACAATCACGGATGAGATGGTGCAACTTTTTGCAAAATGTTCCGGCGATTTTAATCCGATTCATATGGATGAAGAGTACGCAAAAAAAACACGATTTGGTCGTCGTATCGCTCATGGTATGTTATCTGCGGGGCTAATTTCACGAGTACTTGCAATGAAATTAGGTACAGGTGGAATTTATTTGGGACAAACTCTCAAATTTTTGAAACCTGTTTTTATCGGAGACACTGTCACCGTCGAAATCACAGTGACTTCACTCAGAGAAGAGCGAGGCATTGCCTTGATGGCAACCGTAGTAAGAAATCAGTCAGGTGAAACTGTCGTCAAGGGTGAAGCGACGATCATGGTTGCAAAGGCTTTAGGTGAAAAACCTTAAGCCTAAAAGTTCTAAAACAAAAACTGTTGTTTGAGTGCAGAAATTAATTCTGCTTTGAATTCCTGACGATTGACGGGTCGACCTGTGAGATCTTCCAGATTTGTCATCACATCGCTTTTAAAACCACAAGGATTGAGGCCTTGAAAAGCCTTTGGATCATGATCTAAATTGATCGCGGCTCCATGGAAAGTGATCCATTTTCTAACGGCAAGGCCAAGTGAAGCGATTTTCTTGGCATCGACCCAGACGCCCGTTTCATCTGTACCTGAATCTTCGATAGATTTTTTTTGGAAAGTTTTTCCAGTGGAATCTACTCCAAATTTTTTTAGTGTATTGACGATGCTTGATTCCAGGGCACGGAGAAACCATCCGATATCTTGTTTCGGAAATTTATTTTTCGAATGATTCAAGTTGATGATGGGGTAAACCATCAACTGACTTGGTCCGTGATAGGTCGCGCGCCCGCCGCGGGAGACTTCGATGATCGGTCCATTCCAAGCAAAAACATCGCCGGGCTCGGTTTTGCGACCCAAAGTTACCACTGGAGAATGCGAGCACAGGATCAGACAGCCACGGGCTGATTGTTGATGAATTTTTTCTAAGAGATTTTCTTGCTTCGTCAGGGCCTGCTGATAATCAATCAGGCCCCAATCGCTGATTTCAATGAGTGACATCTTTTCCATTTTTTACAGAACGCAAAGGTTTCTGGATCACATGAATAGCATGACCAAGGGTCGCTTCGGCGGCTTCCATCATGGTTTCACCCAGAGTTGGGTGAGGGTGAATCGTGAGAGCCAAATCTTCCAGTCGGGCACCCATTTCAACAGCCAAGATGGCTTCAGAAATAAGGTTACTGGCCTCTGGGCCAACGATGTGAACTCCCAGTAAAATATGGGTTTTTGCATCAGCAATCATTTTCACAAAGCCATCGGTCTCCATCATCGAAACCGCGCGCCCATTAGCAGCGAACGGAAACTTTGAAATCAAAAGATCATTGAAGCCTTGTGCCTTCGCTTCGATTTCAGTCATTCCTGCAGAGGAAATTTCTGGATCTGTGAACACAACAGCGGGCACGGATTTCACATCATAAACACGATTCATTCCACTCAAGACTTCGGCCACCAAAACTCCTTCGTAGGAAGCTTTGTGCGCTAACATTGGTTGGCCACAAATGTCTCCGATGGCGAAAATGTGAGAAACATTGGTGCGGCGCTGAGCATCGACTTTAATAAAACCACGTTCGTCCAATTGCAAACCTGCAGCTTTCAAATTCATTTGATCTGAATTTGGTTTGCGACCAACGGTCACCAGAACTTTTTCAGCCTTCAGTGTTTGTTCTTTTCCACTAGCTTCAATAGTGATTTCAAACTCAGTTCCTGATTTTTTCTGACTTTTGGCCTTGGCATTGGTCAGGATTTTCACGCCTTGTTTTGTGAGTTTGCGACTCACGATTTGAGCGCATTCAGGGTCAACCACACCGTTTAAAACCGCGGGAGTGGCTTCCACCACAGTCACCTGTGTGCCGAGCTTGCTCAAAATTCCAGTGATTTCTAAACCAATGTAGCCACCGCCAATAACGACAAGAGATTTTGGAATTTGATCGAGCGCCAAGGCTCCCGTGGACGACAGAATATCTTTTTCATCAAATTTAAAACCTGGAATTTCAATCGGGCGAGAGCCCGTTGCAATCACAAAGTTTTTTGCCGTGATCACCTCGGTTTGAGTGGTATTGTCTGCTTTGGATTTAAAAGAAAGCTCTTTTGAGTTTTTAAACTCGGCGTCTCCCATCAAAACGGTAACACCATTCGCTTTTAAGAGCTGGTTCACCCCTCCGCTCATCTTGTCGCAGACGGACTGTTTCCAGCTGACAAGTTTTTTCATGTCGACGGAAATGTCTTTGATATTGATCCCCATGGTTGCGGAATCATGTTCGGCTTTGTGCAAAAAGTGAGTGGCCGAGATCAGGGCTTTCGAAGGAATGCAGCCCACGTTCAGGCATACTCCGCCTAGAAATTCTCTTTCAATCACGGCTGTTTTAAGACCAAGTTGTGCGGCACGAATGGCAGAGACATATCCGCCAGGACCCGCGCCAATCACAACGACGTCAAAATTTTGAGACATACTATTTCATCTCCATCATCAAGCGACCAGGGTTCTCAATTTTTCTAATAAAAGATTTCAAAAAGTGAGCCGCCACGGCGCCATCAATCAAACGATGATCACCAGTGATAGTGAAATTCATTGTTTTTTGAGTGCTAATTTCTTTGTTGGTGCCAAGAACTAAACGATCTTGGATTTTGTACATTCCCAGAATTGCGACTTCCGGATGATTAATGATCGGAGTGGCGTAAGTTCCACCAACGGAGCCAATGTTCGTGATGGTAATGGTGGCGCCCTTCATTTCGTCGGGCTTTAATTTTCCATCACGGGCACGTTTCGCCAAATCTAGAATTTCATAACTGAGTTCCAGAATAGTTTTTTGATCGGCATTTTTGATCACCGGGACCACCAAACCATTGGGTGTGTCGGCGGCAAAACCAATATTGAAATATTTTTTGTAAACGATCTCTTGAGCGGCATCGTCGATGCTCGCGTTGAACATTGAAAACTCGTTGCAGGTGGCAATCAAAGCCTTGATTGCAAATGGTAAGTAGGTGATTTTTGTTTTTGCTTGTTCAGCGTACTCTTTCAAAGATTCACGAAGCGTCACTAACTCGGTCACGTTAGCTTCATCCATCAAAGTAAAATGAGGAATAATGTGTTTACTCATTTGCATATTTTCGGCAATTTTTTTGCGAATTCCGCGAATAGCAACACGCTCTTCCGTCGCACCGACCGGACCTTGATAGCCTGGGCGAGGAATTCCCGGAGTTTTGTAAGCACCACTTGGAATGATTTCTAAACCACCACTACTTGTTGCGCTGTTAACTGCGCTGCCGGCCATTACATCGTCACGAGTGACTCGTCCCGCAGGACCAGTTCCGGGGACTTGATTGATGTCGACACCCGCTTCGCGAGCAAGCCTGCGAGTGCTTGGCGTCGCCAGTGTTTTAGAATCGGCAACGGGTGGATAATAGGAGGCGGATGCGGCAAGCGGTGCACTCATTGAAGTCGTTGCTGGAGTCGAAGTTGTTTGTGTTTTTATTGGCATTGTCGCAGAAGCCGCGGTTTCGATTGAAGATATCGCGCCTTCAAGAGTTAACATCACACTCTCAACTTTGATCACATCACCCACTTTGAATTTCAAATCTTTCACAGTTCCGTTGACAGGTGACGGAACTTCTACGGTGGCTTTATCGGTCATGACTTCGGCGACGGTTTGATCGGGCTTCACTGAATCACCGGGCTTTACCAGCCATTTGACAAGTTCACCTTCTGTTACGCCTTCACCAAGTTCAGGTAATTTTACGTTTGTAGCCATCCCGTTAGCCATTTGTACTCCTTCTTTGTTTTTCAACAATACCCTTCATAAAAAATTCGCCAGCGCGGTAAGAGCTTCTCACCAGGGGTCCGCTTGCGACATAAACAAAATCCATTGCCTCGGCCGTTTTTTTCCAATACTCGAATTTTTCCGGTGTGACAAACTCCTGCACTTTCAAATGCCGCGGCGTTGGTTGTAAATATTGACCGAAGGTCACAACATCACAGCCAATCCCACGCAGATCTTTCAAGGTTTGCAAAATTTCCTCATCGGTTTCGCCCAAGCCTAACATCAGTGAGGTTTTTGTGTACCTTGTAGGATCAATTTCTTTCACAGTTTTTAAAACATCCAAAGATTGTTGGTAGCCAGCCCGAGGGTCGCGAACGCTTTTTTGCAAGCGCTCGACGGTCTCAACATTGTGAGCAAAAACATCGGGCTTGGCATCAACCAAGAGTTGAATCAATTCACGATCTCCGCGAAAATCAGGGGTAAGTACTTCCACAATCACATGAGAATCTAATTTTTTAATGGTGCGTATGGTGCGTGCGAAGTGACTCGATCCTTGATCAGGAAGATCATCGCGATCCACAGAAGTAAGAACGATGTATTCCAAACTCATTTGAGAAATTGAGTAAGCCACTTTTTCGGGCTCGAGTGGATCGAGCACGCCTTTGGGATTTCCAGTTTTTACATGACAAAATTTGCAACCTCGGGTGCAAATTTCACCCATCAACATAATTGTCGCGGTTCCACCATCCCAACATTCACCCATGTTTGGGCAACGGGCTTCTTGGCAAACTGTGGCCAACTTTAAATCACCGAACATACCTTTGATGCGTGTGTAATTTTCTCCTGCGGGAGCCCGAACTTTGAGCCAAGTGGGTTTGGCTTCATGAGATTTTTTTTCGAGCGTAGAAATAGGACACCTTCCTTGAAACTTTGAATTCGAATATGTGCCTTATTTTGGGCTGAATTCCAAGGGGAGGAAAGCTTCATTTTGATATTCAAACGCAGGGCGACAAGCTTAAGTGATCGTAGAATTTACAATCCGACTCTTAATCGTATTTGATCTTCACGGGCTCTCAAAAATCGAATGATAAGTGTTAGGATTTCGCTTATAAGTGGCGGTCTATGAAATGGCCACAAAAACTCATCGAAGGAAAGCTCCTCAAACGCTACAAGCGGTTTTTTGCTGATGTAGAGATTGCAGGAAAAATTGAAGTGGCTCATGTGCCAAACACAGGAAGCCTTAAATCTGTTTTATTTCCAGGCCAAGCCTGCTTAGTCTCACCTGCAAAGGATCCGAACCGCAAACTCAAGTTCACCTTAGAGGCGGCGAAAGTTGACACTGAGTCGTCTGGGAGTGCTGGAACTTGGGTTGGAGTTAATACCTCATGGCCAAATCAACTAGCAAAGGAAGCTTTTGAGTTGAAAACGATTCCTCATTGGGCCAAATATTCTAAACTCCATTCAGAAGTGAAGATCAATCCAGAGTCTCGGCTGGATTTGATGCTCGAAACTGACTTTGGCAATAGACATTATGTAGAAATAAAAAACGTCACTCTCAAAAACGGAGCGGCTGCGCAATTTCCAGATGCGGTGACGGAGCGGGGCCAAAAGCATCTCAGAGAATTAATGCATTTAGTTTCTGAGGGGCACAGCGCAGAGATTTTCTTCACCGTCCAACGTGATGATGTGGAGTTTTTTTCTCCGGCTGATGACATTGATCCTGAGTATGGTCGCTTGCTTCGCGAGGCCGAGAGGTGCGGAGTAAGAATTTCTGTTTTTCTTATTAAAATCTCACCTCAAGAAATTTTTCTTAGCGGAGATTCGCTGGAGGTGCGTCTATGAATTTATCTGAAAAGCAAAGCCCAACGAAGGGTCCTCTCGTCGTCGATATTTATCGCGGAACCACTGTTGAAAGTAGTCACTTGGTGGATGTCGTGGTGATGGATTCTAATGGGAAAATAATTGAAACCTTGGGTGATTCTTCTCGGCCTACTTTTCCGCGTTCTTCGATCAAAATGCCTCAAGCTTTGGCTTTGATGGAGTCAGGTGCCGCCGAAGAATTTGGTCTTTCTCAAAAATGGATTTCCTTGGCTTGCGCTTCACATCAAGGGGAAAAAATTCATACCGAAGAAGTGAAACGTTGGTTGCAAAAAATTGGTCTGAGCGAGTCTGACTTTGAGTGCGGAGCTCATTTTCCTTACGATCAAGAAACTGAACATGAAATGATTCGCACTGGACTTTCGCCCTCACCCTTGCACAATAATTGTTCGGGAAAACATTGTGGAATGCTCACGACATCCAAGCACTATCATGAAAATCATAAGGGGTATTCGCAGTACGGACATCCAGTGCAAGTTCGTTTGCGAAAAATTTTAGGAGAACTTGCGGGAATCAATTACGACAAAGCTCCTTGGGGGACTGATGGCTGTGGTATTCCCACTTATGCGATTCCGCTGGACAAGTTGGCGCTGAGCTTAGTTCCATTTTTGAGCGAAAGCCCCCAGTCACGCGCTAATTCTTTAAGGCGCGAAGCCACAGTAAAAATTCTTCAAGCCGTGCAGGCAGAGCCTGAAATGATCTCTGGTACGAAGGGCTTGTGCTCACGAGTGATTCGAGTTTCCCAAGGTAGAGCTTTCGCCAAAACTGGAGCCGAAGGGGTTTATGTTGGACTTATCCCTCATCAAGGGGTGGTGATGGCAGTGAAGGTTCGCGACGGAGGAACTCGCGCGGCAGAACTGACCGCACTTTACCTGCTTGAAAAATATAAGGGTTTAACCTCAGAAGAAGTGGCGGAGATTTCACCTCTCACCACGGCGATTTTAAAAAATTGGGCCGGCGAAATTGTGGGACGCTCCCAGGTGCGCTCTGTTTAGACTGTTTATTTAGCGGGAGCAGCTTCCGGCTTCGCTTTTTCTTCTTTTGAAGATTTATCCTTTTGGTCGATTATTTTTTTACTACGCTCTTGTTTTTTTCCAATGAATTCTTTTTTCTGCTCTTGGAAGCTTTGGAAATTTTCTTGCCTTTGTTTTTGATAATTGCTGCGGCATTTTTGAAGTGCTTGGCGTGAGTCAGACTCTGTAATGCAATTTTTAAATTCTTGATCTTCGGCAATTATTTGATTCACGCGCTCCGTTGCTAGTTTTTTTTGTTCTTTGAAGACATTCGTATCAATTGCAGGAGCTTTAACAGCATCTTCCGCTTGAGCGATTTGAATGCTCGAAAATAAAAAAAACGCTGTGAGACACAAAAAGCTAGTCATTATAATTTGTTTCATGTGATGCTCCTTGGTTGAAAAAAGAAAATAACAGAACTGAGGTTAGGATGAATCTCCACCAAATTCATTCAATACTGCGACGGAAATCAGACTCTAAGTCTGCCATAATGTCAGCGCGATATTTTAAAACGGGTAAAGGCGAATACGGGGAAGGGGATCAGTTTTTGGGAATTTCCGTTCCTGAAGTGAGAAAATTTGCTAAGGAATTTCGGGAGCTGGCTCTGCCTGAGACATTGAAACTATTAAAATCACCTTATAATGAAGAGCGTCTACTGGCTCTTTTTATCATGGCGAATCAATATAAAACAGGTGATGAAAAAAGCCAGGCAAGAATTTTTCAAATTTTTTTAAAAAATCGAAAATTCGTGAATAATTGGAATCTAGTTGATAGCTCGGCTCACTTGATCGTCGGAGAACACTTATATAAAAAAGATCGAAAAATTCTCCAGCAATTGGCTCGATCAAAATCTTTGTGGGATCGTCGAATTGCCATTATTAGCACAATGGCCTTTATTAGAAAAAATGATTATAAATCCACTTTGAAAATATCAACAATCCTTTTGAATGATGAGCAGGATCTCATCCACAAAGCTTGTGGCTGGATGTTGAGAGAAGTGGGAAAACGAAATTTGTCTGTTTTGGAAGTTTTTTTAAATGGAAATTGCCGAAAAATGCCTCGAACCATGCTGAGATATTCTCTAGAGCGAATGCCGTTAACAAAACGTAAATATTATATGAATAAGAAATAGACATTCGAATTTGACAGAAAAAATTGGTTCCATGTGCTAGAAATACGCGAATTACAAATAAGAAGGGACTCGTTTACATGAAAAAATCAAAACTTATAATGATGGCATTTTTTGGTTCTTGCGCAGTTATTTTATCAGCATCTTTGGCAAAAGCAAACGCACCCGAAATCCTAACCTACCTTGGACATAATGAATCAGGCGGAGAGTGTTATCTGAAACTTGAACGAACGGTACGGGCCGATGGGGTTGTCGAAAGCGATATTCTCACAAGAAAAGATGCTAACGGAGAAGGCTTTTTCTATGAAATTTTTTCGAAGGATTCTCTTGTAACACCAGCTTATCCTGTTTGTGATTTTCGTTTTGTAGAAAAGGGGTCTCTTCAAATTTATCGAACTGCTAATGTTGTGAATAAATTTTCTTATAAGACTGATGAACTGACACTAGCCGTGGACGCCAGCGGAGAGCCAAAATCATTCACAGTTAAAAAAGGTGATGAAACCTACTGGGGCTTTAAAAAAGCCTGTGAAAATTTAAAAGGCGGAGATTTTCAAAAATATAATTGTGATGGATTGGTTTTACGGCACGAGTGATCGTAATTTTATTTTAAAATTTAGACGTATTGCCAGCACTTGACTCGTTTTTTTATTTTGCTAGTATTTTTCTATGAAAAAAATTCTAGCAAAAATCATTTTGGGTTTAATTATTGTCTTTTTTGGTTTCGTTGCCTTTGTCCAAATAAAATTTGAACTTGATTCTAAAAAGGTCTATGCGTCGGCCCCCTTTAAAATCAAAGATCTGGTCGCGGCGGCGGATGTGGCGTTGGGAAAACGACTTTTTACCGTTCGAAATGGTTGTATCGACTGTCACGGCGCTGATCTTTCCGGTACTTCAGTGATGGAAAATGGACCGATGGGTTCAATTTACGGGACGAATCTTACTCCTTTTCGACTTGCGCAGTGGTCGGATGAGGAAATTGCCAACGCTATTCGATATGGAATTCATAAATCAGGGCGTTCTCTCCGCTTTATGCCTTCGTTCGATTACGAGGGCTTGAGTCTTGGAGATGTGGCAGCCATGGTGGCATATATTCGAAGTGTTCCTGCGGTAGAAAAACCACTTCATGAAAATAGTTTTGGTTTTCTTGCAAAGTTTCTGTCGACGGCGGGACAGATGCCAGTCATGTTTCCCGCAAAGGTTTTAGATCTACAAAAAACTTTTGCGGTGAAACCTCCGGAAGAGGAATCTTTGGAATTTGGAAAATATTTGGCGAACTCTTGCGTTGGTTGTCATGGGACAGACTTGCGTGGAGGAAAAATTCCTGGAGGAGACCCTTCTTGGCCTTTGGCCACCAACATCAGGTTGGGAGCGAATTCCTTCTGGACTGAATCCACATTTAAAGAAACTATCTTGTCTGGAGTTTCTTTAACAACAAAAGAAAAATTGCGGCCTCCGATGCCTGTCGGGTTGCTTGCTCAAATGAATGAGCTTGAAATCAAAGTTCTTTGGAAATATTTGAGCTCATTGAATTAGAACGCTCAATTTCTGAGTGCCGTGAATCGGGTAGCAGCATCATATTATCTGATTTGTATAGTCTTGATTAATTTCTTTGAACTAGAAAACAAAAACCACCTTGCGGGTGGTTTTTTGCGATTTAAAATTGGCTCAGGAGGAGGAGTGTGGCCTAACTATTTGGATTTGTTAAGCCGCACCCCGCCGATACTACCGAATACTACAAAAGCTTCAATTCCAGCAACTTACCGTCCTTTTTAACGGGGTCGTGAAGGTCAAGAGCCGA
>CAIYID010000044.1 GCA_903926205.1 uncultured Bdellovibrionales bacterium
GAAGACAATGTAAGAAAGCGTGCATCCCCTCAGGGGAATATCCACAAATGGACCTCGTCCTAGGCTAAAATTAAACCTAAGGCGTGTCAGACCCTCTCGGGAGTGGATGTAAACTTGAATGTTAACCCATTCAAAATCCGAAGGAGGATGCCGCTTATGAAATATTATATTGGACTCGATGCCCATAGTACAACTTCAACTTTTGCAGTTGTTGACGAAAATGGACAATGTATATTGCGCGAGACTGTGAAGACCTCTGAACAAAGTCTAGTTCACGTGATTAATAAAATAAATGGCGAGCGCCATATGACTTTCGAAGAGTCGTCAATTTCCCAGTGGCTGTACCTGCAGTTAAAGGACAAAGTCGATAACTTGTTGATCTGCAATCCAACTTATGTGGCAAAAAAACAGGGTGCAAAAACCGACTTTAGGGATGCTCTTCATTTGGCGCAAGAGCTCCGGACAAATCACCTGCAGCCAGTTTTTCATGACACCTCCCATTGGATGGAGATCCGGACCACTGTGAGTGGGTATTTGGATATTGTCGAAGAAATTGTAAGATTTAAAAATCGCCTAAAGGCTGTCTTCCGAGCCGAGGCCATTCAAACAGACGAGAATAGTTTTTATAAAAATAAAACCCGCATCAAAGAATTGAAGAATCCATCTGCGAAATTTGTTGCCGAGAAATTATTTGATCAGATCGAATTTTTGGAATTGGAAAAGGACAAATACAAAGAAGTTTTTGAAAGGAATCGCAAAAAGTATCGCCCAATCCGCAATCTGATGACCATTCCAGGGATTAGCATTATCAGAGGCAACATTATTGCCGCCATCGTATGCCAGCCAGCGAGGTTTGAAAATAAACACAGGTTCTGGGGATATTGCATGTTGGTTCGGCATATCCAGATTTCGGGTGGAAAAATCTATGGAAACAAAAGATATTTTGGCAGACGCGAACTTCGGAATGTGTTCATTGGTGCGGCTGAGAACGTGATGCGGCTGGATGGTGAACTGAGGGATCGATACGACGCGCTTCGAGCCAAGGGCGTGGATCACAAGGATGCTAAACTGAATTTAGCTAGGCAAATTGCTTCGATTGCGCTTTGCCTTTTAAAAAACAATGATAAGTACAATGAAAACTACAGTGAATATTTAAAGGAGCGCAAAAAGACGCAAAAGGAATTTTTTGAATCGAGTTTATAACTAATAGCCCTCGGACGTTCGAATAACACATGGAAGTGATGCAGAAGTAGGTTCCTTTTTCATGCTGACAATAGCCGAAACAGAAAATTTATTTCTATTAGAAAAGGACGACTTCGGATGGACTTGAGGTGCGGGATGAGGCCCAATATCTGCTTGACGGTTTAACGATAAAACACGTCCATTTGAAGACTGGCACGCTCGCGTTTTTAATCCAACATTGTTATGGCTCTCGAGGCCCAAACAGAAGAATGAATGCGTTATTAGCTTAAATCCGATTTAGACAATGGAAAGGTTCATTTTATAAAATTTCCATGACGGTTCGAAAGACTGGGAGCTGCTAGACACGACGGCCGGGGATGCGAATCCCAGGGCTTGATTTAGCCAAAGAAATTTGGCAAAGGAAAAATATTACCCAAAAGGGATTGCTTTCTTACAGAAGCTGTATACGATTTTAAACAAGCGTTGATGAAAATCATTTTGACTAGAGTTTATGGCAGAAACGCAGCAATGGAAGAAATCCCGAAATTTTTGGACGCAATACGGGCCTTGAAAATGTCAAAGTTCAGAAATTTAGAA
>CAIYID010000045.1 GCA_903926205.1 uncultured Bdellovibrionales bacterium
TGTTCCCGGTCAGAACATTTGAGACTCCTGGAGTTTGAAAGTTAAAGGAGTATTTTCAAGTATTTAGGGATTTGAAAGATGGTCTTTTAAATTTATTTCGGCTGCGATAATATCAGCATCGTCTCAAGACGGACCTAGACGAGGCTTTTTTAAAAGGAGCAGCCCCATGTCAAACAGTTCAACCCAATCCGTGGTTAAAGAAATCAAGAGAGCCACACGTCGAAAGTTCACGGCCGAGGATAAGATCCGTATTGTCCTCGAGGGCCTGAGAGCACAGGTTCCGGTCTCTGAAGTTTGCAGACGCGAAGGCATTGTAGCTTCGCAATTTTATGTTTGGTCGAAGGCATTTTTAGATGCAGGAAAAAATGGATTAACCCTCGACGCCAGACGCGATTCAACGAGCGACGAAGTGCGAAGGATCAAAGAAGAAAACGAAGCTTTAAGACAAGCGCTATCGCACAACACTCTTGAGATCATGAGACTTAAAAAAAATCTGGGACTTTTGTAGTCCCAGACGTCGGTACACGCGCATGAATGAATCAGAAAAACACCAGCTGCTTGAAGCTGTGAAAGGCAGTGGTTTGTCGATTGAAGATGCACTGCGGACTTTGGATCTTCCGAAGGCCACTTATTATCGTTGGAAAAAGAAGCAGGAACAAAATGGCATGCTCGGGCTTAAGGATAAGCCCAGTATCCCACGGCGTCCGTGGAATAAATTATTGGATCTTGAACGCGATATTGTGCTCAACACGGCTTTGAAGAAATTGGAGTTTTCCAGTCGGGAACTCGCGTATTTTATAACGGATACAATGAATTTTAGCGTCAGTGAAAAAACGGTTTATCGCATTTTAAAAAAGAACGGATTGATTGCGCCAAATGAATCAAAAAGATTTCCTGCCGCTCACGAGTACCACACGAAAACCAAGCGGATCAATGAGCAGTGGCAAACTGATGCGACCTATTTGTTCATTGTCGATTGGGGCTGGTGGTATTTGATCAGCGTGCTTGATGATTACAGTCGAAAAATAATGGCGTGGCGTCTTCAGCGATCAATGAAAGCCGCCGATTTTGCCGAAGTCGTGGAGCTTGCATATCAAAAAGCTGGGATCAAAAAAGAGGATGAATATAAACCCAGGCTTGTCACCGACCGTGGGCCAGCACTGATCTCGGAAGATTTTAATGAATATCTGAAAGAAAAAGGAATCCATCACATTTTGGCGTCGCCGTATCACCCGCAAACAAATGGGAAAATTGAACGCTACCATCGCAGTCTGAAAGAGAAAATTTTACTCAATGTCCACGATCTTCCAGAAACGCTCAAAGCTGAAATTGGAAAATACATCAGCCACCACAACAAACGCCGATATCATGAGGCTTTAGGAAATGTTACGCCCGATGATGTTTACTATGGCCACAGAGAAGAAATTTTAAAGGTCCGAGCCCAACTTAAAATTGAAACCCTAGAAAGGAGAAAAAGCAAAAACAAAAATTTGAATTTAGGATGTGAAAGTGTTATCTAATGCAGCAGTCGAAAAAGTCTCAAAAGCTCTGACTACGAACA
>CAIYID010000046.1 GCA_903926205.1 uncultured Bdellovibrionales bacterium
GGCGCAGGAATGGGAATGGGCATGGGCTCACCATTTGGAATGGGTGCAGGAATGGGAATGGGCATGGGCTCACCATTTGGAATGGGTGCAGGAATGGGAATGGGCATGGGCTCACCATTTGGAATGGGTGCAGGAATGATGTCACCATACGGAATCGGTTCTGGAATGGGAATGATGCCATACTCACCTTATGGAATGATGAATGGTGCAGGCTTGGGTATGATGTCCCCATTTTCTCCTTATGGTATGAGCGGAATGTCACCATTTGGAATGGGTGGAATGGGTGGAATGGGTGGAATGGGAATGGGCGGCAATATGCAGATGCAAATGCAACAAATGCAAATGCAAATGCAACAAGCTCAGTCCTATATGCAATACCAGCAGAGACAACAGCAAAACTACATGGCTTCTCAACAAGTTATGTCGAATCTGTACAGTCAACTCAATCAGTTGATGTCACAAATTCAGCAAGTCCAATTGGGTGCTTCAATGGGTGGCTCATACACTGGGGGCTACTACATGGGACCTTACTCAACAGGAACGTCAACCCTTCCTGGGGTAGGAACAGGCACAGGTACGTCATCAGGTGCGACACCTACAGTTAGATAACTTAAATTTCAATGACAAAGACGAGGGCCCTCTATAAATGAGGGCCTATGTTTTTTTTGATACCTCGTTGCTGGGACAGTCATGCGCATCTTATGTACACCGGAATGGAAAAATATGCGCTTAATTTAGGCTCAATTTCTGACCCTAGTAATTTAAAATATCTTAAAGTAGAGACTCATCATTTTCGCGGTAAATGGTTGGTAGGATTTGGATGGGATCAGTTCTTTTTTAAAAAACAAACAATGCCAACTCGACAAGAATTGGATTTGGCTTTTCCAGATTTCCCAGTGTTTTTCACGCGCAAAGACGGACACGCGGCGTGGGTAAATACTCGCGCATTTGAAGTGGTTGGAGATCTTCCTCCCACAATTGAAGGCGGAGATGTTTACAGAGAGGCTTCGGGTGAACCCACAGGAATTCTGTTAGATCGAGCGATGACTTTGTTTGAGGAAAAAATTCCGCCTTACTCCTTGTCATCAGAAAAAATTTTTATTGAAGAGGGTTTGAAAATTTTTAATCGAGCTGGATTCACACACCTTCGTGATATGGGCGGTACAGAGTCTCAATGGTGTATTTTAGAAGAATTAGATGCACAAAAAAAATTAAATCTCTATGTTGAGCAAAATTTTTTTTTCAATTCCATGAAAGAATTTGATCATGCGATTCAAGCGGCTGAGAGATGTCGAGCCTCTTCTCGCGCTCAAGATTCTCATCTGAGGTTCGCTGGTTTAAAGTTTTTTTTAGATGGAGCCTTGGGCTCAGAGGGCGCATGGCTTAGTCAAGAATATCCGGGATCTGGCACAAAGGGCTTGAGCCTTTGGTCGTCTGAGCAGTTAGAAGAAATTCTCAGGCGAGCTTGGAAAAAAGGTTTTGCATTGGCGGTCCATGCACTTGGCGACGCGGCTATTGAACAAATTGCACAAGTGGCATCAAAACTATACTTGATGGGGATAGTTGGAGAACTCAACATTGAGCATGCTGAAGTGGCACGACTTGAGAGCATTGAAAAACTTGCGTATCTGAAGGCTCGAGTGCACATGCAGCCTTGTCATTTTTTAGGTGATAGGTTATTTTTAAAACCAAAACTGGACTCACTTTACTCTTACGCTTTTCCATGGAGAGCTTTAGAAAATTCAGGAATTAAAATTTCGTGGGGTAGTGATGCTCCAATTGAAAAGCCATCGGTAAAAAATAATTTATTGGCTTTAAAGGAAGCGCAACTTGAAGGAATTCAAAACATTCAAAGTAAACCAGAAGCGGGTCACTCACATCCCGATCTTTCTTGGGGATGCGACTGTTACACACGCTTTGATTTTGAAAAATCAGAGGATCCAATTGAAGTAATCTTCGACGGAAAACCCCTTTGTTTAGATTTTTCTAAAACTTAAAAGTAGGTAAATGAAGACTGACTTGCTTATTTTTAAAATAAGAAAGTGTTAACCCCCCGGCGATAATAGCTACAGGTACAGTCCATAGATAAGTTTTTTCTTTTTCAAAGATTTGTCTATTTTCTACAAGAATAGCATTTTCATCGCAATCGCCGTGGACTCCCAAGTTTTTTAATTTTAGTTCTGGTAATGATGGCCAGGGAATGATGACTTCTCCGCAACGGTCGTTGAAAGATTTAAAATTAGTAAGTGCAGACAAGAAGTCGGAAAAATATCCTACAACCAAAATTGGATAAGCTGTATTTGAAATATAAACCCACTGATGTGGCCATGAAGATATTTTTTGTTCCAAAGATTGAATTGGTGAGCCATCTACAAAAACAGCAGCGTCATCTGAAGATAAATAATATTTCAAAGAATCAATCTCGTTTTGCGAAAGCCGGTCGTTCGTTGAAGGAACGACAAAGGTGGAAAGATCTTTTTTTACTTTTTTTATTAATTCACTATTTTTTTCCTCAGAATTTTCATCAGCAGTCAAGAGACCTAAAAATCGATTTTTTTCGGGTGCCGAAAGGTTTTCAATGCCCAATTTTTCAAAAAGAAATACAGCACTTTCTACTTCCATTGATCGAAGTGGAAGTTGATCAAGCAGATATAAAGAATGTCTCAAAGAACTAGGGTCTGAATTAATAGTAAGCCTATCAAGATTTTGCAAAAGATGTTTTTTAAAAAAAGCATTTGCAAAGCTAATTCGTTTCGATTTTTCGACAAAGCTTTTGAACTCTGAAGTTTTCATTTGAAGTGCGTGAACTGAAAATTCCTCGCCCACGGCTTGATTTTCTACGAATGAAATAAGTAAAGAAACTAACGTTGTCATCCAAAAAATCATTTTAACCCCCGATATAGTATTGAACATGACTCAATTTTTTTTGATTTTTTTCCATAGATCCGTGACCAGATTGATCTCGGTTTTGAATAACCGCAAATAAAGGCCCATTTCCGTTGATCAATCTACTCGCTTCGCCGTCCGGAACTAACACCGCAAAGGTGTTTGGATTTAGGGGAGCACGAAGCAACCTTAAATGATGGCCTACTTTTTGACCTTTTGCTTTACTAGAGAGAGAGGCAATGTATAGATCAACAATGGCAAAATTTTCTATTAGTGCAGATAACGATTCTGCATTTTTTAATTCAATAGGAACCAATACGAATCCTTTTGGGATAATCGTATCCGGACTTTCATTTACGGGTCCTGATTGTTTTTTTTCTTCAGATGGCTGCGTCCTTGTATTAAAAAATGAAGCAAGCAAAAAAACAATCAATCCAATTACAGAAAAAATCTGTGATTTCTTGAAGAAAAATTCTTTTAATTTGGAAATATCAATTTTTTTCATTTATCACCTTTGGTGAAGGTTTGCTGATTTAAACCGATCTTGACTGGTAGATTTTAAAAACTCAGTAGAAAAATTTTGAGCAAAACAGAAGAAAATAAAAATTACGGACACCATGAGCACGAGCTCAATGAAAATTTGTCCGCTAGCAGAATAGGCTGGAAACCGACGAGAGTCTGTTTTAGGCTGCCAGTACATCCGTTCGGTTGATAAAGTGGTGAGAGTTTCCATATTGATTCTCCTTTTAATTTCGAGTGGATTTGCTCATTCCAAGATATGTGCAAAGCCTGAACTTGCGAAAAATTCTCCATAAGAACGTAAGTCGGAGGTCCCAAGTCCGGAGCCGTCATCGCCCGGACGGCAAGCCTTACAGGGCTAGAAAATTTTATATGTCCTCGGTAATCAAAATTTTCTTGTGTCTGCAGAGTCCAGCGGCGCTGTTCGGTTGCAATTTTCTCTTCAATTAGCCGCTGCAAGGATCGTAAATCTAGGGTGAGTTTTTGTTTCGCTAGATTCTGTTGAGCTCGAAGGGCTTCCTGCTGAGCAATCACACTTTGGAGTTCAATTTCTGCAATGACGGCCGCTTCTTCTTGATTTGAGGCAATGGCAATTTTCAAAGCCATTTCGGCATTAGCTCGGAGCTCGCGAAGGCTAAAGACTTCAACATTGAGCTCTATGAATTTTTTAAGTTCACTGGAAATAGGTGAGAGATTTTTTAAAAGCATTGAGCGGCAAATTTGTAAATTTCGTTCTTGAGGCGTAAGCCAAGCTTTTAAATAGAAAACACAACTTATCGCTAGTAGTGCGATGGGAATCCAAAAAACTAGCCAAATTAAGGCAAATCCTGACTGATTTTTCATGGAGACACTGATGACAATGGCAGGGTGAGGCTTTCCTTCAAATCAAGGTGAAGATGAAAGGGCATTTTGACTTTTGCCGTTGCCAACGATTGGCTGGAGTCACGTTGATATTCGATCGTCTCCAGCTGGCCGAAGAGTAAAACTTGTTGGATTTTTGTTTTAGCTAATTGTCGACAGTCCGGTGGTGGTGGAAAGAGTTCATTGCAAATCAACATTTCATACAAAGTGTGATGTGCAATGAGAGAAATGCTCAAATTCCAGATAAGTGCAAAAAATGATGTAATACCGATAATTGCAATTGGCATCGCTATGGCGGACTCAATCAAAGACTGGCCTTTTTCGCTCATGATCCATCCTCCCCTTCTGTTGAATCTTTTTTTGTTTCACTTCCATTCATAAAATTACGTAAATTCTTTTTTGAGTAGTAACTCGATTTAACATCAGCATTTTCGATCTTTCCTTCGACTGAGGCGCCGAGTGACTTAGCGACACGAGCGAAGCTGACGTTGATGCTTTGGCCAACGACTCTCATGATTCCGATACCGCCAACAGCGACAAGTGCAACGATCACTAAATATTCAACGAGCGACTGCCCTCTTTGTGAGTTTTTCTTTTGAATGTCCATGAATGACCTCCCTATAGGCCAAAAAGCAAAACGAGAGCCAGTAAGGGCTCTCGTTTATTGCGTACTCATGGATTTTTTGTCCGGTGATTCTTTTAGTGAATTATCTCTTCTTGCCTTTTTTTGCAGACTTAGAAGTTTTTGTTGGTTTTGCTGGCTTCGAAGGCTTTTTAGCAATTTTTGAAACAGCTTTAACTACCTTTTTAGGAGCTTTGGCAGGTTTAACTTTTGCTTTCGCTTTTGCCGATGTAGCTGCAATTTTTTTCTGTTTCTCCAGCTCTTTTTTTGCAGCCAATTTTGCTTGTTCGGCTTCTTTTTTTGCAGCGTCTTTTGTTTTTTTCTCAACTAGTTTTTGTAGTAGTTTAGCTTTAGCTATTGCTTGTTTGTCTTTGTCTTTGAGTTTGTCCAGACGTGCTTTTTCTTTTGCAGCAATAGCTGCGTGTTTTGCGGCATTTTTTGAATCACGAGCTTTTTGTTTTTCGGCTTCTTTTTCAGCTTTTGCCGCGGCTTTGAGGGAGTCCTTTTCTGCACGAGCAGCTGCTTTGATGGCTTCTCGTTCTTCACGTTCTTTTTCTTTTACAGCCGTTTTTTCAGCGATTTTTTTGGCTTTGCGTCCCACAACTATACGGTCAAGAATGTCAAAAGCCTCGGAGCGAAGATCATTTTCGAAGACGAAGCGATAAAACCCTTCAATTTCAGGGCTTTGACGGAATTTTTTTAACGAGGTGGGTAGACTGTCTGATTGTATAAAGTCAATCGACGATCCATCTTTAGATAGCTTTACCTTTTCAGACATGGATAGCCTCCTACAAGTTTGTTGGTGAACTTAATGCATGGCCTTTGAAGGGTCAAGCGTTGAATTTATTGCGTAAATTTGCGAAAAGAAGCTTTAATTTAAAATTTGCATTCATGTGCTCTTTGAGAGGAGTCCACCTTGATTATTCTAGACGGTAAGCTGGTATCGGTCACTCGCAGGGAACAGCTCAAATTACGAGTGAAAAAGTTTATTGAGAGTTATCGTCGATCACCACAATTGGTGGTGGTCATTGTCGGTGAAAATTCTGCAAGCCAGATTTACGTGCGTAATAAAATCATCGCCTGTGAGGCTGTGGGCATCAAGTCGACTAAAATTGAGCTTCCTGCGACCTGTCAGCAGCACGAACTCAATGTGGTGATAGATCGTTTAAACTTAGATCAAGAAGTCGATGGAGTTTTAGTTCAGCTTCCTCTACCAAAAGGCTTGAATGAAAATGAAATCAACACTCGCTTAAGTCCCTACAAAGACGCGGATGGTTTTACTTTCAATTCCCTTGGACATTTGTGGGCCGGGCAACCGATCATCAAACCTTGTACGCCTCAGGGAGTGATGAATTTACTTGAGCACTTTAAAATTCCAGTTGCGGGTAAACATGCCGTGGTTGTAGGACGCAGCACGATTGTCGGAAAACCCATGGCACATCTCTTGACCATGGCCGATGCCACTGTGACCTTGTGTCATTCCAAAACTCCTCATTTGCGAGAACATACTTTGCGGGCGGATATTGTGGTTGTCGCCGCAGGCCAAAAGCATTTGCTCGGAAAAGACGATTTCAAAAAAGGAGCAGTGGTGGTAGATGTGGGAATGCATGGATCGGGTCAGGGAAAGGGTGTTACCGGCGATGTTCGAGTCCATGAGCTTCAAGACTGGGCTTACGCCGCAACTCCAGTCCCTGGGGGGGTTGGTCCAATGACCATTGCGACTCTTTTAGAAAATACTTTAATTCTTGCAGAAATATCACAACAAAAAAAGCAGCAAAAAAAATGAGTACAAAATCAACTGTCTGGAAATTGAATCAAGGCGCTGATCGTCGAATTCGCGCTCATCATCCCTGGATTTTTTCGAATGAACTTTCTCAAAGCCCGAAAGGACATGCCCCTGGCGGGCCTGTTCGTCTGCTCGACGTAAAAGGTAATTTTGTTGCGAGTGGTTACGGTAATCCTCACTCACTGATTGCTTTTCGGGCGCTCAGTTTTGATCCTCATGTGGAAAATCCCTGCGGCTTTGAAGAGCTTGTCTCCCAAGTGGTTTCTTGTTGGGGACATCGCGCGGTTCTTGGGTACCATAAGAGTTTTCGTTTGGTTTATGGAGAAGGTGATTTTTTACCCGGCTTGGTGATTGATCGTTATTTGTGCGAACAAGGAAAGACCCTACAAGTCTTTGCCGTACAAATTTTAACAGCGGGGATGCAAGTCGCCATTGGAGATCAGTTAGAAAATTTTATTCGGAGAGTGGTGGAAGAGGCAACACAAGGCCAGCTTTGTCTTATTTCTTGGGAACACACAGCGATTGTATCTCGCAATGATGTGAATATCCGTCGTTTAGAAGGTTTGGAAATTGAAGCACCTAAGATCATCAAAGCGGTTGAAGGTGCAAAACTTGAAGACATCGATATTTTACTTTCTCCGGTCGCGGGTGAAGAGCCTGTGAAAATGGCCTGTGATTTATTTGAAGGGCAAAAGACAGGATTCTTTTTGGATCAGGCCCACAATATCGCACTTTTATGTGAGCAGTTGAAAAAATCAAACTCCTGGGAAAAACCGATCCGAGTTTTGGATCTTTGTTGCTACGTAGGCCAGTGGTCAACACAGATTGCACGCACTCTTAAGTCCATGGGCTTTATTGTTGAAGTGACAGCGGTGGATGTTTCTGCTGATGCTCTTAAATTCGCGAAGAAAAATATTGAGCGCGAGGGAGCCTTGGCATTGATTCAAAAATTAGATGTCCTTGAGCAGCTTTCGACTTTGCCAGATAAACATTTTGATATCGTGATTGCAGATCCTCCGGCCTTTATCAAAGCGAAAAAAGATATTCCAACAGGACGACATGCTTATCTGAAACTTAATACGAGTGCCTTTCGCCTTGTTCAAAGGGGTGGTTGGGTGGTGAGTTGTTCTTGTTCAGGTCTTTTTGAGGAACAAGAACTTATGGAAGTCGTTGGTAAGGCCATTCGGCGGATGGATCTTCAGGCACGCTGTCTCGTACGCGGGGGGCATGCTGCCGATCACCCAAATGTCATGGCTTTTCCCGAAGGTTTTTATTTAAAAATGTTTTTGCATCAAGTGGTGTATTAATTAATGATTTACTGAAACGGTCTGCGCAGCTTGTGCGTTCTGCGCATTTTGATGCAAAGCTGTGAGTTTTCCGATGTACTCTTTGAGTGCTTGATTTTCTTGCCGCAAAATTGAAACTTGGCTGAGCGCTTGTTGTAAATGACTGTAGTAGTCTTGTGCTTCCGCAGTCTTTTTGTCCCAGCCCACTTTAAGCTCGATGATTTTTTTCTCCGCTACATCACTCAAACCTTTGATCAAGCCCTGCTGTTGCTGCGAATGAGCTTCAAATTGAGAAAGTGATTCGGAAAACTTTTCAATTTCCTCTTCTTTGAATTTAAGATCAGCAGAAAGAGCGTCAACATCAGCTTGACGACGTTCTGCGAGTTCTCGAAGTTCATTGGTCATGGCGGTTAAAGTGGTTCTTTCTGAAGACCATTGCGTTTGGTCCATTTGAAATTTATCCCGTGCTTTTCCGAGTTCCAGTCGTGTGTCCTGGCAAAGCGCCTGAGATAATTCTAGTTCATGAGATAAAGATTTATTTTTTTCGAGTAAATATTGATTGTGTTTTTTTTCTTCAGCCAAAATTTGATTGGCTTTTGCTCTGATTTCTTCAATCTCAAATTGTAACTTGAGATTGAGCTCAAGAGCCTTGGCTAAATCGCCATTGAGTTTTGAATTTGTCTGACGCTCTTGCTCGAGTTGGCCGCTCAGGCGACTGACTTCGGTGCTCAAGTCATTGTCGTGAACAGAAAGATTTTCTAAATTACCGATTTTATTTTGCAGGGACTCTTGCGCTGACATGAGTTCATCCTGCGACTTCTTAATCTGATTTTGCATTTTTTCTAGTCGCTCGGACCATCCTGCTGTTGCCATTTCATCCTCCGAATCATGTTGTGAACCGTGTTGTAAATCTAGGTGTGCTTGCTGAGTGGGACCGCGATGTTTTTGACTGAGCTCCGCCAGTTTTCCGCAAATTTCATCAAAAAGTCGTTCGTGATCTGAGGTCGATTTCATTTGTGAAATGTTACGAGGCGACCGGACCAAAGTCATCCAGCTTGTTGAATGTATTCAATTTCCATTTCAATTTACGGACTAGATTTTGGTCCAGGAGAGTGTTAACAGTGAAACTTGGAAGAATAGGTTTACTTGATGAAAACTGATAAAGATAAGCCGTGGACATGGGTTCGTTACAAGCTGGGAATGTGCCAAGGTTGCTTTGGCTGTTGTTGTACGATGCCAGTGGAAGTGAGAGCAGAAGATTTGGTTCGCTTGCAAGTGGCGACCCTTGATGAAGTGGAGCGTTCTCCCAAAAAAATGGCTAAGCGATTGATGAAAGAGGGAATTTTGATTTCATATCGTGAGAGCACTGGGCTTTTCACGATAACATCAAGGCCTAATGGGGACTGTTTCTACTTGAATGAAAAAACCCGATTGTGCTCAAAATATGAGCTTCGACCTGAGGTCTGTCGAAAATTTCCAGAAATTGGACCGCGTCCAGGATTTTGTCCTGTCTCAAAATGAGAAATCTCAAAATGAATGTTTAGTGTTTGATCAGCTGGCTACCGTCAACTGACTTCCTTGAATAAATTCAATTTATAAATCAATAGGTTGGTCCTCGTACGGCACAGTCAGTGAATTAGTGTTTGGTAACGAGGAGTCTCTTATGGAGCAAACATTATCCAGAAATGGCCTTTCAATATTAATGGGACTCACTTTAATTTTTGGTCTTCGTTGGATGAGCCAACACTGGTTTAACGGAGGCTCTGACGTCATTCGTTCTAGCTCTTATTCTTATGAGATGCCGAGACCTAAATCATACACTGGTGGTTTTGATCTTTCCGGAAGAGAAATTGATCGCGAAGTATTGAGTGATGAAGAAATTTTAGCTAAAGCGACAGATCCAAAAGCTGTAGAAGCTGCAAAGAAAGCAATGGATGCGAAAAAAAATGTACCTATGAAACCGACGATGGCCAATCAAAAACAACACAAACTCGATCATGCAAAACTTTCTGTGAATACAACAGATACTTCTAGGCACTCAAGTATGAGCACAAGTGAAGAGGAGAGTTCCTACAAAAAAACTACAGAAATTTCGAACGGCGCTATTGCTCAAGTCTCCGCACCAGCAGTGGCACCGGCAAATAATCAGAACAACCAGGATCAAAACAAAAGAACGGCAGCAGAGTGGTTGTCCCTTTTGACGACTCATTCAACCATGCAATTGATAGGAGAATTTGAGAGCGCTCATGCTCAAGGTGATGTGAGTGACGCTGATTTTTACAGCATTGCATTTCAATTTTTCAATAGTTCAAGTCAGCAAAATCAGCAAACTGGAACCGAAATTTTAACAAATGATAATTCTCAGTCAGGTTTTTTGTACATATCTCAACAATACGCCAAGGCCTCTACCACTAATCAAGCGACCTTGTGGACCTTGATGCTCACTTTTGCTCAATCGACCAAATTTACGGGTCTGAATAGAGCCTTATCTACAAATAACTCAACGGTGATTCCTTTGGCTTTAAAAGTTCTTGCCGTGGCCGTTCAAAAAGCTCAGCAACAGGTGACGAGTCAAGGTGGCGTTGCTCGAGGTGTTGCCGGTACAATTCAACCTTCAGCGCTAAAATTGTTTTTGGTGGATTTGTCGCAAATCGCCAAAGCCGGTGGTTCAAATGCGTCGGAAGCGCAGTCTTTACTTAGTCAAATTCAAGCCTTGAATCCTTAATGCGAGCTGGATTTTTAGTCCAGAGTTAAGCTAAATTCAATTTGTGATAAAAATACCGTTTGGTTTTATTTATTTGATTTTATTCAGTGGAATGCTTGCCGCCTCAAAGGCTCAAGCGGTTTTGCCAATTCCCGGACAGCTTGCCAGCGGAGATCGCAGTAAAATCATGCAGGTTCTTGGCTATGGAAGTTCTACAAAAATTTTGGGAGATCCTTATCCACTTGGTGGATATGACGGTTTAGAAGTTGGTATTTCCACTGAAGTTTTGCAAACAGATCAGATCGCGGCACTTGGAACTCACGCTCAGCCGCAGGCTCAAACTTCTTATAATACGATCACTGTCGGAAAAGGGATTTACAACAATATCGATTCTTTTGTGACCTTCTCTTTGATGGGGCAGTCTGAAAACGTAACAAATTTGGGTGGACAAATCCGTTGGGGCTTTTTTCAAGCAAGCTATTTACCAATTTATCTGTCTGCAATTTTGCACGCCAACTCTTTTAATTGCGAGAATCTCATTGTCACCAATACATTAGGTATGGATTTGATCGCAGGGTTTAAAGAGGGCGATGTGACTTTGTATTTCGGAGGAGGGCCCATCCGCGCACAAGGGGTTTTTTCTGGTGGCCTTGGCGGAATAACGGATAGCGGGCAGGCCACGGGTGCGGGAATCATGGATAGCCGATTTCTTGCTGGTTTGAATTTAAAGTTTGGAAAATATTTTATAGCTGGAGAAATGGACAATTATGCCAGTGCCGCCTATGCCGTAAAGCTCGGCTATCGGTTTTAAGTCTTCGCTTTATTGATTAAGCTTGTCGTCGATTTTCCTTCAACAAACTGTAGAGACAACACTTTTCCTCCATAACTTTGGACAATATCGCTGCCAACGATTTGCTCAGGTCTCCAATCACCGCCTTTGACCAGGATGTCGGGGCGGACGACTCTGATGAGCTCATAAGGAGTGTCTTGTGAAAAAAGGACAGAAAAGTTCACACAAGAAAGTGCTGCTAAAATTTCTGCGCGGTCAGCCTCGTTTTGTACAGGCCGTGTTGACCCCTTCAGTTTTCTTACGCTCTCATCAGTATTAACTCCGACCACAAGTAAATCACCGAGAGCTTGCGCTTCTTGCAAATAACGAACATGACCAACATGAAGCCAATCAAAACAACCATTAGTAAAGACGATTTTTTTCTTACCACGAAAAGGGGCGAGTTGATTTTCGAGTTCTAACCATGAACAAACAAGCCCCATTGATGATTAAACTTTCTTGACGAGTTCAACACCCATCATTTTTCCAAGCCAATCACGGCGGGAAATCATGGAAGTTAAAGGAATAAGAATAAATCCAGTTGCTAGAACGAGCAAAGAGCGCAGTGCCACTTTCAAGCTGTAGGCTGCGGTTCCAAATTGTTCTGGACGACCAAGGCGTTGATCAAAAACCCACTCACCAGGAGTGAAACCCAGAAATAGGCGATTCGCGACAAGATAGATCCATGTAACCATCGCAAACATTCCAAACAGTCCAAAGTAAATCATTCCTTCTTCATCGGCGTTGAGCAGATTGCCAAATAAATCCACTTTCGTTACAACCAATAAAATAATCATTGTGGCTAAATAGGTGGCGATAACGAGCATTCCATCTAAAAGCGCTGCTGAAAACTCGAAGGTCGAAGCGACGAAAGTTTCTTTGGTTGGAGTATGATAGAGATTTTGCGCAGTTTCTTTCTCTTCAAAATCATATTTGCGGCGTTCACCCAAAGTTTTTAAAATTTCATCCACTGTCGAAACAGTGGGACTCTTCGGCGCTTGTTTGGTCGTTGATTTATTATCAGTCTTCGAATCCTTGCGGGGCAGAGCCGGTTGGATTTGCGGAGTCGATAAATTTTCCACGATATCTGGAGCCATCATTTCAAGTGCAAAATCAATCTTTGGAGTTTGGCCGTTAGTATTGTTTGTCTTTTCTGGTTGAGTTCGATTGTGAAAACCCAAACCATCCGTGAGCGGTTTAAATTCGAATTCTTCAAATGGATCCATCGACCCTCCTCTTTCTAGCGATCCGACGCTAGAGCATTACGAATTCATACTTTAGGATGGCGCTCAAAGTGATGCAAGCCGTTTCGACCCGCAAAACTTGTTCACCCAAAGTCACCGGCTCCATCCTAAGTGCCTGAAATTTAGAGACTTCTTGGGTGGAGAAGCCTCCCTCGCTGCCAACAAAAACCCAGACTTCGGTCAAGCCCTCCCTTGGAATGGCTTGTAGGTACTCGCGAATTGTCTTTTTCGCGTCCCCTTCATAGGAAAACAGACCCAGACGGCCTTTGGTCCGGTTAAATTCAGACAAAATATTTTCTAAGTCCACGGGTTCTTGGACGGACATAAGTTCTCCACGTCCACATTGTTGGGTCGCGGAGATGACAATTTTTTTCCAACGGTCTTGTTTGTTATCGGGAACATTAGCGTTTTTTCGAACAAAGCTGTAGTCAGAAAAAAAAGGATGAATGGAGTGTACTCCCATTTCAACAGCTTTTTCCACAACGGCATCCATGACAGGAAATCTTGGAATCGAGAGCGCTAAATGAATATGGGGTAAGGGGAGCTCTGGAATTTGTCGTGATTCTAGGACCTTGGCCTGAGCTGATTTTTTCCCCACTTGAATCACTTCGACAAAATGAGCCAGAGATTTTTCGGTGATGAGCTCAAACTTGCTGCCAACCTCTTGGCGACAAACTTCGAAAATATGATGAAAAACCTCACCCGCGATTTGTGCGGTTTCGCCTTGAATGCTTGCGGAGGGAACCCAGTATCTTCTCATTTTTTCAACCTCAGGCTTGCACCCAGTAACCCACCCACTCATCTTCTTCGATGCGACGGATGATTTTTAAACCGCTATTTTCCAAAAAGCCTTTGAAGAAGGTTTCTTCGCGCTCTAGCAAAATTCCAGTGAGAAAAAGTTGTCCACCAGGATTTAAAACTTTCAATAAGTCGTTTTTAATTTGAATCAGCACTCCATCAATAATATTAGCTACGATGATATCAAAAGTTTCATGAACTTCCTCTAAAAGTAAATCTGGTACTTCGATAGAGGGCAAGTTATTGAGTTTAATATTTTCCCGTGAAACACGACGGGCTTCTGGATCAATTTCAATTCCAATCACGTGTCCCACGCCGAGTTTTTTTGCAAGCATGGCCAAAATTCCCGTGCCTGTGCCCACATCTATAAGACTGGTGCTAGATGGATTTTCGAGTTTCGAACAAAGTTTATGAACAAAGTAAGAGGCCATTTTTGTTGTGGCATGAGTGCCTGTCCCGAAAGCCATGCCAGGGTCAATCGTGATAGCGAGCTCTGCCGCCACAGGAGATTCGATCCAAGACGGAACAATCCAATAAGGACCAGCAAGTTGAAAAGGCACAAAGCCTTTTTTCCACTCAGAAAGCCAGTCTTTGTGCTCTTCTTCTTTTACTTCCCATTGAATTTGGGAAGCCAGCGCCGTGAGTCCTGTGAAGAAGCTGCTTGGTGGAGTCTCTTCAAAATACACATCGAGATCATGAGCTCGCTTGGGAATGATGTCTGCTTCGTAAGTTAAATTTGATTGGGAGTAAGCCAAAGCCTCACTAAGGCCGGTGGCTCCATTTTGCATACAGAACTGAGTGACTTCATCGTCTTTCGCTGTCGGAACATAAAAAAGTCGGACACGAAAATAGGATTTACTTTTTTCTGACATTATTTTTTTGTCTCCAATTGGCTTTTTAAAAAAGCTTCAAATGGAGGAGTCGTCTGCAGATGCCGTCTTTTCAATTTCGTCCTCAGGCTTTCCACTTTGTTTTTCAACGGATGGAAGATCCACGGGCTCAGAAATTGTTGGTGCGACGGCCGTCGCTGTCGCAGCGGTTTTAGCTGTGGCAGCCGTCGGCGAGGTCGTTGCGGCCTGAACGGCCGCTGTTGCGTCCGTCGGTACTGCGGGAGGTTCTGCTCTCACTTGCGCTTTTTCAGCGGATTTTTGACTTGGAATCTTGCGATTGTCAACGAAAGAGCCCTTGAGCTCCACTTTGTCGCCAATCATGATTCCAGTTTGCTCCAACATGGGCTGATCCTCACGGGAAATCAATTTGACCTCGCGGGCGACGGCAAATTTTTCACCCACAAAAATGATCTTGAGTTGCCCGACAGGAGTCATCATTTCGCCATAAGTTTGCGTGCCAGTGGCATCACGAACCGTGATTTTACGAGTGGCCGTTACAACCAAATGTGGCTTAAGACCCTGATTGCTGCCAGAGTTAATGTAGTAATCGTGATAGACGGAGTCTTTCTCTGCCAGCGGAATATTGCTGCGAACTTCTACCACCGTTAAATCTTCAGGTTTTGCTTCCCAAGCCCAAAGAATACCTAGGAGCAGAACTCCAATAAGAAGAAACACTCGTCCAACTATTTTCGTTGTCATGACAATCCCTCGTCAGTTGAATTGGGACCATCCTGGTTTTATTACGGCAGCCATCCTGGCTACTCAAAGAATGTTTCGGAAAGATACAAACGGAACTTAAGGTATTAAGTCCCTGTTCAAAGTCTGGATTTGATTTTTATTAGGCAGGATTTATTTGTTTCGAAGTGAGCTGACTCCTCTTTGGCAGAGGAGCCAAAATGAATTAGGACTAATGGCTTAGGGTAAGGATTGAAGATAAGTGGCAACGGCATCCATTTGCTCGTCAGAAAGTTGTGACGAGTAGGTGCTCATGCGTTTTTGATTATCAACCAAACCATTTTTATAGTTTTGTAATTGTTCGACGACGAAATCATGAAGTTGGCTTGCTAAGCGAGGGCTTGTGCCAAGTCCTTCGGCTTTGTCACCATGGCAAATAATACAAGCGACAACGGCTTGAGCAGGGACACCATTTTCATAGATATCCTTACCGGTCACAATCAAAGCCGGATCCCCATCAGTTGGAGCCGCGGCAGGTTGCTGATTGAAGTAATTGGCAAGACCTAGAAGAGTGAGATCATCAATCGCTTGAACTCGTTTGTACATCAGCGTTGTTGCATTATCGCTGTGTCGAAGACCGCCTTGATAATCTTTCAGAGAGCGAAAAAGATAGTCGGGTGTTTGTGCGCTAAGATTTGGGAAGCCAGAGCTTTCATCGTGACATTTAACACAATTTTTATTGGCAAAATCCGCAATGTCATCGGCGAAAGAAATTGAGCTCACAGACAGAACTAATCCCAGAATTAAAGCCATTGTTTTCATAGAAAGACCCCCATAAATGAAAAGAGCTAACCTTAATTAATTACTACGCCCGATTTTAGTTCACGGCAAATGGAATAAAATTCTTAAGAAGAACACGTCTTAAGCTTTATAGCCGATGGTCGCGCCGGATTGGGCAAATTTACAAATTAAGAATGCTCTAACCGATAAAAAGCATCTATTAGAACACCACTGAGGGCGAGCACTCCACCAAGCATTTGAATGGGACTAAATATCTCATGTAAAAAATAAGCGGCAGCAATGGACGCGGTGACGGGCTCGATCATGACAATAATGGAGGCCTTTGCACTTTTCATTTTTTGGAGGCCAGATAAAAAAAGCGTGATCGGTGCAATGGTAGAGACCATCGCGATTCCAAGTACGATCAGCCATCCTCGTGAACTTAAGGTCATCAAATGACTTGGACTTGGTTGATGAAAAAGACAAAGCGTCATGGCCGTGGCAGAGATCACATAAAGAGTGGAGGAAAGGGGTAGTACCTTCGATTGGGCACGGCCTGAAACTAAAACATAAATCGCGTAGGTGATTCCGGAACCTAAACCAAAAAAAACCGCCGTCGTTTTTTGCACCGAAATGCCGCCCCAAAGTAAAAGTACTAATCCGAGGCTTGCTAGCATCAGACAAAAAAACTGCAGCTTAGTCATGCGCTCGCCCAAAATAAAATGCGCCCCTAAATTAACAAAGAGTGGAAAAGTATTGAGTAGCATGGCGGCCAAAGGGACGGAAATTCCTTCGATAGATTTAAAATACAAAGTAGAGAAAACGGTGTAGCCAAAAATTCCTAAAAGCATCGAAATACAAATTTGTTTTAAACTCAGTCGAATGACTTTAGGTTTTAAAAAAAGAAGGCCTAGCCACAACAGAATCGATGCAAACACGAATCGCCAGGACAAGAGCTCGCCGACGGAGAGTCCTTCTTGCTGACCCCAGCGAGCAAAAATGCCCAGGAATCCAAAGCAGATTCCCGCGGCTAAAACTTGTAAAACTCCTATGAAATATTTCATGTTAGTTGTGTTGAGCCTATAAGCTAGAGATGTTTTTTTGCGTTTCGGGGCGCTTGTTTTGTCGACTTGGTTTTAGCGTTTTTATAGCTTTTTTTGAATTTCACATTTTCGGGCTCGTCCGCCATAAAGACTCGTTGAGCCGCCACATCATTCAAAAAAACCAGTTCTCCTCTTTTGAGCGCTCCCAAACGTAATCGTCCAATGGCGACTCGCTGAAGTTTAATCACGTCCATTCCGATTTTTAGAAACATCTGTCGGATTTGGCGGTTTTTACCTTCGGAGATAATGATTTTCAACCAAGGATGTTCTCCGCGACCACGGGGCACAGTCTCGATATGATTGGCTTTCACTCGACCACCAACGATAGGAACACCATGAAGAAGTTTTTGAAGTTGTTCTGGTCGGGGCTGTTTATCCACTTTAACCAAGTAGGTTTTTGTGACTTCTTCTTTCGGATGCATGACTTGGTTGGCGTACTCACCATCATTCGTTAGCAGCAAGAGCCCCTCTGAATCCCAATCGAGACGACCAATTGGAAAGACGCGTGCGGGAAGATGTTCGATGAAATGTTTGATCGTGGGACGTTCGAGCGGATCATGAAGCGTCGTCAAAACACCACGGGGTTTATGGAACATGATATAGAGATGCTCGAATTTTTTACGGAGAGGTTTACCGTCAATCACGACGCGATCATTTTGAGGATCAATTTTGATTCCCATTTCGTAAACTTTTTTTCCATTCACTTGAACTCGACCCTCTTCAATGAGTCGATCGGCTTTACGACGTGAAACAAGACCGCTGTCTGCAATTAATTTGTTAAGTCGGACTCTCGCGGACGATGAAACCTTGTCCGATCCTGATTTTTGTTCGGTGACCATATTTGCTCTTCCTTCTGCTTCACAGCAGTAGTTTTTGGTAAGGCCGTGACTGGTTTGATGGATTGCAATTCCTGCGATCGTCCAGCCATGGTGTATTGCAGGTCTCTTACCAAGAGAGACAAAAGCTTGTCACCGATAAAGACGTATTCAAGAGCATTTTGCGCGTGAGAGAGCACATCGGGCGCTTTTTGGATGTATTCATCATCACCAATTTTCAACATGCGGACACAGTGTTCAGTGCTATCCACGGTGGCCTGGTAGAAGGGATCGCTCTCACGCTTGATGAAGTGCTGTTCCAGCCGACGGATGGTATAAAAAAGCTTCGGAGTGGAGGTGAGTTCAATACCACTGAAAGAGTTCATCTTTTGAAAAAAATACCCACGGGCAATGGTTCCAAAAAGCTGTTGGTTCTGGACTAAAAACCTCGCCGTGGTGAACGGAGCTGTTTCAATTTTTTGTGGAACATCATTGCGGAGCTCGAGATGAGAGCTGTAGTGAAGCTCAAGATCTTCACGTAAAGGAATCAGAGCTCCATCCCGAATAAAAAATTTGCGATTGAATTGCCGAACGGAGAGCTCTCCGTTATTTTTCAAAACCAGGGCGATCAGTTTTTGGGTGCTTTCGTCATGGATCAGACGAAACTTTTCTTGAGTCCGATATTGCGCAGTTAAATATGAGCTAACGGCATCAGTCCAATCAGGGAGCTGTTCGATTTCAATAATTTGTATCCGTGTGGGCCAAAGAACTTCGGAAAAATTAAAAAGTTCATCTTGTTGTAAGCAGATGGCCTCTAAAAAATGCCGCACCTCTTCACTGAGGGGTTTTCTTTGTTGCTGCCAGTGGGGATACTCCAAGCATTCTTGAAAAAATTGACTCAATAGCTCTGGAGTCAGCAGATCCTCAGGATCGCAAGAATAGGCTAACCAGCTCAAAAATGCGGCAACGGAACCAAGATCTGAAGTCGCTTCCGGAGAAGTTTGAGAATATTGGTACGATGTTTGTGAAATTGACTTTAAAATTCGTCCTGCATTAAGCATAATAATACGATAACAAAGTTCGCTTAGGGGGAGTCAATGCAAAAGGAGCTCAATCCAGAATTGTTCGGAACCGGAGCGATTGGATCAATGCGCTTTCGTGAGGATGAGACAAATACAAGCCAGCGGCAAACTCTGCAACTAGAGGAAAAAATTGCTGAAAATAGGTCTCAAGTGAAATTTACGATGGATCAGATGGCAAGTTTGGTGACGCAGGTGAATGAATACATAAAAACCTCTCATGCCAAGTTTGACCGGCTGCAGGCCTCTATCCGGGCTATTGAAGGATCAGAAAAAACGAATTATTCGGAAGTGGGTCAGCGCTTATCCCAGGTTCATCAGCGTTTGAACGAAAGAAAATCATGGGACGCGAAGGTTCAGGAGATGATTGACCGGCAGAATGGAATTCTTCGAAGCTATGAAGTTCGAATGAATCATTTGCAAAAACTTTTATCCGAAAAAGATGCGCAGATGGTTTCGGCCCAAGCTGCGCTCAATGATGCTAAAATGGAAATTTCTCGTCTCAAAAGATTGTGAGAGTCACCTCTCTCTTCTATTTATTGGTGCGCTGATAACGGAGTATAAACGATGCTGATGGTCGCAGAGGCCGCAGGCACCGCGGTGCCATGGAATGAAACAGTGTTGCTGGCGGCATCGTAAGTCCAACCATTTGTTGCGCTATTTGGAACAATCGCTCCATTCACAGTGACTTGAATGGTTGTTGGGTTTGCTATGGACTCTAAAGCGAAGGAGCTAGCTAACTCCACGACTGATTGAGAAATGCTGTTCAAAGTCAGCGCAAAATTTCCACAAAGACTTCCGGCGACACCTCTTGTTTGGGCTGCGATTTGCGGATATCGAGTGGCGATGATTCTCGAGCTACTAGGTGCGGCAGCATTAAGTGTGCTGAGGCAAGACGCCGAATCGGTGTACATGGTTGATACGGAATAATTTGAGTGACCTCCAGCAAAAGTGTCTAACCAACCTGTATAATAAGAAACTGGCTGCAATATTGGGGCTGCAGCATTGTAATTATGATCTCCGACGTATTGGTTTGAACAGCTGGATTGAAAGTGGTCGCAAAAAGAAGCGTTGCCAGAGAAGTCGTCCTCGTCGCTTAAAATAATGATTGAAAGAAAAGCGTCCGAGCGACGAAAGCCGGAAGCGATATTTGTGGGATCGCTCAATGCCTGAACAAAGCTAGAAAAAGCTCGTTCGTCACCACTGCCACTGGTTCCTTCAGACATATTTTTTTGAAAAATTGTAGCGGTCGTGTTTGCGGGAGTCATCACAAAGACTCCAGAATGTCCTAAACCATAGGTGCCAGTGAAGCCATCACGAAATTGAGCGGCAGTGGGAGAATAGTTTGAGTAAGCATTGTTAAAATAAGAACCTGCTAAATAAGCTTCGGATGTGACGACTGCCATATGATAATCAAGACCTAGAGTTTGAAGTCTTGAAATAAAAGCCGTGAAGTTGCTGGCTAAGTTTGCTTGTGAGGTTTCCATAGAAGCGGAATTGTCTATCACCCAAAGAATATCCACTTTTTTCTGAACGACGGTGCTGGATGTTTGTTGAAATGACTGGGAAGTTCCTAAAATTGAAAACGAAGGCGTTGGTTTATTACATCCCACAGACACGGCGGCAACAATAGACAAAAATGCGGTCAGGCTTTTTGCTTTCATGGTGTTCGTCTTTTTGTTTTTTGTTTCCTGTTGTCTAGAAGTATTGAAGTTCATCGTAGCCTCCATATCGTGTTGCCGAATTCAAATAACTGTTCACTTCATTAGAATATGCTGAATACAAAATAATTTTTTGAAATGATCTAACTTGTTGTTTCCACTAGAAAGATAATAAATTTTTCCCAAACTGATACTCTCAACTACCTGATATATTTAAGTATTCTAAAAATCGCTAAGATTCATTTTTTTTTGTGAGCAGATAACTTTAACAATTTTTTCTGACTTTTTTGAAAGGTCATTTTTTTGTCAAAATTTTTATAATCATTGTGAGTAACAGATTGACAGAGAAGTGGAGTTAGCGATTTCATCTGCCCAGGAGAGATAATCTGATGAAATATTTTTTTGCACTCATTGTCTTTGGATTTTCGATAACTGTTATGGCTTCTGATCATCGTGAGCAAGGTGCCCACGTTCACGGTTCGGCAAAAATGAATATTGCTTTTGATGGTCTTAACGGCGAAGTTGAATTGAATGGACCGGGCGACAGTATTGTCGGTTTTGAGCACAAGCCGACGTCTGAATCTGATAAAAAAACACAGGCCGAGGCCTTAGAAAAATTAGAAAAACAAATAGGTGAAATGGTTTTTTTTGATTCTTCACTTTCTTGTGAATGGAAGAAAGAAAAAATTGATATCCACCACGAGACAAACAATCACAGTAACATAGAAGCAAGTTGGAAAGTCCGATGTAAAAAATCGGTGATAGGAAGTCAATTAATTATGAATATTCAAAGTTTTTTTCCAAAGGTGAAAGATTTGGATGTGCAGATTTTGGTCGATACGATTCAAATAAGTGCGGAAGCAAAAAAAAGTAAGACGAGTATAAAAATAAAGTAAAAACTTGATAGAAACACGACCATTTTTAACTTATTTTTTCTAAGATCTGGACTTATTAACAGTCTATTTTATTTATTGTCGGCCCGATAAAAGTGCCATATGGATAAACTTCATTTGGGCATTTTTTTTGATCCTCGACATCGCGTAATTATGTTTTCAACAATATTTTTGGGGTTATTTTCTGCCCTTGTTGTTGCCTACGGAAGCTATGACTATTATCGATTAGAGCTGGGTGATGCGCAGGATGAAGTTAAGAATGTCAGTTTGATACTTGAGCATCAAGTCGAAGAAACTCTGAAAAATATCGATCTGGTTTTGTGTGACATGAAAGAGCGAGTGGAAGCCGGGAATGGTTATCCTCACTGGACTAAGGAAGAGCTGAACAGGCTAGCTAAAGCAAAGTCACATCAATTTTTTCCTGATTATTTTATGATCAATTTTTTTGATTCTCAAGGTCGGCTGACTGGTGGCGAAGGTGATGAGGTCCAATACGTTAGCGTAAAAGACCAAGAATATTTTCAGGAACAGATCCATCATTCAGAGACGGGATTATATATTTCAAAACCCATTGTTAATGAAGCTTCTGGAGAAGTTACGGTTGTCGTGAGTCGGAGAATTACAAAACAAAATGGTGAGTTTGCAGGTGTCGTTTCTGCAGAAATTCCTGCTGAACAATTTTCAAAAGGTGAATCACTGCTGAACATGGATTTTTCCGAAGAAATTAGTGTCTTCAAATTGGACGGGCATTTATTGCTAGCCAAATTTCCTTCTAAGTCAAAGGAGCTTCTGGGGAAATCTTTTGCAGAATCTCCTTTGCACAAGATAATTTCAACAAGTGGAGTCTCTGACGGGCTCAGTGTTCAAAAGTCAGAGTCCGAAAAATCACAAACTATTTTTGGATATCGAGTGATGCATAAATATGGATTACTAATTGTTGCCAGCAAACCGACGGAGTCGGTGTGGCACCTCTGGGTGGAGAGAGCAAAAGTCGTTTTTTCTTTTTATATTTTGTGTTGTGGTGTATTTATGTTTCTTCTTTATCGATATTTATATGGTGAACACCTTTTAGAAATGCAAAAGGTCCAATTAGTTCAGAATTCGAAAATGTCAGTACTCGGTGAAATGGCTGGTGGTATTGCTCATGAGATTAACAATCCTCTGACTATCATTAAAGGTCGCTCGGAACAGCTGGAACGAATGCTTCAGAGAGAAGATTTCGAAAAAGAAAAGGCTTTGACTCTTGTTAAGGGAATCGAAAAAACAACCTTGAGAATTTCAAATATAGTAAAGGGCCTTAAAATGTTCTCCCGGAGCGGAGAAATGGATCCGATGACGGTTTCTTATTTGACTGATGTGATTAATTCAGGAATCGAGTTGTGTCAGGAAAAATTCAAAAATGGCAATGTTGAATTAAAAATCGCAGAAACCCCTTCCGTGGCCTTGTACTGCAGGGAAACTCAGATCTCTCAGGTGGTGCTCAATTTACTCAGTAATGCTTTTGATGCCGTGGTGGGCGCAGATAATGCTTGGGTTGAATTAAGCTACAAAGAATATGCTAAGAATATAGAGATCATTGTCACCGATAGCGGACGCGGAATTTCTGCCGAAATAGAAGAAAAAATCATGCAGCCGTTTTTTACCACAAAGCCGGTCGGTAAAGGAACGGGGCTTGGTTTGAGTATTTCAAAAGGAATTATTGAAGCGCATGATGGAAAACTATTTTTAAACCATAATTGTGAGAATACTCAGTTTGTTATTTCTCTTGGAAAGGCTGATTCTATCGCATTAGCGACGGAGGCTTCTAAAAAAATACCAAATGTGGCCTAAATATATTAATTAGAATTTCAACTGATCCATTTTTTGAAGTAAGGCCGAACTTTCAATGAACCCTGTGGTGGTCAGTTCTTTTTTTAGCTCACCTTTTTCATTGTAAAAAATAAGTGTAGGTAAGCCCACAATTGAATATTTTTCGCGCAGTAATTGAAGTTCATTTGATTCATTGGTGGCATCAAATTTCATTAAAACGAAATTTATGGCGGCGAGTTTAAAAGCGTCTGAACTAAAAGTGTATTGATCAAGTTCTTTACAGGCCCCACACCAGTCAGCCCAGAAATCGATTAAAACAGGCTTTCCTTGTTCTTTGGCTTTCACGAGCTCGGCTTCGGAGTAGGAAATCCAGTGAGCGTCTTGAATTAAAGGAGAGGAATTGTTGCTTAATTTTTCAATTTTTAAAAAAGGACGCAAATCAAAAATACCAATGGTGATGAAGGCTGCTCCGACAAAAATCAAAGATTGGCAAATTCCTTTTCGCAGTTGACCGATGGTGGATAAATTTTTAAGCGGGACAAAGGCGCCGAAGTAGCTGCCGCCGATGACTAAGGTCAAACCAAGAAGGATATCCCACCAGCGTTGTGGTACTAAAAGCGCTAGATAATAAAAACTTGCAGAGAGCATCATAAGGCCAAAAAAATGTTTAATTGTTTCCATCCAAGCGCCTGATTTTGGAAGGAGTTTAGTGATCTGACTGGAAAAACCGATAGCCAAAAACAATAGGCCCATGCCTATCGCAAAATCGAAAAGCAACCAAAAGCCGAGCCATAAGTTTTGTGATTTGGCGACAAAAGTCAGCACCCCAACAAGCACTGGGCCGACACAGGGGCCAGCGACCACTCCCGCAATCACGCCATAAATAAAAGCGCTGTGATATCCATGGACGTGAAGGTCGCCGGACAATCTTCGTCGAATAAATTCTGGAGCTTGCAATTCAAAAAGACCAAACATACTGAGAGACATCGTTAAAAAAACAAAACAGATGATCGATAAAACGATGGGGTGACTCATAAAAGTACCGAACATGGCGCCAGTCCCTGCGGCAAAGACGCCCAGCGCGGCATAGGTCATCGCAATTCCTAATACATAAAGGAGAGAAAGTGCAAAATTCTTTTTCTTACTATGCAAGTGAGCATGTCTTCCGAGTACGGCAATAGTGATGGGAATGATAGGAAAAATACAAGGAGTGAGACTGGTTAAGAAACCTGCAACAAAGACCACCAAAAAAGTCCAAAAGAGTCCTTTTTTCATGGCTTGTTCAAAATTCAATCCCAGATCCTGCGTCGAGGAGTTTTTAATGTCATTCTTCGCTAGGATCTCTTCTGAAAAAGAAAAAGGAATTTCAAGATGAAGTTTTGCAGGAAAAAGACAGTAGGATTTGGTGCAAGCTTGATAGGAAATGGCAATTTTTAATTTGTGATCTCCGCTGGGAAAATGCAAAGGGGCTTCCATTGGTGCGGTGAGAGTGGCCGCACCAATAAGTCCGACTTTTTTCATTTTGGTATTTTCATCAAAAAATTTTTGGAGCGGCTCAACTTTAATATTACTGTAGGAAAAGCCTTCGGGCTCTTCCACTTCTAACTTCAATTTGTCACCATAGGCTCGGTAACCTTCGGCAAGAAATAATTGAATAGTAAGGGTAAAAGGTTTTTGGGGAACAAGTTGAAATGAGGAAAGGCTGCCGTTTCCGTGAAGTGGATTTTCTTCTTCATTTGATGTTTGCTTCGCGTGAGTTTCCTCTGTGTGAGTTGCTCCTGCACGACTGAAGTCCGGTCGAGCCAATAGGAGTAAGGCAAAAATTAGAAAAACAAGACCACTCGCAGGTTTTTTAAGGTGCAAATACTTCGTCATGATCAATTTGTACTCGCAAGGTAGGTGCTGAGCAATCTGATTTTCGTCTAGGTTGAAGTGAAAAAAGAGAATAAGGAAAAAAGTATAAGGTAAAATGATTAAGTCTTTGAAGTATGTTGCCGATGTCTCTTCTGAAGAGGTGCAATCATGGGATTTGTCGGATTAGTAATTGTATTCGGCATGGTGTTCGGTGGATATATCATCCATGGAGGACAATTTAAGGTCTTCGCGCATTCTGCGCCAGTGGAGTTGATGATTATTTTGGGCGCGGCCTTTGGTGGTTATGTGATCGCCAACCCGATGAAAACGATCAAAATGGGTATCAAAGCCGGACTACATGGTCTTACGGCGAAGGGTCCTCAAAAAAGAGACTACGTTGAGCTCATTCAAATGATGTTTCAACTTTTTCAGCTTTTGAGAAAAGAAGGCCCGCAGTCTGTAGAAAAGCATATTGAAACTCCGGATAAGAGTGAAATTTTTACGGCCTATCCAACTTTTATGAAGAATCATCACGCAGTTGAGTTTATTTGCGACACAATGAAAATAACTTTGTCTGCGGATTTGTCGCCCTATGATGTCGATGATTTATTGGATGGAGATATTAAAGCCATTCACTCAGAAGAACATTTAGCGCAACATGCGGTGCAAACAGTGGCAGATGGAATTCCTGGATTAGGAATTGTGGCTGCGGTTCTTGGTATCGTGATCACCATGGGTCATTTAAGTGAGGGAACTGAAGTCATCGGGGAATCTGTTGCGGGCGCCTTGGTTGGAACAATGTTAGGGGTGTTTTTGGCCTACGGTATTGTGGGCCCTATTGCTACAAAGATGGCCGCAGACATTGATGAACAGGGTCGTTACTTGAGTGTGATCAAGGCCGGAATGGTGGCTTTGCAAAGAGGAGCGCCGCCGATCGTTTGTGTCGAGTATGCTCGTAGAAGTATTCAACCGACGGAACGTCCAAGTTTTGAAGAAATGGATAAAGCGACTAAAGAAGCTAAAAAAGCAGCTTAAGGAATTTAAATGGCAGCAGAGAAAAAAGGTCAGACCATTGTTATTAAAAAGATCACCATCGTGGCGGGCGGTCATGGTGGCTCTTGGAAGGTGGCACTGGCGGATTTTATGACCGCTCTGATGTGTTTTTTCCTTGTGATGTGGCTCCTAGGCCAGTCTGCAGAGACCAAAAAAGCGGTGTCAGATTATTTTTCTTCACCAAGTATCATTGAATATAATTTCCAAAATTTTGGAGTGGAAATCACTCTAGAAAAACTCTTTTTAGATCTTGTGAATGAGCCTTTAAAAGCTTTTCAACAATTCATGGAGCCCGTGGATAAAACTCCAAATGTGATGGACTTTGGCTCTGCCGCAGTTGTCACAAAATTTGTGGCAGACAAAATCGGTGACGCCGCCAAAGATTTCAAAGTGAGTTCGGATGGAATGGAATTTGATATTCTAGACAATGTCTTGTTCGTACCAGGAACAGCAAATCCAAATGATCAATATGTAACGGTCATGGAGCGAATTAAAACGGTGACGACAGGTTTGCAAGATTCGATCGTCGAAATTGAATCACGACTGTTTAGCCAATCCGTTCGTGACAGCAGTCCAGAGACAGCCAATAAAGTGGCGCAAGAAAGATTGGATCTTGTCTTAAAAAGAGTAGAAGCTTCCTTTGCTCATCCAACGAATAATATTGATGGCAAAGTTGCGATTAGTAGCAAGAAGAATTTTGTGGAAGGTCAGGCGCAACGACCTCCCGGAATGATTCATTTCTCCATTCGACAAAAACCAGAGCGAGCTGATGGTAAAAAATTCCGTTCTTTAGATCGAGCCTTTGGAAAATCGGATACTGATATGTCGGTCTACGATAGCTTTGTTAAGCAAGCTGTTGATAATCACCGAACAACGAACAAGAAAAAAGAATAGAACAACGAACAAGCGTAAGACAATGAGCAAGCGATATCTGAACTGGCCAGTTTTCGGTGGCCAGTTAAAACTTAGTAGAAATTTCGAGCCAAATTGCTGGATCGGCCATATGGCTGAATTGATCAGCGTTTGAATTGAAGCTGCCAAGTAACTCGTAATAAAAGTCACCGTATTTATATCCAAAACCATTTTGAATTCCAAAATAACTACTATAGTTAGTGGCGTTTCCCATGAGATAACCCGCTTCTAATTTGTATTCAATGCCCCAAGGCGTTGGCCAAGAGTGACCGTAGGCAAGCCAATAAGCAGCGGTGCCAGTGCCATACCAGTTGGAATTATTTTCAACAATCAAATGATGCGTGAATAGATTTAAATCAGCACGAAAAATATCTCCGTTTCTTGAGTTAGAGGCAAAGTACATATTTAAATCATAACGAACTTTCAAGTCGACGGATGCTGCAAAAATAAATTGGTACCAAGCATAGGGTCGGAGATTCAGACTTTCCCCATTGTCGGGAAATTGCACATTGGAACTACGGATACCGATTTGGGCTGTCGGCCACTGGTATCCCAAAGCTGGTTGAACAGCATAGGAATTGTTTGAATTCGAAATCGCCTGTTCCATGTAATTTGTTGTGAAAGTGAACTCACCAAAAATTTTAGGTCCACTGGCTGAAGAGCTTTCCTTGCTGGCCTCTTGAGCTTGAAGACTTTTGGCCGCAAATAGACTCAAACAGAGAAAAATTGTTGCGGTGAAATTTAAAAAACATCCAGAGATCTTCATTTCATCATCATACTTAAAATATTTCAGAAATGGTAAATGAGCCTGCAAGGTCTCTGGACTTTAATCTTGTGAGGTGTTATCTCCTGCCTATGAGTGAAATGATTCCTGAACGTCCCTGGACTGAGTATACTTTTGTGGCTTTCGATACGGAGACGAGTGGGGCCTACCCTTTGGGGGCCGATGTTGTCGAGTTTGGAGCCGTCAAATGGCAGGGGGGCAAAATAATTGATGAAATGCAGACTCTGCTTAAACCTTCCACGCTAATGTCGGACTTTATTATTGGAATTCATGGAATCACTAATGAAATGGTGGAGTCGGCCCCACTCATGAAAGATAAAATTAGCGAAATATCTGAGTTTTTTAAGGGTGCAGTCGTGATGGCTCACCATGCGCCTTTCGATTTGGGTTTTATGACCGTGGAGTTTGAGAAATATCATATTCCCTTACCTCAAGACGCGGTTTTATGTACCAGTTTGCTTTCTCGGCAATTAATCAAAGAGAGCCCCAATCATAAATTACAAACCCTGATTAAATTTTTGAATCTGCCTCAAGGCACAGCTCATCGAGCGATGGACGATGCAAAAGCTTGTTTGTCTGTGGGATTAGAGTGCATGAATCGCGTGGGAACTTGGGCACCGCTTTCTGTTATAAGTAGTAAAATGGGAAAAACTCTTGATTGGAAAAAGTACGAACTACTTTTTTATAGACAGCCGAAATATCAAACCGTGGTGGAATCGCTGCTAACTCAGAAAGACCTAGATATTGTTTATGAAGGTGGAAGCGTCAAAGGCAAACCACGCCGAATTTCACCCATCGGCATTGTCAGAAATCCTGATGGAGACTATGTCATGGCTGTCTGTCATCTTGATCGAGCTCAAAAACGTTTTTATTTTGATAAAATTTCAGATCTTTCCATCGTCTTTTAGCTGGATATTTTTTGCAGTCTCAATATTCAATGAATCGATGTTTAATGGAACAGGCTCTTTTTTCTCTGGCTCATTTTTTAAGAGATCCGTTCTTACTGGACTGATAAGATTTTCGACGACATCAGCGGCTAACTTAGTTTTTACAGAATGCGCAAGAGCCTCTAACTCGTGAAATTCATCATGTTCCCTCAATTTGAAAGGACGAAGACTTGTGTTTTTTTCTTTCGCTTCGACGAGATCATTCATATATTTTTCAAAGGCATAGATTGGGCCGGCAATTTTGTGTGAAATGATTTTTCCGACAGTGAAGAGTCCAATGCAAAAGCCAATACAAACGAGAGTGAAGGTAATGATATAAGGAATTAAAAATTTATTGATGACTTGTGCGTTAGGTCCGACCATTTCAACCATAGCCACTTTAAAATAGGTGTAGGAAAAAACCATTGCGATCAAACTGATGCTCAGGCCCACTCCAGTCAGTAGATAACAATATTTAAGTTGAAAATGACGGTTGATCCAGTATTTGCGTCGAGAATTTTTTTCTGGCCAAATTTTTTCTCCCTCTTTGGCGATGGAATAAACAACCATGAAATAACCGATCCATTGAACAGCATCAGCGATATTAAATGCCGGCGATAGATAAGAGTCTTTCATTCCAAGAATGATAAAGTCTGTCACTTGTCCATAAACAATACGATCTGTGACGTTCCCAAGAATCCCGCCGAGTAAAACAGACATTCCACTTCTTAAGATCATTGATTTGATTGGTAATAAATATTGAAAAAGAGCATAGATAACGACGAGAAAAGCACCACTGGTGGAAAGAGTAACCACTCGAAGAAGAGGCGGAAGATCCGCAAATAATCCAAGCATGGCTCCAGGATTGTGATGCAAAGAAAAATGGACCACACCTATTGAGTGATAGCCCTGAAGTGTTTCCGCCCAGGTTTTAGAGATTCGATCCAGGTACCACACAATCACGAGTGGTAAGAAGACTATTAACCATTCTTTTCGTTTCATAAAGAAAAGCTTAAGGGATGTTTGACGTATCGGCAACGACCGTCTGATTTTTGCCATTCCTTTTTGCATGATAAAGGGCTTGGTCAGCCGATTCTATCAGAAGTCTAGTATCATTTATTTTTCCCTCTAAGGTGCTAACGCCAAGACTTAAGGTGATGCCACTCAACAAAGGAGACGTCGATTGATTGCAGGCAATACGAATTTTCTCAGCGAGTTCTTTCGCACCCTGTGCGTCTGTATGTGGCAAAATAATTGCAAATTCATCGCCACCATATCTACAAACAACGTCTGTGGTTCGGACTCCATTTTTGAGGAGTTCTGCGACCTCTTTCAAGACTTGGTCACCCATGGGATGACCCTTGCTATCGTTTACGTTTTTTAAAAAATCCACGTCAATTAAGGCGAGGGAGACCAAGTGAGAATAACGAAGCGCTCGGGCTACTTCATTTTGTATGCTGGCTTGAAAATGCCGATGGTTAAAGAGGCCCGTAATAGAGTCTGTAATTGCTAATTTTTTTAGCTGGTGTTTTTCTTTAAAAACTTCGTGAAGAACTAAAATCTCCTGCATTTGAAACAATAAGAGATCGTTCTCCCAAGGTTTCATGAGTACGCGGTGAAGGATTTGTTCATGCATGGCTTTAGTTAAATCTTGAATGGCAAGATGACCTGTCAAAATGATTCTCATTGAGCTTGGTGAAAGCACCATTGCTTCTTGCAGGAATTCCAAGCCAGACATTTCTGGCATAATGTAATCACTAAAAATAATAGAGGGAATGAGCCCATTTCTGAGTAATTCGAGTGCCTGCTTCGGTGATTCAGCAGCGATGACTTCAAATTCAGACCGAAAAAGTCTGGCCAAGGCCGCTTGAGTGGAGGGGTTGTCTTCGACCAAGAGTAGTGAATGTTTTCGTTCTGACCACATTATATTATTGTGACTTGGAGCGGGTTCATTACACAAGGGTTTGCCTGTTAAATAATGCAGTGTTTTAATTCAGAAATGAAAAATTTCAGTAAATTGGTAAAAAAACACAGCCTATTGATTCCCTTTTTAGTTTTCTTCATCTTATTTGTTCTAACACTGAGCTTAAAAGCTAGTACAGATAAACAAATCTCAGACTGGCAGAGCCGGATAAATAAAATTCTTTATTCTTCAAAAATTTCAAAAGCCCATTTAGGAATCTTTATCAGTGATGATTCTTCTGGGGAAAAACCGATTTTTTCTTTGAATGCCTCAGCGAAGATTATTCCGGCTTCAGTGACAAAATTAGTCACTTCTGCAGTGGTACTTGAAGAACTTCCTCCGGGTACCAAATTCAAAACTGGACTTTGGTCAAAAGCGAAAGTTGAGAAGTCACATCTTAAGGGTGATCTTTATTTGAAAGGCGGAGGTGATCCATCTTTTGTGTCAGAAAACATGTGGTTTTTAGTGAATTCATTTTTACGTACCCGAGTGAATACAATCGAGGGCGATATTATTGTTGATGATAGTCTTTTTGATCAAAGTCGATTCGACTCCAGTCGCCAAGAGGAAAGAGTTGATCGTGCTTATGATGCGCCAACAGGAGCAATGTCTTTTAATTGGAATTCAGTAAATATTTTTATTCGACCCGGGACTTCTTCGGGCGAGGCCGCCGTGGTCTTCGCGGATCCCGAAAATGATTATATTCAATTAAAAGCGCAAGTGAAAACCTCTTCGGCGGGCTCGTCCAACTCAATCTTGGTTGAAAGAGAGGCTCGCCCGGGCAATGAGGGTGACTTGGTGATTGTGAAAGGAAAAATTGCTGCAGACTCGAAAGAGGTCACTGTTTATAAAAACATCACCCATCCTGATCTTTGGTCTGGGTTTAACTTACGAAGTTTTTTGAAACAAAGGGGAATTGAGGTTCTTGGAAAAATCCGCTCTGGCATAATCCCTGCGGGTGCTAATCTTTTGGCAGAATCTGAAAGTAAACCGGTAGAGCTTATCCTGGCAGATATGAATAAGTTTTCGAATAATTTTGTGGCAGAAATGTTGGCAAAAAGTGCGGCAGCCAAAATTTCTGTGCCAGGTAATATTTCTCGGGCGATGGAGATGTCTAGGGACTATATGAAAAAACTCGGAATTAAAGAATCAGATTTTGAGTTACAAAACCCATCAGGTTTAACGCGCGACAATCGACTGACCGCGTTTGGACTGTGGAAGGTTCTTAGTGACCTTGAAAAACGTTTTCAAATTCAGCCAGAACTTATGACCTCTTTGCCGATTGGTGGAGTTGATGGCACTCTAAAAAAGCGCTTTAAAGAAAGCGCAGGCCTGCGCCAAGTAAGAGCAAAGACGGGATCTTTAACGGGCGTTGTATCAATGGCAGGATATCTGTCTGGACCTGAAGGACATCCGATTCCCTTTGTAATGATGTACAATGGATCGGATGATGAAAGCGCGGTTCGAGTCTTGTTTGATAAATTGTGTTTGGCTGTGATTGAATAGAAATTGTTGGGACTGATGCGAAATGTTTATGTTTGTTTTTTTATTTTGTCTATTTCACTGTCTTCCTTATTTTCCATCTCGGCTGGCGCTGAAGAAGAAGCTGGAAGCGGCAGTGATGATACGCCTGTAGTTCTTGATGAAATTGCAGGGGATCGCAATCTCACGGGAGCCAGAAATTGGAGATCGCCGGAATACTCCAATCAGCAAGGTGCATTGGGCTGGAGCCCTGGAGTTTTTAATGTGCCTAAGGGTTTGGAGATTAATTATCAATTTTGGGTGGATATATATACAAAATATACGACGGATCAGGGGCTGTTGCATGATGCTGAATATATTGATTTAATTTATGAGGTTTTAGATTTTACCCACATTTCCGCGCGGACAGATTTAACAGACATACAAAAAAGTAAATTTCGTACGAAAGCTGTTAAGGAAGGCAAAAAAAGAATTGTAGCTCTTCTCAAAAAACTACAGACAATCACGGATGATTCCAAATTAAACGCGGATGAAAAACGAATCTGGGACTACTTTCAAAAAATACAAGAAAAAAAGAAATTTTTAGCAGCAACCACGAAAGCTCGCTTGCGATTTCAATTAGGTCAGCGTGATCGAATGGTTCAAGGAATTTTTTATGCCGGAAGATATTTAGAAGATTTTGAGCGAATTTTTCATGAAGCCGGTCTCCCGGTTGAGCTGACGCGTTTACCTTTTGTGGAAAGTTCTTTCAATGTGTTGGCTCGTTCTAAGGTGGGAGCCAGTGGATTATGGCAAATCATGCGTTACACCGGACGACCCTACATGATGATTAACAACACAATTGATAAGAGAAATTTTCCAAATGATGCCGCTAAGCTAGCGGCAAAATTATTTCGATTTAATTACAATATGTTGGAATCATGGCCTCTCGCGATCACTGGTTATAATCATGGTCCTGCAGGAGTTCAGAAGTTAACTAAACTCTATAAAAGTCGTGAACTCGGAGACTTGCTTTTAAGCAATGGACAGAAACGACGGCTGGGTTTCGCTTCTAGAAATTTCTACGCTAGTTTTCTCGCCGTATTAGAAATTGAACAAAATGCACCTAAGTATTTTGGACCAGTATTCTGGTCTAAGCCTTTGACTAGTGTTGAGTTCACATTGGGTAAACCAATTCGTTGGAAAGACATCGTTCGGTGGTTTGACGGGAATGACCAAATCGCACAAATTTACAATCCTCACATTACTGCAGCGGCTCGAAAATTTGGAAATTTAATTCCCAAGAATGCTCTTATTAATATTTTAAAAGAAAAAAAAGATTTAGTCCAAAATGAATTTTCTCCGCCTCCGACAAAGTGGCCTTCGCCCAAAACAGAAGATGGCGACTTGGAGCGCGTGGAGTCTCCGGCTAAGGCGGAAGGGCCCCATGTTTACACGGTCGTTCGTGGTGATACGATCTATTCAGTCGCAAGAGATTTTGGAGTGAGCGTTCAAGAGCTTTTAACGGCGAATAAGCTTGAAGCTACGGAAGAATTAAAAACAGGTCAGGAAATAAAAATTCCGTGAACGTGAGGTTAGTATGATTCAGGAGTTTTGGGACTTTTTAACGACGTCTTCTTCGAAACAAGCGCGTGAAAATGGGTATCTTTATCAAAGCATTGCTTTAGCGCATCGTGCTCGCCGATGCCATCGTCATTGGTTAAAACATCTAGAAGAGTGTCATGATTTTTTGAATACAAGGTTACCTAAAATAAAGAAAGACTCTCGAGTTGCAATTTTAGGGAGTGGCTTGATGTTAGAGACTCCTCCAGAGATTTTGATTCAGCATTTTGAACACATTGATCTCGTCGATGTTGTGCATACTAAAAATGTGCGTGATTTGATTTCGAGATTTAGTTTGAGCCACAATCAAAATCATCGTTTTCATTTTATTGAAATTGATCTCAATCAATCCGAATTAAAGGGTGATTATGATTTTGTAATCTCTGCAAACTTATTGTCACAGTTGCCGCAAGTCATGATTGATCGCGAGCGAAAGCAAAGATTGAAAAGACAAAGATCATTGCTCCGCTCGAAGGACCTTATGGAAGGATGTATGGAGAATGACTTTGAGGAGGGGATTTCTTTTCTTATTCAAAAGCTTCAGTTAAGGCACTTGGAGCAAGTGAAATCCTTGTCAAAAAAACACCTTATATTTTCTGACTTTGAGTTGAATATTCGTGATTTAAAAAATTCTTTGATAGAGACAAGTGCTACCGTCGATCCTCAATTGAATATAAAATGGGAAAAAAATTGGAGCTGGAATTTAGCTCCAGCTCCTGAGATTTCTAAGAATCATTCGGTCGAATTGATCGTCGGCGCTTATTTTAGTTAAGGCTTTGGACTTGAGCAATATAAGGTAAATTTCGGTACAAGCCTTGATAGTCCAAACCATATCCAACAACAAAATCATTTTTAATTTTGAAGCCGACGTAGTCCACTTCACAAGGAACTTTTAAGGCATCTGGTTTTTCTAACAAAGTGACCGTGATCAATGATTTTGGTTTGCGTGAGAGCATGGCCGCTTTTAAATAATTCATGGTTAAACCGGTGTCGACGATATCTTCAACAAGGAGCACGTCTTTGCCTTCAATCGGGTGGGCAAGATCAAGCGTCACTTTAACCTCACCAGAAGACGACATTCCGCCGTGGTAACTTGAAACACCAAAGAACTCACACTGAACATCAGAGTCAATGTGGCGAATCAGGTCGGAGAAAAACACAAACGAGCCTTTAAGAATACAAACTGCAACAAGATCTTTTCCTTTGTATTTAGCGCTGATCGCTTGACCAAGTTCCTTCACCTTTTTTTGAATATTTTCTTCAGAAATATAAGTTGAAAGTTTAAGATTACTCATTGTTTTACTCCTTCAGTTTGCATTCCCAATATTTGCTCGATCATGTTTACATTAAACGAACGAATTATTCATAATTTCGCCAAAACCACCACCACCGGGAACAATGTATTGCTTATCATTGAGTCCGCGCTCTTGGTCCCAATGTGTTCCTGGTGGAGTACTAATTACTGCCTCAGAGGAAAGTCCTCGGTCAAGTCTCAAAGCATAGATGAAAAGATCAGGATGAGCTGCCAAGACGGCTTTCAGGTATTCGGGCGTCACAATTAAGTGCAAAGCGATCATTTTTTTTGCAGTGCCGGCCACTCTGTTTTTGTAGTGTGCCACAGCCGAGATAATTGTATTTCCAGTGGCGCCCATAGGGTCTGGAAAGAGCACCATGGAAGAGTCTTTATCTCCACCGATTTTTGTCGCTCCAAGTTCTGCACCAGTGACATGGTTTTTTCCATCAACTGTTCGAGCGGCAAAAATATGATCTTGGCGCAACACTTCGTAATGAAGTGCATAGTGAAGAGTATCAAAACAGACATGGGAAGGATAGGTGCCGGCTCGCGCAAGATTTACTACAATGGCACGCTGATCATGCTTGAGCCTTTTTCCCGAGAGCAGGCACTCAGGATGGATTTCAACCATTCGGGTGGCAGATTCAAAGTTTTCTGTTGGAAACTCTTCATTCATTACTGTCATTAAAAGTTGACTGTAGAGCAGTTGAACGAGGTGGTTGATTTCAGGCTGGTAGGTTTCTGGTGAGCACAACCTTGCCAGTAATCCTGAAAGAAACTTATTATCTAGAATATGAACCTGTGATCCATATTTATGTTGGACCTCAGAGTTGAGATTCGAACTATTGATGTTTGCCTTTGGCTCGGTCATTGAGAATTTTTCCCAGCGTTTTGATTCACCGCTGGTCTATCAAACTCAAAGAACAAAGTAAACTCTGTCTGCTTGGATTTGTATTGGGGAGACTGAAATATTCTCATGATCCCTTCAGCAGAAGCGCTGTCAGGCTCCTCTTGAGGGAACGATGGGAGATTTAGGCTTACCATCCAGCTTTGCCCCGTCGTCAATTCGAAGGTGGTCGATGGGTAGGTTCTTCGCACTGGTGGGTCGTTTAGATCGGTCGATTCGTGAAAATTTTGCAAGACTTCGATTTCGCCTCTGATTGTGTTCCCGTCAATTTGAGTGAGAAGTACGCTATACGTGACGCCCAAAAATGAGCCATCCGTTTTTGCCTCGCCGATGTTAGCTGAAGCACTCATGTGCTCACGATCTAATTTTTCATCAGCCTTCTGGAGGATTCGCACGCCTCGTTCAGAGGTTGCTTTTTTGCCGGAGGGAATTGCGCCAGCTTTAAAATCACCAAATTCAGTGAACTGTCCCGTTGAACGACTTTCCTGGCGCAAACTTTCCATTATTTGGTGGTCGACTTCAGCAAAAGAGAGATGCATGCGAACAGAGTCTCCAAATCCTTTTTTTCCTTCATCGAGGGATTCATTTTTTTCCGCTCCTGAAGCCAAAGCCATTGCTGGGAGGTGTGAAGGAGAAGTCGGAGGAGGCGGCATTTGTTGTGAACTCGGCCCGGGCGGCGGCGGTGGCGGTAAGTTAGTTGTTTTTGCTAAACCAGTTTGTCCATTCCCGCGCGATACTAAGGTTGGTCCGCCTTTTAAAAATTGCACGCGATTGGCAATTTCTTCCTTTGAGTGTAATCTTACAAAAATGATAACGACACAGACTAAAATAAACGCCAAAAATAAGTGCAGTAAAGGATTTGATAAAATCCTCTGAGCCATCGAAGGAGCACTTGGCTTAAAACTTTCCATGTCCACGCCACACTTCGCGCAATAACGATCCTGTGGCTGTGAGAATCCACACTTTGGGCAAACAATCATCATTTGCAAAGTCTAACATGTGAAATTCCTGAATGTTGATGCTAATATTGACCGGACCTGGACTTTTGTCCTTGCGAAAGTAAAAAAGAAATATCAGTTGGTGTCACTGACTTGAAATTTCGCTTCAATGTGAGGATGACACAACAGCCACTGCACATTCCGGTGATGAAAGATCAAATCATCGAACAACTTTCTCCGGTGATCGAGCGATCTGAAAATCCAAGATACTTTGATGGCACCTTTGGGCGCGGTGGACATTTGCGTGAAATTTTACGTCAATTTCCAAAACTAACGGCTGTGGCGGTTGATCAAGATTTAGAAGCGATCGAATATGGTCGCAAAGAATTTTCTACCGAAATTCAAGAAGGCCGTTTGCTCATTGAACATCTTAATTTCGCGAATTTTACAGAAGAGAAGTTTGGAAAATTTGATGCCATGCTTGTTGATTTAGGTGTGAGCTCTCCTCAACTTGACGAGGGTCGAAGAGGTTTTAGTTTTTATCACGATGGACCTCTAGATATGCGCATGGATGCGACAAAGGGAATGACCGCCGCTGAACTCATTGCGACCGCGAGCGAAGAAGAGCTCAATGAAATTTTTCATCAACTTGGTGAAATTCAAAAACCTTATCGTGTCACTCGTGCCATTGTTCATGATCGTGAAAAAGAAGCCTTTTTGACGACTCGACAGTTGGCTTCTTTAGTTGAGCGAGTGGAAGGCTGGCGCAGAAAGGGATTTCATCCCGCCACCCAATACTTTATGGCTTTGAGGTTATCAGTAAATCGAGAATTAGAAGTGGTACAAAACTCGATGATTCCATTAATACACGGACTAACAGCTAGGGGTCGACTTGCGGTACTGACCTTTCATTCTTTAGAGGATAGAATTGTAAAGAATCTATTTAAGGAACAGACCGAATTGGGCACTCCCTTGTTCAAAAAAGTCATTCAACCAGAATGGGCTGAACAAAAAAAGAACCCACGGTCGAGAAGTGCAAAGCTAAGGATTTTTGAAAGGTCAGGAAATGAACCTCCGACATATTAATAAGGATGAATTAGCACCGCTCAGACCTTTTTTGAGCGTTTTCCTCATTGTTATTTCCATGTTTGTGGTGGTGTTTGCAAAAATGGAAGAACGCCGGATTGGTTATATTGTTTTAAAATTAACGCATGAACAAAGAAAAGCCATCGAAGAAAAACGTGCAAAGATTTTTCAATTGGCAAAGTTGATTCGACCAGAGCATGTCGAAAAAGTTGCTCAAGATCGATTTACTCTCAAAAAAGTTCAGACAAAACAAATTATTCATCTTTCAGGAAGTACGGTGAATTCGCCGATGGCTGAAATTCGTGCGAAGGAGTTTTAATTGAAATCACGCGTTCTTCTTATTTTCGCGGGATTGATAGGCTTGTGGTTAGTGGTCTTATTTAGAGCGGCCTATTTGCAAACTTTTCCCAATGAAAGATTAAAAGCTCTTCAAGAGAGACAATTTCAAACCGTGATCACTTTGCAATCGCGAAGAGGCGCAATCATTGATCGAAAGGGACGAGAACTGGCTCTTTCGACGACGGCTTATTCGTTGTACGCGGATCCTAAACTGCTTGCTGGCAAAAAAGCTTTGGCAAAAAAATTGGCTAAAGAATTAGCTTTGTCCTCGGAATTTATTTATTCGAAAATTAAAGATAAAGATAAACGCTTCAATTGGATTGCTCGACTCATTCCGAAAGAGAAAGCAGACATTATCAAAGCTTGGGATATTCATGGCTTGTCATTTGTTGAAGAATTTAAACGCGTGTATCCTAATGATCATTTATTGGCTCATACCTTAGGAGTCATTGGTGCTGAGGGGCAAGGGTTAGAAGGATTAGAGCTTCAGTATGACCAGCTACTTCGAGGGAACAAAAAAAAGGTATCTCTTCGCCGCGACGCTCGAGGTCGCCCACTCATTGTTGATGGGATGATGTTCGCAGATAATCCTGATGGCTCTGAAGTTCGGCTTACAATTGATTCTGAAATGCAGCACATGCTCGAAGGAGAATTGGTTCATGCCGTTTCTGAGTTTGATGCAACTCAAGCTTTTGGAGTTATCTTAGATGTGCAGACTTCGGCGATTTTAGCCATGGTCAACACGCCTTCCTTTGATGCCAATCAAGCTGGAAAGGTCCCGGCAGAAATTCGTCGTAACCGAGTGGTGACCGATACCTTTGAACCTGGCAGTACACTAAAAACGTTTGCTATCGCCGCGGCGCTCAAAGAAAAAATAATTGCACCAAACACCAAATATAATACCGAAAATGGACGGATGCGAATTGGTGACCGAGTGATTAGAGAGTCAGAGACTTCTCACTCTTGGTCAACATTGACGGTGAGTGAAATATTAGCCTATTCCTCAAACATTGGTGTGACAAAAATTGCTTTTGATCTCGGCGCTGAGTCTTTGCGTAAAGGATTGATGGAGTTTGGATTCGGTTTAAAATCCGGAATGGATCTTCCAGGAGAATCAAAAGGAAATTTACAAAATCTTCCTTGGAATCAACATTTATTGAGTAATATTTCTTTTGGTCAGGGGATCGCGGTAACACCTTTGCAAGTGGCCAATGCCTATGCAGTGATTGCAAACGGAGGCGTTCTGAATTCTCCGTTTATCGTAGGAAGTGTTCGCGACCCAGAAACCGGTGAAATTCAAGAAACGAAAGTGAAGCCGATACATCGAGTGCTGACCCCGGAAGTAGCGGAGTCTATGCGCATGATGCTCATGGGGGTCACTGGCCAAGGCGGAACCGGAACAAATGCCAATGTGGATGGTTTTTTGGTTGGTGGGAAAACCGGAACGGCGCAAAAAGCAAATCCTAACGGACGAGGTTATTTGCCAGGAGCCTATATTTCTAGTTTCGCAGGTTTTATTCCTGCTGGAGATCCTCGTTTCGTCATTTATATAGCGGTTGATCATCCGAAAAAAACTTCTTACTACGGTGCTGCTGTCGCGGCTCCGGTTTTCTCTCGCGTTGCTAGTTATGCTGTTCGTATGGAAGGCTTGGCTCCGATGCTTTTGAGTGAGAAAAATCTTTTGCCAGGGCCTGGTTTTAAATCAACTGAATCCTCGCACAAGTTGAAAGCTAATTCTAAAAAGAAGGGTGTAAAAAAAGTTGAGCTCATGGCAAAAATGAAAAACATGATGCCGACGAAGGGTCGAAATCCAGCAGTGGAAACTCCAACTCTTTTAACTGCGACAGATTTAGTTAATCAAGGCGCTCCCGGAGCAATGAAGACGATGCCAGATTTAAGGAATCAAAGCCTCAGAGAAGTTCTTCATCGATTAGCAGGACAAGATTTGGCCATTAGAATTGTGGGCTCTGGTGTGGTTTCAGAAACAGAGCCTTCAGCAGGAAATGATGTGCCTGATTCTAAGACGGTGATCATTCATCTAAAATAATCTAACTCATCAGCCTTCGGCAGCTTAAATCAATTAATATCTGGTCAAATAAATCCTAAACACATTTTGTAGCGATTAAATTTGTTTTAAATACTGATCGGCTTTTTGAATAATTTGAAGTGGAATTTCGTGACCTCCGGAAAAAGGAATCAACTTTCCTTTCATTCCCCCTTGAGTCAGCAAAGTTTCCAATTGTTGGGCATTTCTAAAGCTCAATACGGCATCTCCCTGCCCATGGCTTTGAAAAAACTGAGAGCCTTTGCGATTAGCGATCAATGGTTTCCATTCGTCTTGGGAAACCAAGGCGCCGGAGAAAATGATCAAACCTTTTGGAGTTTCAGGAGCATTTAAAAAAATATCCGTAGCAAGCATTGCTCCCTGACTAAAGCCACCAAGAATGACTTTGTTCCAAGGAATACGAGCTTCTTTGATCATTTTTAAAATTTGCGGTCTAATTTTTTTCAAGCCTTCAGGATATTCATTGCCCAACTCTCGTGCAGAATTTTTTGCATTGGCTTCTTGAAGAGCTGCCATATTGATATTCCACCAGGCGCGACCGGTCCATCCTGGGCCAATGGGGACTTCCAAGGGGCCTTGAGGAAAAAGAAAATCAGTTGGTCGAGGGGGGTGCAAAGCCTCCGACAAAGTTTGTAAATCATAAGCATCAGCACCATAGCCATGAAACAAAATAAGCAAATCTTGATTATTGCTTGGGTCGTCAGCGGTCACTTCAAGGCAATTAATATTAGCTAGTCTTCGCATCTTTTTTCCTCTAGCTGAAGGCTTAGCATCAAAATGGACCAGAGGCATTTATTTTTACATCTGACACTGTGGTTTTTTTATGGCAGACTTTGATTGCATGAATTCAATTGAACTTTTATCCATTTTGCCGGAGTTTTCACGAGAGAAAATGTCCACAGGCTTATTGGACCGCAGCGTTTCACGAATCAGTACGGATTCACGTCATGTGGATGATTCAACCATATTTATAGCTATTCGTGGCACAAAAGTAGATTCTCATCAATTTTTGAGTGAAGTTGAAAAGCAAAAACCCGTCGTGATGATCGTTGAAAGTCGAAAAGGAATTTCTATTGGTTATTCTGGACTAGTGATTGAAGTTAAAAATTCACGCGAAGCTTTAGACCTGCTATCGAGTCGTTTTTTTGGAGATCCTTCTCATCGTTTGTTGATGTTTGGAGTGACTGGTACCAACGGAAAAACTTCCTGCACTTATTTATTTGAACATATTTTCAATGCCCTCGGTTTTCCTACCGGAGTCATCGGCACCATTAATCATCATTTGGGAGAGCAAGTTTGGTCCACAAGTACAACAACTCCAGGATCCTTGGAATTGCAGAGTCGCTTAGCAGAAATGCGAAATTTAGGAGCCAAATCAGTGGCGATGGAAATTTCCAGTCATGCCCTTGATCAACATCGTGCGGATAGTGTGCATTTTAACACCGTTTTATTTACGAATTTGACTCGTGATCATTTGGATTACCATCAAGACATGCAGAAATATTTTTTGGCCAAACAAAAATTATTTCGAGACCTATTATGGAAATCGAATAAAATTCCTCAATTTGCGATTGTGAATATCGATGATGCTTACGGGAAAAAATTAAGAGTCGCCGGACATGCGGGACTCTGGACCTACGGACAAAGTCCATTAGCTGATTTTCAATTCAAAGTGACCGGTGGGGATTTTGCCTCGACTCAGTTTCATCTTAAATCTCCTTTGGGCGATATTGAAGCAACCGTGCCGCTCTGCGGACTCCATAATATTTATAATGTTGTAGGAGTTCTTGCCTCCGCGGCGAGTTTAGGAATTGCCGTGCCTTACGGTTTGAAAGCATTGCAAAATTTTGGAGGAGTTCCTGGTCGTTTACAGCGAGTGCAAACACAAAAAGATCTACATGTTTTCGTCGATTATGCCCATACTCCAGACGCGCTTGAAAATGTACTCCGAGCGCTTTTCCAAATTCGAGATCATCAGACAAAAGAGCAGCATCGAATCATCACGGTCTTCGGTTGTGGCGGAGATCGGGACAAAGGTAAACGCGCCGAAATGGCGTCGATTGCTGAAAAATTTTCTGATCAAGTGATTGTGACCTCGGACAACCCACGTTCGGAAGATCCCATGAATATTATTTCAGATATTTTGGCGGGCTTTAAAAACTCTAAACCTTTTATCGAGCCAGATCGTCGTGCTGCCATTTCCTTAGCTCTTCAGCACGCAATGGCCGGCGATGTAATTCTTATCGCAGGCAAAGGGCATGAGAATTATCAAATTATTGGAACCGAAAAAATTCATTTTAGCGACCTAGAGGTCGTGCAGGAGATTTTGTCGTGATTTCTTTCAGTCTTGATTTTGTTTTAGCTTCTGTGAAGGGAAAACTACTCAGTCGTCATCAAGAAATATTCGAAGGTTTAGGTTCTGACACCAGAAAGCCCTTGAATCATCAACTCTTCATTGCCTTGAAAGGCGACGCCTTTGATGCTCATCAGTTTTTAGCGGCAGCCACTCAACAAGGAGCCGGTGCACTCGTGATTCACGATGAATCTAAAATTACGACTGAATTGTTAGAGCGTGTAACAATTATTAAAGTGGAGAACACCCTCACAGCTTTGCAGAGCTTAGCGCGAGCCTATCGAAGAAAAAATATTGGAAAAATTGTGGGTATTGCTGGCTCCAACGGCAAAACGACGAGCAAGGAGTTTTGTGCCGCTCTCTTAGGGGCAACCAGAACCATTCACTATTCTAAAGGGAGTTTCAACAATCATTGGGGCGTGCCGTTGACATTGCTGGCGCAGCCTGAAGACGCACAAATCGCTGTGGTGGAAATGGGAATGAATCATGCGGGAGAACTCGCACTTTTGGCCGAAGTGGCAGAGCCTGATATTTGCGTTTGTACTTATGTCGGCGTTGAACACATTGAGCATTTCGGTAGTTTAGAGAAAATTGCCGAGGCCGAAGAGGAAATTTATCTGCACTCGCCACCTCAAGCGGTGCGTATTTTTAATTTAGATAATTTGTACACGCGTGAAATGAAGGCGCATTCGCAAAATAAATTTCCGCAAAGCATGACTCTGACTTTTTCGGAAACAGCTAAAGCCGATGTGAATTTACACATCAAAGAAGTGACGATGGAGTCCCTCACGGTGGCCGGACAAATCGGAGGAATTTCGGGGTTGGTGAGCGTGCCTGTTTTTGGAAAACACAATATCACAAATTTGATGGTAGCGGCGACAGTGGGACTTGCGTGTGAATTAAGTCCGCAGCAGATTTGGAATGCCTTGCCTCTTTGTCGAACCACCTGGGGACGAAACCAACTCATAGCAACTGATTCTGGAGCGCAGATTCTTTTTGATGGATATAATTCTAATCCTGATAGTATGAAGGCTTTGGTCGAAAATATGTCGTTAGTGAAGACGAGCGGAAAAAAAGTGGGCATCTTTGCTGAAATGCGAGAGCTGGGTGATTTGGCGCCTCAACTTCATCAAGAAACGGGCGAAGCCGTGGGTCATTCACCACTGGATTTGGTTTGGTTTTATGGCGCTCACGCAGAAGATTTCGCACGAGGGCTTCGTCGTGCTCATTTTCGTGGTGAAATAATTATTCATGTTGATTTTGATTCTGCCACGTCCAAAAAAATCGCCGGAGAGCTTCGTGCAGGAGACATTGCCATTGTGAAGGGGAGTCGCGGAATGGCTCTCGAGCGATTCGTGCTTGACTCCAAACCGCTCGATTTTACCACTAAGGTTTGATGCGGAGATTAAAGCGAGGTTTGTTATGTTTAAAATTCAAGAATTTTCTAAAAAAACAGTGGTGAGTAAAAGAAGGCTTCGGTATCTGGAAGACCAAAGCTTATTAATTCCAGATCGAAGTGATAATGAATATCGGATTTATCTGGCTCATCATTTAGACGAAATAAAATGAATTCAATTTTGGCAGCGTTTGGTACGGACATTGAAAGTGGACAAATAATTTCTGCTCATAGATGATGACGCTTCTAGTGTAATTTTATGGCTTCGACAAGGAGAGAACTCTATTTTTGGAGTGGGACCTCCTTCGCTTGGCATGAACCAATGGGCCTTGGCTCTGAATTGTTCTCCGATTAATAAATAAAAATCCATCAATTACAAATAGTTACAAACATTCTCTTGCATCGTGGAATCGTTTTGTGCTAAACGATTTAGTCTATGCTTTATCAGCTTTTGTTTTCTCTTGCTGACCATATGTCGGCTCTTAATGTTTTTCGCTACATCACTGTAAGAACTTTCATTTCATTCTTCACGGCTTTTTTGCTTTGCTGGATGTGGGGACCTCATTTTATTCGACGCTTGAAAGACAAGCAATTAGGCCAATCGATTCGAGAAGACGGTCCGCAGTCCCATAAGAAGAAAGCTGGAACACCAACAATGGGTGGGGGCTTGATTTTAATGTCCACGCTGATTCCGGTTTTGTTGTGGGTGGATATGCAAAATCCTTTGGTCTGGGGAACTCTGATTATCACTTGGGGTTTTGGTGCTATCGGTTATGCCGATGATTGGCTCAAGGTGAGCAAAAAAAATTCTAAAGGTCTTTCCGGTAAAATTCGATTGGCCGGAGAGTTTTTAATTGCGGGTGGAGTGATTTTTGTTCTGATCCAATGGTTTGGTCTCTCCACAAAATTGTATTTTCCATTCTTCAAGCATTTTAGTTTAGAGCTGGGATATTACTACGTGCTTTTTTCTGCTCTTGTCGTAGTGGGTACTGCCAATGCAGTCAATTTGACAGATGGCTTGGATGGACTTGCGATTGTTCCAGTGATGATCACCGCGACCACTCTTGGTTTGTTTGCTTATGTCGCAGGACACTTTGCGATTTCTTCGTACTTACAAATTCCTCATGTTGCCGGAGCTGGCGAGTTGGCGCCGGTTGCTGCGGCGATTGTGGCTGGAGGTTTAGGTTTTCTTTGGTACAATACCTTTCCTGCACAAGTTTTTATGGGCGATGTTGGAAGTTTGAGCCTTGGCGGATTTTTGGGTGCGATGGCGGTTTTCACAAATAATGAGCTTTTGATGCTTGTGCTTGGTGGTGTTTTTGTGGTGGAAGCTTTGTCCGTGATCATGCAAGTGGTTTCTTTTAAACTCACCGGAAAACGAGTTTTTAAGATGGCACCGATTCATCATCACTATGAGCTAAAAGGCCTTTCGGAGACTAAAATTATTGTTCGGTTTTGGATCATTTCTATTTTGTTGGCTATATTAAGTTTAGCGACATTGAAGTTGAGGTAAATTATGTTCACGGATGTTTCAGAGTTAAAAGACAAAAAGATTCTCGTTGTGGGTCTTGGTAAAACGGGCGTTTCATTAGCGCATTTTTTGACCGAACACGGAGCTTTGGTGACTGTGACCGATCACAAATCAAAGCCAGAGTTAGCGGCTCAATTGGAGCTTTTGGGGCCTCTGCCGATCAAATTTGAATTGGGCGGTCACAGTCCAAAAATTTTCATGCAACAGGATCTTGTCATTTTGAGTCCCGGAATTCCGACTCATTTGAAAATTTTTGATTACGCACGTTCTCAGGGAATTAAAATCACAGGTGAGCTGGAGTTTGCATCGCAGTTTGTGAAAGAGCCCATGATTGCTCTCACCGGAACTAACGGTAAGACAACCGTTTGTGCTTTAATTGAGGGAATGTTGAAAGCTTCTGGCGTTGAAGTTTGGTCCGGTGGTGCCAATGGTGTACCATTGACGGAATATTTACGTTTGGAAAAGAAAGCAAAAGTTGTGATCGTTGAGGTTTCTAGCTACATGTTAGAAACAGCAGAGACCTTCGGCCCTTCAAATATTGTATTTATGAACTTGGCAGAAAATCATTTGGATCGTTATCGTTCAATGGAAGATTACGTGAACGCAAAACGCCGAATTTTCCGAAACACCACACAAGCAACGACCAGCATTTTAAATGCTGACGACAATGCTGTGGTTGAATTGGCAAGAGATCCTGCGGTTCAACGCGGAAGAATTTTTTATTTCTCTCGTAAACCTGCGCTTGAGCCTCAGATCATGAATATCGGCGGTGCTGTTAATATTGGTAAAGAAATTCGGGTTCGCACAGGGCCGGAAATTGAGTATTTCAAAATTGATAAAATGAAAATGTTAGGTAAACACTCCATAGAAAATTTGATGTCATCAATGTTGGTGGCTCGGGAATATGGCGCCACGCATGATGCCATTCAAAGTGTGATTGATACCTTCAATGGTTTGCCACATCGTTTGGAATATGTACGTAAAGTCGGCGGAGTTTTATTTTACAATGATTCAAAAGCTACCAATGTGCATGCGATGTTGCGAGCACTGGATTCTTTCGATGAAGGAATTATTTTGATTGCCGGAGGCAAAGACACGAACCTTTCTTTCGAAGCACTTCGAAATCCTGTGAAACGCAAAGTCAAGACTTTGATCCTGGTCGGAGAAGCCAAAGAAAGAATCAACCGAGATGTTGGTGATTTTAGTGAAACCTTTCTGATTGGAACTTTCGAAGAAGCGGTGCTGATTGCTTACCAAAAGTCTAGAATTGGGGACATCGTTCTTCTTTCTCCAGGCTGTCCGAGCTTTGATATGTTTGACAGCTACGAAGAGCGAGGAGATTATTTCAAGGAGATCATTCGCAAATTTAAATGATAGATTTTGTTTTTCATGGAGGAAACATGTCGATAGTAAAAAAACTCACTTTGGTAATAACTGGCGTATTAGTCCTTTCGGCTTGTGCCTCAACTCAGATTAAAGCTCGCAAAGAGCAACGAGAAAAAGCGGTACAAAGCTCGCATCTTTATTGTGAGTTTATTAATGGTGAAGTTTATCCAGATGTTGATGTGGCTCTGAATTTAGAGATGGCAAAACGTTGCGATCCCGATGGTCAAATGACCCTCACGGGCTATCGTTCTCCTTCTGAAGCCATCGGGCTCGTTTATTGTTGTAAAACAAAAACCGAAGGCGCCGCTGCGGTTGAGACTACTGAGAAACCTGAAGTTAAAAAAGAAAAGAAATAGACATGTTTCGACACCTTTCGAGCAGCCTATTGCTGGCGATCATGGCTTTGTTGGGTGTCGGATTGGTTCAAGTTTACTCTTCTAGTTTTGTTCTTGCGACAGAGTCCTATGGCGATGGGCTCTTTTTCTTTAAAAGGCAATTACTCTTTACGCTGATTGCTTTTGTCACTTTGCTATTTGCCGCACAAATTCCTTTAAAATGGGTAGAAAAGTGGGGCTGGTTGGTTTGGGTTTTTGGTAGCCTCGGTGTTTTAGCTACCTTTGTTCCAGGAATTGGAGTTCGAGTCGGAGGGGCCATTCGATGGTTGCAACTTCCTTTTGGGCTGCGCTTTGAACCTTCAGAAGTTCTTAAACTGTCCTTCAGTATTTTGTTTGCTAGTTTGCTTGTGCGCCAAGAAAATATTTTGGCGAAGATTAAGCCAGGTTATTTGGCACTCCTGATCGCGCTGCCACTTCTGCTACTTCTTAAGCAACCTGATTTTGGAAGTTTCGCAATTATAGTTGTTGTGGGCGTGGCACTTCTTTTCGCCTTTGGTTTACGCTGGAAGTATATTCTCACAGCGTGGGCGATTGTGCTGCCTGCTTTTTATTACCTTGTGATGTTGAAAGATTATCGCAGAGCCCGTGTGATGGCCTTCTTGGACCCTTGGTCAGATCCAGAACAAAAAGGTTTTCAAGTGATTCAATCGATGTTGAGTTTTTCTAATGGTGGAGTCACCGGAGTTGGATTAGGGCAAGGACAGGGAAAACTTTTTTTCTTGCCGGAAGCTCATACCGATTTCACCATGGCCGTTCTTGGTGAAGAGGGTGGCTTTATGGGATTTTTTTTGGTGATGAGTCTCTATGGCTTTGTTGTTTTGCGTGGATTTCAAATAGCTGTACGTTGTAAAAATAATTTTCAAAAAGCTCTGGCGCTCGGAATTTCCATCACTTTTGCGCTCAGCGTTTTTATTAACGTGGGTGTGGTGATGGGGCTTCTTCCTACGAAAGGGCTAACCCTACCATTTTTAAGTTATGGTGGAAGTTCTTTAGTGGTTTTTTGTCTTATGTTTGGTTTATTACTAAATATTGAGCGCGCAAGTGCCGAGAATCATCAATTTCCTTTTCAGAAGCCCTCCTCCGGTTTAAAGTTTTGATGTGATGAATTCAAAAATTATTTTTATCGCCGGTGGTGGTACCGGCGGGCATATCTATCCTGGTGTCGCTATCGCGAGAGCTCTCTTGGCCAAAGATTCTCAGTTGGTCATTCGCTTTGTTGGCACAAAAACTGGCTTGGAAAATAAAATTGTGCCACGCGAAGGCTTTGCTTTGGATTTGATTCAGGGAGGTAAACTGAATTTTTCCGGAGGAATTTTAGAAAAAATTAAAACTTTATTTAAAATGCCAGTTGGTTTTCTGCAGGCGGTCGCCTTGATTTGGAAGCACAAACCTCATTTTGTTTTAGGAGTTGGTGGTTATGCCTCTGGGCCTTTTGTGATCGCGGCGGCAGTTCTGGGAATTCCCACAGCAATTTGGGAGCCCAATGCTCATCCCGGAATGGCTAACCGGTGGTTGTCGCGCTTTGTTGATCGCTGTTATATCGTTTTCCCTCAATCAAAAGATTGGCTGAAAAATAAAATGATTTTTCAATTTGGAATGCCAGTGAGAAAAGAAATTGAAGAGGCAAAAAAAGCAGAAAAAAACGATAAAAATTTTCATCTGCTTTCCTTTGGCGGAAGCCAAGGCTCGCGAGCGATTTCCACCGCTTTGAGTGATGCGATCATTGCCAAAGGGCCGTGGACTGAAAATCTTAAAGTGGTCCACCAAATTGGTGCTCTTGATTTTGAAAAACTAAAAAAAAAATATTCAGGCCACGAGAATTTAGTGACGCCTCTAGAGTTTATTTACGATATGCACAATTATTACGCTTGGGCAGATCTTGTCGTCGCTCGAGGAGGTGCTAGTACTATTTCCGAATTGGCAGCGTTCGGAGTGGTGCCCATCATCATTCCTTTGCCTGCGGCCGATAACCATCAGCAAAAGAATGCAGAGAGTTTGGTCTCATCCAATGCTGGAAAAATGCTTTTGCAGGAAAATTTAACTCCGCAAAAATTAATTGAAGAAATTGAAGTTTTAAGAAGAAATCCTGAGTTAATGAAGGAAATGTCGAAAAACGTCTTTAATTTTTTTCAGCCGCAAGCTGCAGAAAAAATCGCGGAAGATATTTTGGAACAGGCGGGTTTGATATGACTATTTCTAAACGTGGTGTTCAATTGCATGAATCCAGATTTCATTTCGTTGGAATTGGCGGAATTGGAATGTGTGGTTTGGCTGAACTTTTGCACAATATTGGCGCTAAAGTCACAGGCAGTGATCAAGGTGAAAATGCCAACACAGCTCATTTGAAAAAAATTGGAATTCAGATCTTCAAAGGTCATAGGCCTGAGCAAGTGGGTGATGTCGATGTGGTGGTTTACTCGAGTGCCATAAATTCTGAAAATCCTGAATTAAAGGAAGCCAGAGCAAGAAAAATTCCGCTCATCCCACGTGCGGAAGCTTTAGCGGAAATCATGCGGTTAAAACGAGGACTTGCGGTTGCAGGCACTCATGGAAAGACCACGACGACATCGATGGCCGCCGCGATCTTTTTGGAGGCAGGCTCTCAGCCGACGATTGTGGTGGGTGGGCGCTTGGACTTGATTCAGAGCACGGCTCTGCTTGGGCAAGGTGATTGGTTGATTGCGGAAGCCGATGAAAGCGATGGAAGTTTTAAGCGACTATCGCCGGAGATTGCGATCATTACCAACATTGACTCTGATCATTTAGATTATTTTAAGACTTTTGAAAATTTGCAAAAAGCATTTTTGTCTTTTGCTGAGAAAATCCCCTTTTATGGCGCAACCATCATTTGTGGTGATGATCAAATTTTAAAATCGCTTTTTGAAAATTACCCTAAGACGGTTTTTTGTTATGGATTTAATGAAAACAATGATTACGTGATTCGTGGGAGTAACGGAAAATACGAGCTCTTTTTTGATTCGAAAAAGCTCGGTGAATTTCAACTGCATGTACCGGGTACTCACAATGCATTGAATGCGGTGGCGGCTATTGTGGCCGGATTAAGAGCGGGATTTTCCTTTGAAGTTTGTCAGGAAGGTCTTTTGCGTTTTCAAGGAGTGGATCGACGCTTTCATTTTAAAGGCGAACTTAAAACTCCCACCAGAGATGAGTTAAAACAATCCGCTAAAGAACAAGCAAAAAATATTCTAATTTACGATGATTATGGCCATCACCCCACAGAGGTGAAAGCCACTTTGCAGGGATTCAGAGAAAAATTTCCGGATCGTCGAATTGTGGTTCTTTTTCAACCGCATCGCTATTCTAGAACGCAAAACTGCTGGCATGAATTCACGACCTGTTTTTCTCAGTGTGACGTTCTTTTTCTTACTGATATTTATTCAGCGGGAGAAAAACCAATGGAAGGCATTACCTCGGAGCGCTTGGCTCACGAGATTAAACATGATCATGTTGAATATTTGCCAAAATCCGAAGAGCTTTCTCAGAGTCTCCTGAAGTCATTAAAATCTGGCGATGTTTTTTTAACATTAGGTGCAGGAGATGTATGGAAAGTGGGCATGGCGCTTTTGCAGTCTGAGAAAGGCTTGTAACCTTTGGAGCCATTAGAGATTCAAACACTAATTAAGAAAAATGTAATGTTAGCGCCCTACACTTCGTGGCAAGTCGGAGGCCCCGCCGAATATTTTTATTTGCCTGATAATTTAGAGCAACTTCGAGGGGCTTTGGCTTTTGTAAAGTCAAAAAAACTTCCGCTCACTATTATAGGCGGAGGTAGTAATCTTTTAATTTCCGATGCTGGAATTGAGGGGTTGACCATCTGTTTAAAAAATATTTCTGGAATATTAGTGAGTGAGGCTCGAGGTCATCGCTGGGTTGTCGAAGCTCTAGCGGGAACTTCAAAATCTGAATTATTAAAAATATTTTTAAAACAAAAACTTTCTCCATCGGTATTTTTAGCGGGCCTTCCTGGCGAAATCGGCGGGGGTGTGGTGATGAACGCTGGGGTGGGTGAAAAAATCACGCCGAGGGAATTTGTCGAAATCACAGATTGGATCGAGGTCATGCGTTTTGATGGAGCCGTCGAAAGAATTTCATCTGAGAAATTAAAATGGAATTACCGACATTGTGAGGGTTGGCAGCCCGGAATTATTGTCAAAATAAGTTTAAGCTGGAAAAATGAACCTGATGACTCGATCTTGGTCCAGGCAAAAGCTGCGAACCAAGTCAGGCTTTCACGTCAGCCCTTGGATTTTCCAAGCTGTGGATCTGTTTTCGTCAATCCAACTGGGCATAAAGCGGCATTGCTGATCGACACCTGCGGGCTCAAAGGATACACTTTTGGCAAAGCGCAGGTTTCGTTGAAGCATGCTAATTTTATTGTGAATTTAGGCGGCGCAACGAGTGCGGAAATATTGGCTGTCATTCAGCATGTACAAAATGTGGTTAAGGAAAAAACGGATGTTGAATTGAACACAGAGGTGATTAAACTGGGAAGATGGTAAAAACAAAATTTATTTTAAAATTACTTATTGGATTGGTGATTTTACCGTCGGCTTTGATCGGAACCCTTTTTTATTTCGAAAAAAATGGTTTTTTCAACATTGATAATATTCAAGTTGTTGTTGAAAACTCTGTGGATCAGTCGGTCTATCTTCAGCCTTTGGTGAAAAATCTGGATGCGCAGTTAGAGTTTTTGCGAGGAGTTTCCCTTTGGAGAGTGAATCTGCCGGAGTTAAATTCGAATCTTACCCAGCTGTCTTGGATTGAAGATTTATCTTTATCTCGTCGTTGGCCTTCACAATTGCGTGTGAATGTTCGAGCGAAAGAAGTGAATCTTCTTTTAATGACTCGCTCAGGTCGTTTTGTTCCCATCGTCGAATCAGGAGAGTCCTTACCTCCTGTCGATTTAAAACAGTTGCCTGATGTGGCCGTGCTTCGAGGTGAAAATTTTGAAGCTCGCTCGGAACTGCGAAAGAAAGCAGTAAAAATGCTGAAAGAAATTCCTTCTAGCGGTGCTTTTTCTAAAAAAACAATTTCCGAAATTCATTTTGATGAGCGGGATGGTTTTTGGATGACTCTTGTACGGGATGGAATTCGAGTGAAGATGGGTCAAGAGCAGATCTCCTTGAAGAGCGCGCGAGTCGGTCAAGTGATCGAGTATATTGACTCACGTAAATTGGATGTTCGCGTCATCGACGCCAATCTTTCCAAGAAAGTCCTTGTCAGGCTGCGTAAGGAACCCTAAGCTTTTTATAGACGAAGGTCCCTGGATTGGGCCTTCGACTGAAACGAAGTCGTATAAAAAACGAAGTCGCAACTTAAGGACGAGTTTATGAAAGACATAAGACCTGTATTTGCAGGACTCGACATTGGATCAACCAAAGTTTCTGTGGTTATCGGGGTGCCGAGTGCAGAAAATGAAATTGAAATTGTCGGAGTTGGAACTGCTCCAAACACTGGAATACGCCAAGGTGTCGTCGTAAATATTGAAGCCACGTCAGAGAGTATTAGCCGAGCTCGCGAAGAAGCGGAGCTGATGTCTGGTTACAAAATCAGCGAAGTTTGGGTCGGAGTGAGTGGTACTCACATAAAATCTTTTGATTCTAAAGGCATGGTCGCGATTAAAAATAAAGAGGTCACCGCTCAGGATGTACAACGAGTGATCGAAGCCGCAAAGGCTGTCGCTGTTCCTACAGATCGCACTGTTTTGCACGTGATTCCACGAGAATTCAAAGTGGACGGACAAGATGGAATTTTAGATCCAGTCGGAATGAATGGAATTCGCTTAGAGGCCGCAGTTCACATTGTGACGGGTGGTGCGACCGCGATTGCAAATAATTTAAAATGCATTGAAAAATCAGGATTGAAAGTGGCAGGTTTGGTTTTAGACCAATTAGCCGCTTCAATGTCTGTAATCAGTGATGATGAAAAAAATCTTGGGGTGGTTGTTGTCGACATGGGTGGCGGCTGCAGCAACATGGTTTATTTTGTTAACGGCAGTGTCGCGCACACGTCTGTAATTCCTGTCGGCGGCTCCCATTTCACACATGATGTTGCGGTGGGATTAAGAACTCCGCAAGTGGCTGCTGAGGAATTAAAAAAGAAATATGGCTGTGCAATGGCTTCCTTGGTTTCTGAAGAAGAAGTGATGGATGTCGAAGGAGTTGGCGGTCGTAAACCGCGAACAGTTTTGCGTCGTGAAATTGCTGAAGTTATCGAGCCTCGAGCCGAAGAAACTTTGCAATTGATTCAAAATGATCTGCGCATGAGTGGACTTTTACCTCTCATGGGATCAGGAGTCGTCTTTACGGGTGGAGCTAGTCAATTAGAAGGTTTGCTTGAAATGGGCGAATTTATTTTTGATGTTCCAGTACGAAGAGGTGCACCCGGAAAAATCGGTGGACTCACAGATGTGGTTAAGTCTCCTGCTTTTTCTACAGGAGTTGGTTTGATACTTTATGGGTGGAATCAAAAGAAGCATCTGCTTATGCATTCTCATTCCGAGGATGTTTTGGGGCGTTCGCTTCAATCTTGGACAGGTAAAATCAAAGGTTTTTTTGACAATCTATTTTGATAGTTTGGGGGAACAATGTTCGAATTAGAGGAAAATATCAGCATCGGGGCAAATATCAAAGTGGTCGGCGTCGGAGGCGGAGGCAGTAATGCCGTGAGCACGATGATCGAATCAAGCATGGGCGGCGTGGAATTCATCGTAGCCAATACCGATATTCAGGCTCTTCACTCAAATAAAGCTCCTGTGAAAATTCAATTGGGACTGGAGCTCACAAAAGGTCTTGGCGCTGGTGCAAATCCAGATATTGGTCGTCGTGCCGCTATCGAATCATACAATGAAATTGTTGAAAAACTTCAAGGTTCCGACATGGTTTTTGTCACAGCAGGAATGGGTGGCGGAACAGGAACTGGTGGCGCACCCATCGTAGCAAAAATTGCACGGGAATTAGGTTCTCTGACAGTGGGTGTGGTGACTCGTCCCTTCGTTTTTGAGGGAAAGAAACGCACAAAACATGCTGACCTGGGTTTACAAGAGCTCAAGGAAAATGTTGATACTCTGATTGTGATTCCAAATCAAAAATTGCTCGCCATTGCTGGAGAGAAAATGACTCTCTTGGATACTTTCCGACGAGCAGACGATGTGCTTCTCGAGGCAGTGAAGGGAATTTCAGATTTAATCAACAAAAGAGGTTTGATCAATTTGGATTTCGCAGACATTCGCACCGTCATGCAAGCCAAAGGCTTGGCATTGATGGGAACGGGATGGGCTAAAGGTCAAAATCGAGCGGTGGAAGCTGCAACGATGGCGATCAGTTCGCCCCTTTTGGATAATATTAAAATCGATGGTGCGACAGGTATTATTATCAATGTAACCGGTGGACCTGACATGAGCTTGTTCGAAGTGAATGAAGCTTCAAGTTTAATTACTCAAGCAGCGCATGAAGATGCTGAAATTATTTTCGGTGCGGTTGTTGATGAGGCAATGACAGATGAAATTAGAGTCACAGTTATTGCTACAGGTTTTCCCGATCCAGATCGTCGAATTGTTGCCGCAGATACGGTTTCTCGCATGAACGAAATTTTAGCTGGAACTCCATCCGCGATGCCACCAATGAATCATAATTCGCATTTTGCTCATGTGGTTCATCAACCTTCGCCGTCTCTAACACAAATGCAACCAATGCAGGCTCCGCAGTATGCGCAACCCATGTCAGTTCCGCAGTATGCGCTACCACCTCGGATTGAGATGCCACCGTTGCCGCCTTATCAGCCGATGCCACAATATGCTCCGGTTGAAATGGCACCAATGCCGCAAATGCCAGCAGCACCAATGCAGAATTCTCAATCTGTTCCTCCTGCGTATCAACCAACCTCGTCAACTGTGGAGGCCGCTGATCCGTTAGCTCCAGTTCCTCCAGTGTTTATGCCAAGCACAGAAAGCATGCTGAGTTCTCGTGATAAATTGATTGCGAAAGCAAAAGCGTACAAAGAAAGCCAAGATTTGCGCCAAAAACATGAACATCCTCAGCAACTTTCTATGAATGTTGATCCTTCGGAGCAACAGAGTTTGGAAGAGGCTCGCCGAATTGCTCGTGAAGTTTTGAGCTCTCCATTTGCTAATCAAAATTTGGAAGTTCCCGCTTTTATCCGTAAACGCCAAGCCATGGAAACTTCGGATAAATAATTTAAAGGCGTAAATCAAGAGGAGAAATCTTGTGAAAGCCTGGTTTATTTCAGATATACATCTGAAGGGACTCAACGAGCGCAATGGAAATGTTCTATTGCGCTTTTTAATTTCTCTTCGTGATCAAAAAAATCCGGCCACTCATTTATTCTTACTTGGGGATATTTTTGATTTTTGGGTAGGAGATCATGAATATTATTTTTCAAAATTTCTGCCTATTATTGAAGTGCTTTTGGATTTAAAAAATCACGGCATAAAAGTAATTTATGTCGAAGGTAATCATGATGTGCATGTGAAAGATTTTTGGAGTCGTCATGGAATCGAGGCTTTCGTTGAAGATCGCTATTTTGACTTGGGTCCATGGAAAATTCGTGTGAGTCATGGCGATTTAATCAATCCTCAAGATACGAAATACGTCAAATATAGAAATTTCATTCGACATGAGATCATGGAAAAAGTGGCGCAGTGGTTACCAGCAAAACAGCTGAATGTCCTTGGAGACTGGGCTAGTCAGCTTTCACGAAAAAAGAGTTCCGTACGACGTCGAAACTCAGAACTTGAACTCAAAAACTTAATTCATGAATATGCAAAAAAATCTTATGAGGAAAAGCCCTATAATTTTTTTATTTCCGGACATATGCACTTTCGGGACGAGTGGAGTTTTCGGGTTGGAGAGCATCAGCCGGTGTCGATCAATCTTGGCAGCTGGTTTGAAAAACCAACTGCACTATATTTGGATTCTTCTGGATATAGCTGGTTGGAACTTTAAAATTTACAAACTGGCCCCCTAACGTGGTGATGATTTAGAGCCTACTGAACCGCCCTCGTGAGGCTACAGTTTCATACGAGTTGTTTGGATTTGGGCTTCGGCTTATTAATAAGTTCCACGAGAATAACTCAACAAGTTCGACCGAATACAAGAATCTGATTCCTGCTTCTTCGGTTGAAGTAATACTAAATTGTGGAATAAAGCATAGATTGCGATGTGGTAACTTAAACGATCCTGAAGCTTTGTTGTGCACCAAGTTCGCCGAAATAAACGATTGATATTCGCACGAAGCATAGCGCAAGTATGATTCAAGCTAAAGAGCGGATCGAATCCACCA
>CAIYID010000047.1 GCA_903926205.1 uncultured Bdellovibrionales bacterium
GTTGTCTCTGACGCTCTGGGAAATATTCCTCAAATTCAATACAAGTGGTGCATTACGATGAAATCGGGTGGTGCACTTGCATGAAATTGACTGGTACATCTCGATGAAATTGGGCGGTGGATTTCAGACGAAATCGGCCAGGCCCTCCCTAAACCGAGGGCTACCGACAAGTGGCATAACCATTTGAGTGGTACCTCAATTGGAGTTTCAATAAAGCTCCAAACCCAATAGGAGGAACCGTTATGAACAAAAAAGTATTATATGTTGGTGTCGATGATCAATCTTTTCACGCCACAGCGTTACTAAAGGACACTGGCGAAGTCATTGAAACGAAGTGCAAGCCAACTTAGTGCTGACTTTAAGCCGTTATACTTTGGTAAGCGTGCGCCCTCGGAGAGAATGTTGAAGACTTTGAAGTTGAAATCAAACCCTACTGCGCAAAAGTGGAATGTGAATACTTTTGGCTCTGAGGAAGATAACTTCGCACGCTTCAGGAAATGGGATCAAAATGTTTAGAAATGGACCACATTGTTGGTGATCAAAAAATTATTCAGAGCCACTATTTGCTGGCTATTGAGGATAGTTTTGGTTCTGATGTCGCAAATCTTCATGCGAAGAAGATTTCGACACTCTCGTTAAAGAAATGGCACTTTCACGATGGCCGGATAACAAAGGCTGTTGGGAACTAAGTAAAACAAGTCATAGGGCTTGCCTTTTCAACCTTAATTTATCAATGAGTTTTTACCGAAGATTTTGAACTATCAAAAAGTTCTTTCATCCCGCCGAGCGAACCCATAACTCCTGTTGCTTCGTAGGGCAAAAAGACGGTCTTATCCGCATTCATAGCAATTTGATTGAGTGATTCGAGATATTTTTGTGCCACTAAATATTGCACTGAGTTTCCCGTATTACCAATAGCTCCTGAAATGAGTTGAATGGCTTGAGCTTCAGCACCTGCCACTTTCAGCTTAGCTTCTGCTAAACCTTCGGCAGAAAGAATGGCCGATTGTTTTTCACCCTCAGCACTGACTATTTTTGATTGCTTTTCACCTTCAGCACGAAGAATAGAAGCCGCCTTTTCTCCTTCAGCGGTTGTCACTACAGCTCTTCGAGTCCGTTCAGCCGTCATTTGTTTTTCCATTGTCAGTTTGATTTCATTCGGAGGATTGATGTTTTTTAATTCGACCCGTAGTACTTTAATTCCCCAAGGTTGAGTCGATACATCTAAGGCCGCACGAATTTGAGTATTAATATTATCACGAGACGAAAGAGTGTGATCAAGATCCAACGAGCCGATCACGTTTCTTAACGCACTCAATGTGAGCTGTTCAATCCCCCATTTTAAATTTTGGACCTCGTAAGTGGCACGGACGGCATCCATAATCACGTAGTAAATCACAGCGTCGACTTCCATTGTGACATTGTCTCTAGAAATCACGGATTGAGGTTCAATTGGCGTGATTTGTTCCCGCAGATCCATTGTCGAACGAACCGAGTCTAAAAATGGAATAATAATATTTAATCCCGCTTCGGCAGCTTTATGAAATTTTCCGAGACGCTCCAAAATCATGACCTGTTTTTGCGGAACTATTTTTATTGTTTTAAAAACAACTAATAACACAAAAATTACCAAAAGCATGAAAACTAAAAACATTGTTGGTTCCATTTTTAAATCTCCTTAATAATGAGAACAATCCCATCATGTTTCTCTACTTTTATAGTCTTGCCAATAGAAATGAGACTCTGACTTTTTGCAGCCCAATCTTGTCCCTCAACCATAACTCTGCCGGTTCCAACGATAGGGTCGACAGTCTCCGAAACGACGCCTTGCGCACCAACCAATGCCTGTGCTCGAGAGGGCATTGAATGATTCCGCTGCCAACGATTAAGAAGTCGTGGACGTAAAATCACTACAAAAAGCAGCGTTGAAAAAATAAAAATAACCAATTGAATAGGCCAACCAAAGCTCAATGAGACTAAAGCTGTGATCATGGCAGCAATGCTCGCAAATAAAAAAGCAAATACCGGAACTCCGACCTCCAAAATTGCAAGAATAAGAGCCATGACCGTCCAAAGGACCCAAGGGGACTCGGATAACAAATCCAAATTCATAGATTCACCTCCATTTACTAACTTGCTCCAAAGCATATTGCCCGCTTTGCCGAAGTCAAAATAAAATTTCCGACTTAAAAAAAGAGTTTCCACGAAAAATAGTGTTTAAGCACAGACCCCAAATTGAGTCGACAGTGGAATCATCCTGATCAACCCTAAAGTGTTTGGGCGGTGAAACTCACTTTTGTCTATAGAAAATGGCGAACACTCCTCTTACTGCCCAATTAAAAGTTGACGAATTCCAGACAGTGGTTCCTGCGCAGATCGCCGCGACGGGCAGCCCTTTGTTATAAAAATCAGAAACCAATTTCAATGCATCGCCATCATTTCTTACGACCTGGGCATTCCACGCTCCTCCCGATTTCATCGGAATGTGGTAAAAAAGGATCGGTCTCAAGCACTTTGCAGGAGACACCAACGAGGCCACGCAATAGTTAAATTCCTGCAAAACCCACTGACTTAATAAGAACATCTGGGCTCATCATTGACTGATTTGGTTTACCGTACTCACAGCCAAGCTCTTCGATGTTGAGAAGGAGATCAAGAATATTTCCGGACATGACAGTTTGATCAATAGGATGCAGACACAATCCTTTTTCATAAAGAAAACCCTCGGCAGGCATGGAAAAATCTCCGGTGGATTCTTTATATCCAGAATGTAAGCCCCCCGAGAAGTGAGTTAAATAGATGACCTGCTCGTGGATAGTAAGAAGCTCTTGCAAAGTTTTTTCCCCCTGACTTATCACCAAATTACTTGGCGCTATATCCATCGTCGAAGAGGGCGATCTCGAAGCATTGGCCGTGTGAGGAATTTGCATTTTTTTTGCATACTCTAAGTTTGTCAAAAAATGAGTCAGAATTCCACGCTCAATCAGCGGAGTTTTTTGAGAAGGGGACCCTTCATCATCAAAAGGACGCGCGGCAGGACTGCAGGGGTCTAATGGATCATCAGTCACACTGAGAAGCTCGCTAGAAACTTTTTTATTTAACCGATCATGAAATAAAGATTTTCCTTCCTCTACTTTTTTTGCAGATAAATAGTCAGCAAACATCGCCATGATCATGGGAAATTGTTCTCGATCTATGACAACCGCATAATTTCCGGTAGGAATTTTCTTCGCCCCAAGTCGAGAAATTGCTTTATGAACGCTTTCCTGCGCTAATTTTTCAACGTCAATATCTTTAAAGCTTCGCAGAAAAAAAGAATCTCCACTCATTTTTGAGCTGTCAGTCGATTTCACCAAAGGATAGCAGTATCCGCTATAATAATTTTGCTGATATTTTTGATCCAAACCCGCAGAATTGATCACTCGAGTCGTACTCACTACTTCGCTAAAACCAGAATAGGGTACAGAGTCCACTCGTGAATCTGCAGAAAGACAAGCTTGCTCAAGCGAACGAGCAATTTCCATCTTTTTTTCAAGAGGAATTTCCACTGGCGTATAAAGGTCAAGCCTTGGAATTTTACTTTGAGGCCTTGCCAAAGGAAGAGCAGACTCCCCTGGAACTGAAGTCAGCGATTTTGCATTATTGAGAGCTTCTTTGTAAGTGCGAAACAAAGCCTCAGCTGATAAATTTTCAGTGTAAGCATAACCTTGTTTAGATCCCAAGATGACCCGTAAACCCGCCATAAGAGAAAGTGTAGATTCAAATTTTGTTAATTTTTTTTGACTGTACTTTAAAATTAAATTTTCTTGATTTGAAAGCAAGAGCTCCACTTCGGCTTTATCTTGCTGAGCTATCTCAACGATTTTTTTAAAATCTTCTTTGAGTTGATCCACTAGGCCCTCCCGCCAACCATGAGACTAGACACTAAAATTTGAGGCTGACCGACGCAAGTAGGAATCATACCACTAACAGAACCACACATTCCGGTGGCCAGTTTGAGATCCTTTGACACTTTAGTTATTTTTCCTAGAGTGTCGATGCCACGACCGATCAGACAAGCACCTTTTACGGGCTCTTCGATGCGACCATTACGAATAATGTAGGCTTCACGAACTTGGAAATTATAATCTCCCGTGCTTGGAGTCACAGAGCCTCCACCCATGTTTTTTGCGTAAAGGCCAAAATCGATATCACGAATCATGTCGTCAAAAGAATCCGTCCCGGCAGCAATGAAGGTATTGCGCATACGAGAAGCCGGAGCATAACGGTAAGACTGCCGCCGTCCACTCCCGGTCTTGGCATAATTCGTTTTACGAGCCCCCATTTCATCGACAATGTAAGATTTCAATATGCCCTTTTCAATGAGAATAGTTCGTTCTGTCTTATGTCCTTCATCATCGATGTTCTGAGATCCCCAGCTATTCGCCAAAGTGCCATCGTCGATGGCGGTCACACATTCATGGGCAATCTTTTTTTCAAGTAGTCCGTTAAAAACGGAAACATTTTCTGCAACGGACGTTGTTTCCAATCCATGTCCACAAGCTTCGTGAAAAATAACGCCACCAAAAGAATTGTCGATCACGACGGGCATTTCACCTGCCGGTGCATACTTAGCCGTGGTCAGAAGAAATGCCCGATCGACACAGTCTTCAGCCATTTTCTTTAAATTTATTCGATCAAATATTTCTGAAGTGTCGAGGTTTCCATCTCGTTCCGAAAAACTTTCTTTGACCCCGTTGTTTTCTACAAAAACTTCCATACCAACGCGAGAGTAGGCTCTTTCGTCACAAGCCATAAGTCCCAATGAATTAGCAATTTGTACTTTTTGGAATTTTTCATGAAGAAACGCTTCCACTTGTGTCACTTGGGAGCTTCGGGCTCGCGCGTTTTGATCAACGGAGTTCAGCCATTGGATTTTTTTATTGCGATCAGTCTCCCAAGGCTTTTCACCGTAGGCATGAATGGAATCAAAACTGATGGCTTGTAAAGGCATTGATTTTTTTGCAGTCCCTTGACCTCGACTTTGTGCCGCCTGTCGTGCTGCCTTGATCAGGCCCGATTCACTTAAATCATTGGTCGTGACATAAATGACTTCGAAACCAAAAAACAATCGAATACCCGCTCCGTACAACTGGCCAACAAGGGCAGACTCCAGCTTTTGTTTCAGAAGATTGAGCTGGGACGAATAAGTATCTTCGATAAAAACTTCCGCAAAATCGGCCCCGGTCGAAAGAGCCGCCTCCAAAACTTTTTGTAAAATATGAGATGAAATGAGCAAGAAACCTCCTCTTCAATACATATTCGAGAAGCACTGGTATTTTCAACTGTAAAATCTAGACGAAGCCCATGCTCGCAAATGGCCACAATTTTCTTCACCCACCAGACCCGCGCAACCCACAGAAAAAGTTCACCCCACCCCTAAAAGCTCACTCCATCTCGTCGTATAGCAGGGGCTTTTCATTTGACTGAGCATTTGCCAAAACTGATTCGTCCCGCAAGCCCCAGGCTTAATGGCACCCTTTCCATGAAAAGCATTGATTCGATCGACGACTTCCATTCGATGCATGTCCGTGATGGAGTCCGATAGTCCAAACATATCCATTTGTGAATTCACTTTAGGAAAAAGATCCACGAGCATCACGCCGCATTTTTTATACTCAAAACCCTCTTTATAAATTTGATCTAAAACATTAAAAGCATGCCTTATCATTTTACTGGTCACGGCCGTGCCAGACATTAAATTCACAAATCCACTATTGTAATATTGCGGAACATTTTTAAAGGGATTGGTCTGCACAAAAACAATAATTGATCTGGTCAGAGACTCTTGCTGTCTTAATTTTTCTGCAGCTGTCGTAATATGATTTGCAATGGACTCCCGAAGTTCCTCTATTTTATAAACCGAACGGCCAAAGGATCTTGAAGAGACAATTTGCTTTTTATCGGCGTCGATCAGCTGTAAATTGAGACAAGACTCCCCTCGAAGTTCTTTTATAATTCGACGACCTTGAATAGTGAGAATTTTTTGAATCACTTTTTCATTGGCATCGCGCAATTGACCGGCTGTAAAAATATTTTGTAGTGCTAACTTCTTGACTGACTGACGACCCACTCCCCATAAATCTCTCACTGGGAAATTTTTAAGTGAATTTTCAATATCTTTTTCCTCGCAGAGATTAAACACTCCTGAATATTCAGTTTTATTTTTCTTAGCTAATTTATTTGCAACTTTAGCTAAGACCTTTGTTTTAGCAATTCCCACTGAAACAGGAACACCTGTCATTTGTCTCACAATATTTTTTATTTCCTGCCCGTACCGAGTTAAGTCTTTGGCACTAAAACCTGATAGTGATAAAAAGGCTTCGTCGATCGAGTAAACCTCCATCTCTGGCGTAAATTCAGAAAGGATTGTCATTACCCGGCGACTCATATCTCCGTACAAGGTATAATTCGAAGAAAAAACAGCCACCTTGTTTTTCTTGCAAAGCTCCTTGATCTTAAAATAGGGATCACCCATACCAATTCCTAATGCTTTAGCTTCATCAGTTCTCGCGACGGCGCAGCCATCATTGTTGCTTAAAACAATCACCGGTCTTTTCTCTAAAGAGGGATCAAACACTCTCTCGCAGGAGCAATAAAACGAATTACAATCAACAAGAGCAAAGACTTCTTCTTTCATATGAGTTTATGAATATTAAAAGTGACCACTCCAAAAACTTGGAATTCTGATTCCTCGGTGATTTCAATTTTTTTATATTTTGAGTTTTCTGGAACAAGAAAGACTTGGTCGCCAAATTTTAAAAGACGCTTCAAGGTGAGTTGCCCATGAACTGAGGCCACGACCAAATGACTGGACCTTGCTGTGATTGAGCGATCCACGATAAGTAAGTCCTCAGGATAGACTCCAGCTCCCAACATGGAATCCCCCTTCGCTCGCATAAAAAACGTCGCTGCGGGCTTTTTAATCAGGAACTCATGGAGATTGAGGTTGGACTCAATATAATCGGCCGCAGGCGATGGAAAGCCACACTCAACATCGCCAAAATGAGGGAACGCCAGGTTTTGCAGAGCAAAAGAGTCTGTTTCCACAATTTGAATATCGATTTCTTTAAATGCACCCATTTGAACCTCTATTTTGAGAAATAAAGGGGGCTTGACTCTAAGTCAATGGATATGTAAATTATATGTAAGTCATGAATGAAAACTAAACTTTGGTAAAAGTGTTTACCAGAAGTTTTTTTTTATTTCCATTGGGTGCAACAAAAGTCCTTCCACATTCATGGCTTGACCTTTGTCCAACTGGCAACAAAATCATTCACGATTTGTATGGCCACGGCCACTCGCTCTTGTTCGCTCCGCAAATTGGCATCAGCAGTTGCTAAATCCACACCTATAGAGGCCTGTCCGACTTTTAGATCTTTTTCAATTCCAGTTCGAATATTTTTCCAATTATTTAGTGCGGCATTAGGATTCACTGATATCGACAAATCAAAATCATGTGGTTTTGGAGTTCCTCCAATTTTATCAACCACATGAAGCTGAGGCTTTATATCGACTGAAATTAGTGCAGATTTAGGGAACCTATCAATGTAATCAATTTGCTTTGCATAATTGATGGCTTCCTCGACAATACCAATATTACTCAAGGGCTGTGCCATAATCCATCCGGACATTAACACATCATCGATAAAGGTCGCGCGCAAAGCCAAGAAAGCCAAAGCCGCTTGACGAAAGCGACCGCTGGTATTGGTGTTATTTCCAGTGATATGTTTTGCAACGATCTCTCCCACAACATCTTTGTGGGGATAATTAGGATCATTGTTTAAATTCTGCGGCGTAAAACCCGCTATGATGGAAAGAATGGCATACTTCGCCATTTTTTCTTGAATAATGTCTGAATATTCCTTCGACCCAAGCAGATAAGGAACTGTCTCTCCCGACTGCAAATCGATGGATTGATCTAATTTTGCCTGATTGAGCTCGAGTAGTGACAAATCAAAAAACAACATCAATTCGTCAGCCGTGGCCTCTTCGGCAAAAGCTTTTCCGAAAGTCATCAGTTTAAAAGGAGCTGGAGCCAACACATCCCAATTACTTTTGTCATTCAAGCCATCCAGCGCTAATTTTAGAGTCTGATTGTGAATTCCAACATTAGTGGTCCCCATTCCACTGTTCATGCTGGCCGTTGATTTATTCATCTGGCCCACACTTGAATTCATCGAATTCAAGGTGTCGGGCAAATCAATTAAAGCATTAATTTTATCACAACCCACGCTTAAAAATAACAAAGAGACGAGAAAGAACATTTTTTTCATCGGTGATCCTTTTTGGCCATTGGCCATCATCAGTCTTACAATTAAATCCCTTGTGCAATTTGTTGTTGCATCGATTGAATCCCTCTATCATCTGTCTGTCCGAGAGAAATAGAAATTATTTCTTTTTCTAAATCAGTGTCGTTAACTCCACCGTTATCCTTAAGACTATTCAATGTCGTTACAGGTTCATTTGTTTTTTGAAAGCTTAAAGTGACAGTTCCATCTGGATTTTTAATCAGTAAAAAAAGTAAACTTTGATCGGAATCAACACCATTATATGCAGTCATAACATTAATAAATGTTTTAATGATGGGCTTATTCATATCTACATTGTTTTTATTTAAACCATCTTCCAGAGCAGAAACAAGTTGTCCCGAATTCACTTTCATTTTAAATTTCATCGTAATAGCAACAGCCGTATTGTTTGCCATAACTTGAGTAAAATCAGGGTTACTTTGTCCTGCCGATTGGTATTGAGCAGGGTCTTGATTCTTGTCGGTTAATAACTGATCAATATACACTGGCAAAAATAATTTTTTTCGCAGTCCTGCTCCGAGTGTTTTGAGTGTGATTGGCTGTCCGTTCACAATGGCAATTTCCTCCATTGGAACAAGTTGTCCTGACTTTGTCGTCGATGTTGATGAATGTGTTGAATCCAAAAGTGGTGTTGTGTCTGCCTGAACGGTCACGGTTGAAAGAACGAACCCTGCGGCTAATATTATTTTAATCATGTAACTCCCTCATTTATTTTATTTCAAGGCACGCGGAAGGTACGTTAATAATTAAAAACTAGAAAGAAAGAAATTACGAAAGCGACAAATTTCCAGATAGAGAAACACAGCGGCAAAAATCAATTTTCTGGAAGTCTTCGTCATGTCTTCATGATTTGATAATAAGCAGTAAATTCAGACGTTTGTAAGCTGTCCCCAAATCGTTGTGATGACTCAGAGCTTGCTTAACACCCCGTGAGGCTTCAGCTTTTTATGAGTTATCGGGAGGATGTCCTTCGGCTTCGACTGATTAGAAGCTCAACGAACTCAAACCTTCAGTAAATCCTCGAAAATTTCGGAGACAATTTGCTCCGATTTATCAAAATATCCAGAAGCCCCTTCGCTCAAAAAATCATTCTTTGAATAAGAACTACTCGCAGACATTATATAGATTGGCGGCAGGTTAATGTTAAGATTCATCGCCTTCTTTAAAAATTCCATGCCATCCATTTTTGGCATATCGACATCTGATAAAACAAGATCAAAATTTTCCAAAGTAAGTAAATTGAACCCGTCTCTTCCGTTTGAGACTTCAGAAACGATACAACCAATTTCATTAAATTGTTCTTTGAGGAGTTCCCTGAGCTCAGAATCATCTTCGATCAATAAAACTTTCATCGTTTCACTCCTCGGATTTTATGAGTTAGCATCAATGTGCCCAGATCAAATCAGTCCTTTGTTCGTTAGCCTTACGCCGTTTTGATTACCGCAATCTGTTTTTTCTCTTTAATTTAAAGTAAAATACTTAAACTTCAAAATCAACGAACATTTAATGCTTTAACAAACTAAACACAATAACTGCTTATCGAGGATAAACACTATTTCAAGTCCGTCATTATTGTTTTCAAAATGGTCTGAACTAGCCCTTCTGAATCAACAGGCTTGGCTACATGAGTCTGAAAACCAGCAGCCAAAACTTTCTGACGAGTTTGGGAATCGGCATAGGCGGTCAGTGCCACCGCAGGAGTGCTGCCTCCTTTATCTCGACCAAGCTTTCTAATCTTCTGAATCAAACTGTAGCCATCCTCCATTGGCATTCCGATGTCACTGACAAGGACCTTCGGAACGGACTTCTTAAATTCAGCAAAAGCTTCCGACACAGAGGATGCCACTCTCACCTGCGCACCAAAAGAAGAAAGCATTTCATTGATTGAGTTGAGCACACTGACCTCATCATCGACTAAAAGAATTTGAATCCCGGAAAGCTCGTTTCCAACTTTAAATTTCTCAACAGAATTTGTTGCCACCCCCAGAGGTCTGCACCGCAGAGAGGAAATATGAAAAGCTGGGATCAACGGCAAGGTGACGATGAACGTGGACCCTTTGCCTTCGCCATCACTCTTTGCTTCCACCGTCCCATTGTGAAGCTTTACCAAACTTTGAACAAGGGCTAAGCCAAGTCCTAAGCCTCTATGTATTCGCGTACTAGAAGAATCCGCTTGAGAAAACTGTTCAAAAACGTGAGGCAAATAATCACCTGACATTCCTTTACCTGTATCACTTACAGTTAATTGGGCTTTCGGGCCCGATGAATTATTAAGAATTTCAAGAGTCACATTGATCCGGCCTCCCGGTGGCGTGAACTTGATCGAGTTAGTGACAAGATTCCATGCAATTTGCGTCAGTCGAGTCGCATCTCCGGACACGAAAAGTGGTTCTGATCCAAGATTTTCAACAAGTTGAATTGATTTTCTTTCCGCCGAATTGCGCACCATTGTGATGGCTTTATTTACGGCTTCAGTTAGTTCTATATCTTGAACACTCATAACCACCTTGCCAGAGCCAATCGCGGAAATATCTAAGAGATCACTGATCAGTTGGTTTTGAGTTTGAGCGGCATCTTCAATTGTTTGAAGACCCACTTTTGTTTTTGAAGGATCTAGCCTTTCACTCTTGAGCATTTGAGCCCAACTCAGGATGGCGGTGAGTGGTGTGCGCAATTCATGTGAAAGAGTGGCAAGAAAAAGATCTTTTGTATGATTTGCTTTTTCAGCAGCTTCTTTAGCTGTCAATAAATCGTTTTCTAACCGCTTACGGTCGGTGATATCAGTTGCATTAAACAGAAGGTGCGTCTCTCCCTTAAATTGAAAAGGGACCAAGAGACAATCCATATCCACCGTCTGACCAAAAGTAGAAACGAGATGAATATCTTCACGCTGGCTTAGGCCAGTTTCTAATGCACTTTCGGCCATCTCAAGCAATTTGCAACGCTTCCAAGATTCTAGCTGTCTAAAATTTTGGAGCAAGAGTCCCTCAGCATTCGTTCCTATGAGACGCCCCATCGCTTCGTTTGCCGCCACCGCATTTCCGGTGGACTGATAACAGACCAGCCCCGCCGGAGAGTTCTTTATTAGCGTTTCGATAAACATATTCGCATCTTTGAATTTCGACTCCATCTTCTCACGCTCAGTGAGGCTTTCACTAGCCGCTTGAGCTTGAGCTTGAGCTTGAGCTTGAGCTTGAGCTGCGAGGAAAATCCCCAGTTGATTTAATCTGTCAATAACTGGATTTAAAAAAATTGGCCCTTCGAAATGACTTAGACGAGTTGAATAATCCCCAGACTCCATAGAAGATAAAAAATCAAGAATTTCACGAACGCCGCTTTGGACACTTTTTTCAGAGTAATTATTAATGCTCATACTAAAAATTTCTAATCCTTCCCGTTGCCAAAATAAAACACCAAGTCTAAGCAGAAGTATAATTTTTTCTGTTTAAAGTTAAAAACAAAAAAAGGGCTTACATTTACCAACTTTATTTCTTAAATGCTAACTAAAGATGTTTGCTTAAATTATTATCATTGAGTTAAGAGCCCTGGTTTTTTCTCTTTATGTTTGATTCTTTAAATTATGCTATTTTAACATATGTAGGAATCATAAAATCTAGCTTGAATTTACTAAAAACCTTCGAAGGAGTCTCTGTGTATTTCAAATGGCAGTCACAATTCGAAACTGGCATTAAATCCATCGATGATCAGCATAGGGTCTTAGTTTCCATCATAGGCGATCTGGAGAGGGCGATCCATGAAAAAACGTCAACAAAAATAATCGATCACCTTTTAAGTCGAATAGTAACCTACATAGCAACTCATTTTTCCCATGAAGAAAAATGGCTTTTGTTCACTAAATATCCTGATGCCGAAAGTCACAAAGTTGAGCATGAAATTCTGAAACAACAGATCTTTGATTTTCACTCTAAAGTTCAGACCAAAATGCCAGATATTGATAAAAATCTTTTAGAGTTTTTAAAAAATTGGATCAATGATCATATTATGAACTCAGACAAAAAATATGTGGATCACTTTATAGAAAAGAAGGTTATGAACTGGCCCCCTATCGTGGTGATGGCTTAGAGCTTGCTTAAGCCCCGGCGAGGCTACAGTTTCATACGAGTTGTTTGGATTTGGGCTTCGACTTATTAATAAGTTCCACGAGAATAACTCAACAAGTTCGACCGAATACAAGAATCTGATTCCTGCTTCTTCGGTTGAAGTAATACTAAATTGTGAAATAAAGCATAGATGGCGATGTGGTAACTTAAACGATCCTGAAGCTTTGTTGTGCACCAAGTTCGCCGGAATAAACGATTGATATTCGCACGAAGCATAGCACAAGTATGATTCAAGCTAAAGAGCGGGTCGAATCCACCACGTTTCAATTCTCCCTGGCCTACTACGCAACCTCTTCGGCCCTTGTGAGTTTCATGTCTTGCCTTTGGGAAATGCTTTTGTACATCAGAGATATAATGAGGGTTTTGATCCGATTTGATCAAGGCCTCTTCCGCAATAGTCGTTCGGAGTTCTTGAAATAA
>CAIYID010000048.1 GCA_903926205.1 uncultured Bdellovibrionales bacterium
AGAACCTCCTACTGCATACTCTACAATTGAATCACTAAAAACACCCATCACAAAGGCCTTTGCTTCATTAAAATTTTCAACAAGAAAAAAACCAATGATCAGAAGCGCTTTCGGTGCTATTTTAATCACTTCAAATAAACTATCAAAATCATAGTTATAGGTTTTCCCAACGCTTCTCTGAAACGTATCGTTCAGTGCGGTCTGAAGGTGTTTCTTGTGAATTTTATCCTGAATCTCCCGAATGAGTATCTGCTCAGGCTTCTTTATTTTTAGCCGGGCGCGAATTCTGCCTGAAAATTGTTTTTCAAGCTCATCCAAGCTATAACGCAAATCAATCAAACGAGTTTTTTCCGCATTCAGAGGTAAACAACTCCGCATTTCTGTCCGATGAAAAATGCTTTCCGCCATCTGTAACATTTCATGCCCAGGAGCATAGGCGTGAACTCTTAAACTCATCATTTTTGTATATTTTCGGCAAAGTTTTGTGAGAGTTCGAAAAAGTGCTTCTTGGTCCTGCTCGTCCTGAAGACGACCCAAAACCTTCAAAAGGGGAATCCAATAGGAAACAACTCCAGATTGAAAAATCTTGAATCGAGAAACATTGACGATCACGGCTACTTGATAGAGCTCCTGGGTCTGGCTATTCATCATTTGCAATACAAAATATTTTTGCTGAATATGCTGGAGATACTTAGAACTCTGCCAGAAGGAAAGACGCGGCCAAGGAATTATTACCCCTTGATCCCTCAGAGAAATCATTTGAGTTCCTCTTGCTTTTAATTGAACTTCGAACTGACAAGATTCTTCATCAAATTCGTCAAAAAACCAGTAGTGATACGGTTCTGATTGAAACGAAATTTTCACAACATTCACCAACCTAAATTTGCTGGTTCCTCAGCAAAAAGCTCAAAAGGAGCTTTTATGCTAGCCAAGAAAGCACTACCCACTTTGGGCATTAACAGAAAAAAAATCGGCAATAAAAAAGTCGAAGCCACAAACTTACAGGCCAGTGCTAACATCAAACTAATGAATAAGTAGGACCAAAAGACCTTTAAAATCTTTCGACTCAATAAAAGCAACACCAAGGTTCTTTGAAAACTAAAGAATCTTTTTTCAAAAAAACGAGGGACCATTCGACGAATCCACTGCAAATTTCCTCGCATCATTCGTAACCGTCGTTTTTTTTCTTGCCCGACGGAATCCAAACCCAAATCAACAATATTAAAAGTCTTTTGCAATGTGCTTTTTACTAATTTTATTTTTTTGTGTGGAAATAAAAAACGAAGACACAATGGCAATATCACATCATCATTCAACCAAGAAACTTCGCCAAATTCAGATCGTAAAAACCGAATTGCTTTCAGCAGTTCTTCCCGACGGAAAAACATGGAGAAACCCGACACGGTAACTAGTCCTCCCATTTTTTCTTCAAAGGTTTTCATGGCCGATTCAATCATCCAATAAATTTTTTCAAGCCAGTTCATATTCTGTGCAGCATATTCTAAAGTGAATCCCATAACCTCAGGGTCCGACAAATTTGCTTCAAAATCTTTAGACCATACATTTGACCCCCAGACCGTACCAGCATCGACAAAACCAATCCATTCTGACTGTGATTGAAAAACGATTTGCTCAATAGTTTTCCATTTTCCAAGGGCAGGCCAACTGTGCACACTGACGCCTTCTTGCCGAGAAAGCTCTTCGGTCTGATCTGTACAACCGTTACAAGCCACCCCGATAAAAACATTCGACTTTCCTTTGGTTACTAATTGAAGACTAGCAATTGTTTTCACAATCACTTTTTCTTCATTATGAGCAGGTATCCAAATTTCAAAACTCATGAGTCACTTTCAATGATAACTTTCTAACAAAAAGAATATCAGTAAAATATTACACTGAAAAAGGATGAGGGCGAGATGTATTTTTCGGGCATTTTTTGAGCACTATGGGGCGTTTTTGTGCTCACTGTCTAAACTTTAGTCACCTCACACGGACCCAATGCAAAACTATCCTGACGCCAACCAAAGAAAATCTGGAACGATCTTGGCATATATCAAAAGGCAGTGTAATAGTCCTTCCTCAAGTGAAAAATGGTGACTGAAAATGTATCAAAATAAACACAATTTACTTTTGAAAACAGCCTTCCTGTGCCTTTACTTTCCCTTGTCTGTTCTTTTGAACATCAAAATTTCTTCCGCAGCACTTACCCACACTCCTACAATTGAAATTTTAGTCAGCAGTCTCGCCTCTACTTCATTGATGTTCTTCTTTATGTCTTTCTTTGAACTATTTAGAAATTTTAGGTTTTTTCCACGAAAATCAGATCTTGCAATTGTCACACTATTAATCCTCTCAGTTGAGAGCTTGATCCGAGTATCTTTAATGAATTTAACGTTAACTCCGGTGGCTTCCTTACCAATGCTTTTTGAAAAAACTTTAATTTTATCGATCGCCTGGTATTCAACACATCTGTTAATTGCGCAACTACTTAAGCTTTTCAACTATCGCCTCAATATTTTATTTTTGGGCCACGCGGAAGATTTGACAGAGCTTAATTCTCTCATAAAGCCATCACCAAATACGGAATTTTTCAAATTTCATCTTTGGAACGAATATCAAAATTTTAACTCAAGCGACCTTGTTATCTACAGTCCGCGCTGCACCCAAGACGAAAACCTCAAGTATCACTTGATCCAATTAACTATTTCTAATTTACAAGTCCTCGATGCGAGAGACCTCCTTGAAGACATCGAAGGCCATGTTGACCTTTCAAGACAAAGTGAAACTGATATCTTCAAATGGGTTCAAAATTTATCAGTCACTAGTAAATTTTATTTGCGAGTGAAAGCCCTCTACGAACCAGTGATAGCGATGGCGCTACTTATTTCGCTCTCACCAATTATGTTACTAACAGCTTTGGCCGTAAAATTATCGAGCCCAGGCCCGGTTCTGTTTTTACAAAAACGACTTGGCATCGGCGGCAAGACTTTTAATATCCTTAAATTTCGCACGATGAGAGTTGATGCGGAAGCGGACGGTGCGCAATGGGCAAAGAAAAATGATCCTCGCATCACTCCCATTGGAAATATTTTGCGAGCCCTGCATCTCGATGAACTGCCTCAACTGATTAATATCATCAACGGTGACGTCAGTTTTGTCGGACCTCGCCCAGAGCGGCCTGAATTTTACGCTCAGTTGAAAAATAGCATTCCTTTATTTTACTTAAGAACAGTGATTCGCCCTGGAGTTACCGGGTGGGCTCAGGTCTGGGCCGGCTATGCCGCCACTGTTGAAGCCTCAAACTTGAAATTATCCTATGATTTATATTATATGAAAAATATGGGTTTACGAATGGACATCAGTTCCGTCCTTTTAACCTTCATTCATGTGATCAGAAAAATATTTCTTGCTGAAAATTCTCTTTCCGAGCAGGAAGAAACCTCCATTACGATCTCACTCCCGCCGAATCTGTTGAAAAAAGTTGCCCCCTTTGGAAAAAGAACTCTCGTCGTGTTAATTCTCACCACCTTGGCAATATCAGTGAGTTCGATTGCATTTGGTTAAGAAGACTCCACTAGTTTTTAAGATCTCTTAAAAACTGTTGAGTTAACACAGTAGAATCGAAATTATTTTTCGCTCTTTCAAATATTGATTCACCCATTTTGAGCCAATCAGAACACTCTAAACCTATTAAGGCGTTAATCCATTCCTCAGCAGTTTCAGCACTTAAATAATCAGTTTTATCCACAAAAGGCAGCCCTTCAACACCTAAAGCTGTTGTTAAAAAACTTCGACCGAAGCTTGCAGATTCGATGGCCTTAACGCGCGTACCACTACCAATAAACAGCGGTATGATTGAAGCATGGCAGTCTCGATAATACGGTAAAAGCTCAGGAACATTCCTCAGAACTGTGATTGAATCGTTTTTAAGCCATGAACTATCTCCACTTCCGATGACTGTCAGTTCAACCTTTTTTTTCTTTGAAATTTGCGGCCAAACGTCATTCAAAAACCACTGAAGTCCTTGCTTATTAGGATACCAATCCAGTCGTCCAATAAATAATAATTTAAGCACGCCTGACGAATTCAATTTTTCAAGTGGAAGCGGAGACATTTCCATCCCTATCTTTAAGGATTGTACATTAAGATCAGGAGCTAAATTTAAAAATTTATCCTTATCCAATTCGGAAACTGTAAATATTTTTTTGGCTATTTTGGCCAGATTCAACTCGTAATCTTTGATTTTTTTATATTCAAAAGACCAAATCATTTTTTTAAAGATATTTTTCTCTAGCACCTCAAGTTGTCGCCACAACTCGAGTTCCAAATTATGGGCACGATAAACTAACTCTCCCCATTGGTTTTTCTCAACCGGCTGAGGGATCAGCGCAAAAGCATGCAAGCCATCAATAATAGTAAAATCCCATGATTTATTTATGGACCACTGAGTGAGTTGATTTTGAATTTGGGAATTAGAATACGAATTGACAGTGAATGGTAATTTTGAAAAATGAGCCCGGTGAAATATATAGTTGAGCGATTGCATCGGAAAAATAGGATTTGGTTTTTTCAAAAGGAGAATCGATTCAAACTGAATCTTTTTTTCTAAATCATTAATTTCAATTTTGTCTTGTTTTTCATCAACAATAAAAACAACATCCAGTTTAAAATCATTATCTATTTTTTTCCCTAAGGACTGAAGATGTCTTAATAAGGCAAGAGTTGCTTTCCTGGCCCCGTCATTATCTGGCAATGGCCACCGCGGACTTATCCATAGAATTCTCAAGTTGAACTCCTCACCTTTTCTTATTAAATGATTCGCGTGTTAGATTTATATAATAGGCTTCTAATTGCTCCAGCCATTTTTTTTGAGAAAAATTTTTTGTGACCCAATCTTGAAAAAGAAGACCTTTTTTTCTTAATTGCTCATGAGATTGGGCAAAATTTAAAAATTTATCAACAAGAGAATGAAAAGGCTCGTCAACTGAAAACAAATCCCCTAAATTTGAATTTGGTATTAAGTCTTTTACGCCATCGACGGCGCAAGCAAAAACAGGAGTCGCAGCCCAGCCTGCCTCAATAAGATTAATAGGCAAGCCCTCCGCTTTTGAAAATGAAATCAAAGCATCAAAACCTGCAAATTCTTCGCCTAGATTCGGACGATACCCCATCCAGAGAACTTGCTCCTGAAGATTCATTTTTTTTGTTTTTAATTGCATCTTAGAAAGCAATGAACCTCTCCCAAAGCATATTACTTGGAAATTCATTTCAGGTTTTCTTTTTTTAATTTCATAGATAACCTCTAATAATAAATCATGCCTTTTTCCCTCTTCCACTCTAGCAACGATCCCAAAAATCAAAAAATTATTCTTCAGCTGCCTTGCTTCATTGTTTTCTATTACCCATTGCTCTCGAATATTTTTTTGAATTTCATTTCGCTCACTTTCTGCAATAAAATGGCGCGTGACACCGTTCAAATGAACTTTTACGCGCTCAGGCTGAAGACCTCTTCGAAGCAGTATTTCACGATCATCACTGCAAACAGAAAGAACAAGATCATAGTGAGGTAAAATAAAATATGAATAATATTTTTCATAAAGTGCTGCTCGGACTAAGCTTCTCGCTCTCACTCCATGATGAGTGCTCACCAGCAGAGGTTTTTTTTGCTTCATTGCACGAACTGCTGAAAGTAAAAACACAGAAGCTTTCACATCATGAGCATGAGCAATTTGAATATTTTGTTGAACATCTTCCAGAATTTGACGCAACTTCCTTATCGCATTTTTATCCCACCTTGAATTCACTTCTATGACTTTGTAGCTTAGTCCCAGTTGACCAAGATACTGCTCAACATGAGTCTGCTTATCTAAAGCAACGCGAGACTCTTTGAGCCAAATGATTTGGACATCAAATCGAGCCACGGCTAAAGCAGGCCAAACTAAAGTCTCTGGCCCACTAACAAGACTTGTATTAAAAACATGAACAACCACAAATGTTCTCCTCAGATATTTAATAATCCTGTGCTAAACGCTCATTTCCACATGAGACACATATCTGCCTCCAAATTGGATGAGCACCAAAACTCAAAAAATATCCTGAAGAAAACATTTGTTCATATAATTTTTTCTCAAAAATCGTCGCATCCATCGTTTTTTGCTCTGGATAACCCATCGCCAACAGCAAAGTTGGAGGCACGTTGAAATGAGTGGCTTGGTTAAAATGCGCTTTGGCTGCCAACTGCAAATTATGTTGCCAACTTGAATCGCCGGTTAAAGTCAGTAAAGGGACAATACCTTCAGCACGAGGTGCATCTCGGTAGGTGCAATGTGTGAGTTGTCGACCATCAATACTACGATCTAAATTTTGACCATGATCTGAAGTATAGAAAATCAATGTGTTAGCTAAATTTTGTTGTAGAATAGGAACGAAAAACTGTGTCAAATTCCAAGAAACGGCATTGCGGTAAGAGTTTTTGAATTCGATAGAGCCAAAATTATTTCCATAACTCTGACTTTCAGTTATTCCAGAATTATTTTCTTTTAAATGCGGAAGGTACAAAGCTGCCGATTCAGGATATTTACCCTCATATGGAAAATGTGCCCCCATTTTATTCACGTAGATAAAATGTTTGCCGGGTTTATGAAGAAATTCGATCAGTTTTTTACTGGCCCAGGCATCCCGTTGCACAACAGAGACTTCGTCTGCCGAAGGTAACAATAAGATATCAATATGTTTTTTTTCAAGCACGGACATTTCTGCATGAGGCTCACCTTTGGTTCGCTGAGAATCAATATAGATACTTTCGTAACCAGCCGCTTTAGCAAATTGCCAAAGGGAAGGATGCGTCCATCGATCCTCAACAAAATGCTTCTGCCTTACCAGAAAATGAAAAGATTCATTGGAGGCGGCGCTACAATTAGAAAATGATGATGCTAAACCAAAATTACTAACGCGAGGATCTTCTAGTTTTAATGCGGATTGGACACCTTCTTGTGAATTAACATCAATAATGTCACCTCGAATACTTTCGTCAATGATTAATACGATGTTTTCAATTCCATCAACAATCGGCTTCACACGCACGTCTTCCCTGGGTAAATCAGGCGATGAGTGCAGAATCATGCGATCGAAATAGTAGGCTATAATATGCGAGGGTAAACTCGCAGGCCAGAGTTGCAAACCACTGACGCTACCTTGGCTTCGAATAAACCAAGTCACGTTGATCAAGATCGCCATAGTCCAAATCAAAGATATTTTTTTCAAACTCCAGTGGCTCTGTTTTTTCCAACGTGACAACAAGAATAGCACTGACACAATTAAACTTGCTAACAACGTAGCCATTAAAATTTCTTGAAAATAAAATTTAAGAAAACTTCCAACGAAGCCTCGTTCCTGCATGAGACGGATAAATTCCAAAGTGTTGAGTGGCGTGCGAGTGATCTTGAAATATAGTGCATTAAATAAAAATGAAATAAAAACCAAGGGCAGTAAAACCAAAAGAGCTAGGCGACGGTTTGATTGAGTCAAAGAGAAGATACATAAAAAACTCGTCCCTCCTGTCAATATCCCCATTAAGCTTAAATCATCAATTTTAAAACCAGAAAACTGGTAAAAGATCAAAGGACTTAAGTAGACAAAAAAGACAATCCAGTTTCGTGTTTTCATTTATCTTTTTAATTGCGAAAACGGTGCCAGCCCACGGTGCGCAAACCTCACGCTGAGACTGAACTTTTGTTAGTATTTTAGACAGTTGAAAAAATCATAGACAGCCTGACCGCGAGTCTGGGATTTTCGCCTCAAAATGAGATTTAAGTTTTTGTTCTGAGCTCAAGCGATCTCTGCTCACTCGTTTTCAAATGTTTTGTGACGAATCCCTTGAATCACAAATCACTTTGCTTGAAATCGTAGTGAGTGCAAAAAGTATATAAGGAAAAAACAAATAACTGTGAGAAAGAAAACTCATCGCCGTTCCATAGGATACCATAGAAAATAAAAATTCTGGGTGCTCATCACGAATTTTATAAGCTCGTCTCAGACACAATAAAAACAAACCTAGAAATAATCCTAGTCCCATAAAGCCATTTTCAGCCAGTATCAATAACCATGAAGAATGAGCCGTTCGTTTTCCACTTTCGGTGGCTCCTTCATCCATTAAATAATTTTCAAATTGATTCGGAAAATCTCCATAGCCTACGCCGAACACTGGATGATGAATGGCCATACGAACAGCGGTTTTCCAAAAAATCATTCGATTCGTTTTTGAAGCACTTAAATCATCAGATTCTCTTTGACTGACAATTTGAAAGGTCGGCAGAGCTATAAGTGCAGCAAAAAGAGCAATGACAAAACTTTTTCTTCTCCATTCTAATCGATACATAAAAATCAAACCGATAAAAACAGCCGTGGCCAAAACGGCTCCGCGCGATTGCGCAAGATAAAGCAGAGTCAAAAAGCTAAGCACATAAACAATCAAAATAAGCCAATCTAAAACATGAGGCGAAGCCTCTTTTTGCCTTAATTCTGTTCGTCTATGTTTTGACCAGCTTCTCCAAACCGGCCAAAGCGCAAAGGGTAGCCCCATCACCGCCAGCGACGTAATATCATTGGGATCGCCCAGCATACCAACAAAGACTAATCGTTGGCTGGGATCTTCATTTGAGATTAAAACATTATATAATATGGCTAACACCGAAAGTGAAAGTAACCCACCCACTAAAACTTTTTTTAACAGTTCCACGTCTTCAATCTTTTTTACAAGATTAACAATTAATAAAAATATAATTCCAGATTTTCCGAGCACTTCAAAATATGAGTCGAGGGCTACCTTGGAATCTAAAGCTTGCAATGCTGAAAGAAAGGTCCAAAAAAGAAATAATATCAAAAGTGCACATTCAAAGCTCCAGAAAATCTTTAGTTTTTTTTCTCTGATCACTCGCGAAGCAAAGACAACAAAAACAAGCAAGCCGGAAGCGCGCGGTAAAATGGCAACAAGGTCGCTCGGTGGAAGTAGCTCCCAAGGACGAAAAATGATAAGAGACAGAAATAAGGCAAAAGCGAAAATGGGACTCAAGAATGCCATAGACATTCCTAAAGCAAGACCCAAAGTGAGGGGTAATTCGTCAAGCCCAAACTCCGTAGAAAATATAAAAAAGACTCCGATACCAATGAACACTGAAATAATAATCGACGATTGACGAAGCTCTGATTGGCTTGCGATAAGTTCTGGTCGCAATTTCCAAAGACGTAACTGTGACCAAGCCACCCAAAGCATTAAAAAGAAAAACAGCAGCGACATACTGATCGTCACTTGGTGAAGCAAGCCCTCTTGAACAGAAGAGATATGAATCGACTCCACCTAATTCATCCTCATTTGTGATTTGTCGAACTTTCTTTCATTCGCGAAGTGACTTTGCCTGCATTTCTTTTAAACTGTGGATGTAAATCTGGCACTTTGCCAAGATAATGAATCTTGTGCGCGACAGCCCACTCCGCTACTGGTGAAACAACTCTTTCAGAGATTCTTTTCATTGACACGTAAATCATTGAAAGAAACATTCCCATTAACAAACCCCAAAGAATCACCAAACTATAATTCGGAGATACGGGAGATAAAGGCTCTAGCGCAGGAGTCGTGACCTCAACTAAACTTTCTGGATTTTTTGACTCGTATTCCAATACGATGTTTAATCGATCGAGACGTTTTAAAAGATCTGAATAACGATCGACATCTGCGAAACTTGCACCGCTTAATCCTTCTACTTTTTCTTTGCCCACTCTTCCGTTACTTTTCGGAAGCATTTTCTTATCAGTTAACCATTGTGTCAGTAGTCTCTCTCTTGATTTATAAGTTTTTACCAATGGATGTTCATCTGAAAAACGCGACTTCAAACTCGCTAAAAACCCTTGCACTTGCGACAATTCAGATTGAATAACCTCAGGCCGAGCTGTATTGACAGGGACATCAACACCTTTAACATTGAAAGATAAATTATCAATTCGCCCAATAAGATTATCTCTCAAATCCAATAATTTTTGATGCCGTAAGGTCAATATTTTCTCAACTATCACCCTTTGAGTTTCTTTGGTTACCTCAAAGGTTTGTTCTGCGGTTGGCCCTAAGTATTCAATTTGAAAACTCGTCAGTCCTAAAGACACAATACCAAAACGATGCTGAAACTTCTGCATCACTATTTCGTATTCTTTGGCGTCATTCCCAACTGATGGAAAAAGATTAAATTTCGCTCGAATGGCTTCTAAGGCTTCTCGACTTAAGGCTGTTTTTAATAAACTCTCTCGAAGGGCACGATTTTCAGAGGAATCGCCGGATGATGGAATAATATCTTCCACCACCGGTTGTTGAAAATAACGACTAGGAATTGTGATCACGGCAGAAGATTTATATTTTACTGGCATGAGTAAATAGGCACCCGCCAAGACAAGCCCCACACTCAATCCCACAATGATGCCCATTTTCTTGAAATAGGTTTTCATTGAAAGCCCAAGGCGAATAATATCCAATTCTTGACTCATACTGCTCCCATATTTTCAATAACGCCCACGACTTTTGATTTCAGTAAAGGCTCCACTTGAAACTGATGTGCTAAATCTCCCGTTTTGGGTGATGTGACCAGTAGAGAAGCGTCCGTCCGAGCGGCAATCACCCAAGGATCAAAGTTTCCCCGATTTGTCGTACGCAATGCGGCTGAATCAAAAAGAATAAGATCATATCTGTTTTTGTATTCAGCTATAATGTCCTGGATACGGTATTCCTGTGCTTTATGAGCAACGGTTGCCAATCGAGATAGCTTCAAACCATCCAAATTCGGAGCGAGTGAATAAACCATTCCCTCAGGCTCCAAAACAGGCGAGTCCTGGTGTTCAAAAATATCATCAAGATCCCAATTGGAAGTAGGATTTCCTGCATCGACCAAAAGAACACGCTGACCCAGCATCTCCGTCATCCCTAATGCAATTGTGGCACAAATAAAACTACGTCCTTCTTCAGGGTGAAAAGAGAGGATACTTAAACTTCGGATCTGACCGCTATTCAACAAGTGATCTAAATTATCAAAGATTCGTTTAAACTCTGCATAGGAAACAAAGGTTTTCAGATCTTTGATTGTGACGCCAATATTTTGCATTTTTTCTGGAGTTCTCATCATGAACCCTTTCTCTTATCTCACGCCAAAAGTGATCAGGACCAAGGCCAGAGCCGAAATAATTGTTGCAATATTTGAGGCCTGTGAAATCTTTTTTTCACTCGGAGTCGGCTTATCATAAGGAACAAGAATTAAATCCCCCGGTTTTACGACAGGACGTTTTTCTTCTTCCATTAAGTCGAGATCAGCGATCAATCGATTTTGAGAGTTTCCTCGAAAGATCTTAACCCGAGAAAGATCCGCCATTGAGGCTGGACCTCCAGCTTGAAGAAGATAATCATAAATGTCTTTGCCCGGTTGATAAGTCAAAGGGCCAGGTTTACTCACCTCTCCCATCACTTGAATCGTGGTCAAATTCAACATTGAAATTCCGTTTTGCTCTGGAGTATCGACTTGAAAATAGAGAGTGTCGCCTGCTTTTACTTCTAAACCAGCAAATTGAGAACCGGCCTTGAAATAATCGATGATTGAAAGAGCAAATTGACTGTGATCTTTGCGCACGATTCGCAAATATTTAGGAGGTAATTCTTTGCTCAGCCCCCCGGCTTGACTGATCACTGCCTCAAGACTTGCGTGAGGTTCAATGGTGATCTTTCCAGGTTTTTCGACAAGACCGCGCACTTCCAACAGGTAGACTCTCTTAGTTAATTGCACAGTAAAGGGCGACAAAGACTGAAAAAACTTTCTATAAGCGCCTGATAATTCGTTTTTCAAAGCTGACAGCTTAAGGTCCGTCGTTTTGATCACTACATTGTACGGCAAATGCAGAGTCTCATCGAATTCAACTTTGAAGGAGCCATTCAATTTTCGATCTTCAATATTGCTAATTTCAAGAACAAAACCTGGCTGGAGCAAAGGATCCACCGCAACGGCAGAATCTTCCTTCTCTTTTTCTGCAGGAAAAAGAGGCATTTTCTTCATCTGTTGATTTTGATCCTCTGAATAAGGAAACTCAGGTCTCTCCTTATTGGTCGAGCAACCTGAAAAACAAAAAATAAAAGAAAAAAACATGATTAGGGTTGCCGATTTTATCAGAGCGATATTCATACAAAAATTCTACGGGATTTCTCATTCTCTGTCGTGTATTGCAGAAATTGTACAACTGAAACTAGCCTTAAGATTGAATTCACGAATGAAGGGTGCTACCGTTTTTAGTGAAATTCATTTAAATCGACAGCGGGAATTATTATGCTAAACAAAACACAAGTTACGAAGCCCTCAGCAGCAACAAAATTTAAAACTTTATTTCAACATAAATTAATAACTAGCCTGCTTATTCTTAGCTTTTCTGCGATAGCCTCGGCTGACGCCACTCCCACAGAGGAGCCCTCCTCCCCGCCGATCAATCAGCCTTCGCAAATTGAACTTCCGATCATCACCGTCCATTGCGGAGATCTACTGACCAAAAGTGCTCGAATTGGAAACGATCTCAACTGCCCTGAAATCACAGAATCGGCAATTTATGTTGTCGGAAATCATATTTTTATCGACGGTCGAGGTCATTCCATCTCCGCTCCCAACGCAAGAAATGGCCTCTTTGCTAATGGTTCCGAGATAAGCATTACGGGATTTCGCGTGAACGGATTAGTCAAAGGAAATGGGATTCTTGCCTACGATTGTCCAGAGCTCTCTCTTTTTGAAAATAATTTTTCAAATAATCAAAACGGAATCATGCTGTATGCAGAGCATACAAAAATGAAAAAAGTTTGGGTCGTCGACAATGAAGCTAACCATAATTCACTTTTCGGAATTAAAACGGCCTTTGATGGTCAAGGAATTATTGAACGACCTCGTATCACCAACAACGATTTTAAAAATTCGGGAAGTTATGCTCTCTCTGTTGAAGCCAGCTCTTATGAAATTAATTTCACTGAAATGAATCAAATGAATTTTTCAAAAGGAGGCATTTTCCTCCAAGGTGGGGATTTTTATTTGCACGATTTCACCTTAGTTAAAGAAGAAATAAAAAATGTTCAGATTTTTATCGCCAACGCCCATTCCGTCACTGTCAAAAATGTTGATCTCAGTACCAATTATTCGCATCAGACCTCTGATGAAGCCATCGGTTTAGATCTGTATCGTGCGCAAAAATTCGATATTTTTAGACTAAAAACGGCCCATAACGATGTCGGCTTAAAGCTTGAAACTGAGGAACAAGTTCCAAGCTCGGGACGTGTACGCTGCTCACTTTTTGCTGATAATTTTACCGCCGGAATTATGGTGAGTTCCTACGATCAAACACCTTATGGGGCTATTTTATTCGATAATGATAAGTTCAAAGAACCACCGTTTTCACGGAATGTATTTATTCAAGAAGGAACCGTGGCCGATCCAAAATTTGTCTCAGAAACTGATTGTAACGATCATTCATTTTAAAAGAAGTCTGAAACCGAGCTTCGCTTCGAAAAATCAAATCAGTTAAAACAAGTAACTCAGATTTAAACCCATCAGATAAGTCTGATTTTCTGGTTCATAAACCGGAGGTCGGCCTTCTCCAATTTCCACATATTCTGACTGTTGAATACTCCAAGAGGTGTAGTTAAGCGCAAATTGCACCTGGTGAAGATCCGCAAGTTGATGATTGTACTGTATCTCCACCCGATAAGCGGAGCCGGAAGTAAATTTCAACAACACATCAGGTAAGTCAGATCTCGCATCCGACAAGTGAGTGTTATTCGCACCGGCCACTAAAATATTTTTTTGTGCTCGAAAAATGATACTGGAATGATGGTCCACGGGTGAAGGTATTTCCAACTGCAAACCTCCAATCACATACAAATAATAATATTCCCTTCGGTAATCACCAGCCGATTCTTTATTTTGAAAAGTTCCTCGAACGCCTCCACCAACTAACGGAACAAGCGTCGCATTCTGCTGATATAAATTATGAAATTGATACTCGCTCGAAACTTCATAAACACTGAACTGATTACTTGCCGTAACGGGTTCTTGCTCCCAAGTCGAACCCGTGTAATCAGTCCGTCCGGTGAGCAACTCAAAATTGACTTGTATCAATGATTCATTTTGCAAATGGTATTGAAAGTAACCACCGACGCCATAAAGTAAACCTTTAGAGGTCATCACAGGTTCATTGTAGTCAAAGTTTTCAATACGAGCGCCAACAAACAAAAAGCTTCTTTTTGCCGTCGATGAGGGGTCAAAAGTAATGGAAGACGACTTCTGCTCATTAAGCTCATTAAAAGGTGCCGCAAAGGTCATCAACGAAGCCATTAATAATAAGCCTGTCAGAGCAAAATTAAGTATCGAAGAAAATCTCATGATCATCTCTAACTTTCACATCATTTAATGATTCAGTATTGCAATATCTCTCGTTCCCAAAATTACAGAGAGACCTCAACACTTTTTCTTCGACATTGAAAGAATTATAGGTTTGTAAACCGGAGAAAAACTAAAAAGCTATTTTACCACTCCTTGTGATTGAATTAAGTCGTCTTATTCCATGTAGTTATACGAGCTCATCACTCTCTAATTAAGTTCAGCTCATTTTTGACTAATTCATCTACGAAAGGGCCACCCTATCAATTTTTAGGATTTATTTTTAATTTAGGTTTATAAATATTTACTGTTGACGAAGGTTCTTATCCTTAATAAGAATCGTGTGACGATCTATAAGCCGAAAATAGGGTTCGGCGTTTCTACAAGGCACCTTAAATGCCTAACTAAATCGAGGGGAATTTGCGGAGTTCAAACAGGACTGCTCAATTCAAAAGTCACCAAGCTTCCACCACCTTTCAAGGTCATACCTTCGATTCTAATAACTTCGTTTTAGATAGCATCGTTCACTCAGATTTTTGTTTTTTTTCGATCTTTAAAAAGATCGATTCGTCGTCCATCAATTCTAATCCTCATCACAGTTTGGAGAAAAAATGAAAAAGGCCCTTGTCATTTTAGCAACCTTGGTTCTTTCTTTTACGGCGAATGCTTACGATTATAACATTGAAAAAGATCACCGTTCTAACCATGAAAATAGTGATTCTATTCACACAGGAGGGGAGCAAGCCTCCAGCAGCCAAGTTTGTAATGATCATGGTCGAGCAATGTCGCTCAATAACGATCAAGTGATAAAATGGAAAACCTCCCAACCAAATAATTTTCGCGCTCGAGGATACGTTAACGGAACCGTGGATGAAATTTTTCCAGATATGACTGGGCATCATCATTTCTCAGTTAAAATCGGGGAGCAAGCTAATGATCATGTTGAGGTGATCTATCAAATTAATTTCGGTCATATGCCAGAACCCCGAATTGGCGACCAAGTTGTGGCTTGTGGCGATTTCATTAATTCCTACGCCCAAAGTGGTGGTTATCAGCCAAGTCCAGATGGTGCCATCATTCACTGGGTTCACAGAAATCCAGACGGTCACGGTCACGATGACGGTTTTGTTATCTTAAATGGTACTCTTTTTGGTAATGGAAACGGACACTAATCCGTTTTCCATCCACCGAACGATGAGCTACCGATTGACTAAGGTTACTTCGATAGTAACCTTTTCGATGCGTCAAAAAGAGCTTCAAGCTCAAGCCATTTGTTAAATTTTCGAAAACTTTCTGTTTCTGCTTGCCTTTAAACTCCACCGGGCATAAATCCAATCTCCCAAAAAACAAAATAGAGGAGAGGATTCGATATATGAAATCCCTTACAAGTAAAATCACGACAATAACACTTATTTTAGCTGCTTCTTTTTTAAGCGCACCCTTGGCTTTCGCTCAAACGGAGACTTCAAATCAGTTTGATCAAAAAATTCTTGGCGTAACAGGTGACCATGAAATTCTTAAGGATGTTAAAGAGGAAGTCATGAAATGTGCCCTGGAATTAGTAGCAAGAGGACCCGCTTCTAGCGATACCTCCATTGAGATTAATTCGAATGTCGTAGCTTTTGAGAGCACCTGCCCTTCACTCAAAATTTTATCTCAAAACAAGGCTCAAATTTTTATCGAAAACGTTTGGTACACGGCTACTATCTCTGATTCAGAAGACTCTGATGGCGGAGATTTAGACAATATGGTTCTTACAAACCCAGCAGGAAAAGTTGTCGCTACTCGCACAAATGTTGCTGCTTATAACCAAGTGATCTTAGCAATGACCGGTGGTTATTCCAAGCTCCATCAAAAACTTGTTCCAACTGTTTTAACTGAGTTTTAAGCGCTGATCAAAACTCATACAAGAAAGCAAAAGTTCCAGTCAGCTGAGTCTTACTGGAACTTCCCGTCGATTCCGTGAAAACCTTTTGATCGGAACTGTCTTCGCGGATTTCAAAAATGGCTTTAGCGCCTTCTTGAACCTCATAGGTATTTGTGAGAGTTGCACTTGTGATGTTTTGGCCGGTGTAGGGAACCGCTGGAACAGTCCCAAGAACACCCGCAATCGCATAACCTTGGGGATCATAAAATAATTCAAAACGAGGCGATAGCGTGTATTTTCCCCAGGTTCGTTTGGCTAATACTTCCACAGCATTCCATTGAACATCTTGCCCCACAAAGGCCATGGTCTGATATCCATAAACATACTCTGCTGCGAAGGATAAATCCTTCGTCGATTTCAAGGTAAAATTCACTTCGTGTTCTTGTCGATTTCCACCATTAGCCATGGGCTGAGCGCCAATGATTAGATTGTAGTTAACCAATAAATTATCTCGAACATCCCAATGCAATCGAAGTCCCGACATTTTTTGATTTGTTTGATAAGCCCCACTCCAGCCATTATAGGCATAAAAAGTCAGATCCAATTTTTTGGGAACAATTTGAACTTCCAAGGCCGAGCCCATATGCCACAAAGATTCTGCATAAGTGAACAACAGTGATCGAGAATAGTTAAAATTCTCTGTCGAGAAAGGCTCTTCCAGAGTCACATGAGTGAACATTTTTCCTACGGTTAGTTTCCAGCGTTCACCGAATTTAAAATAAATTTTAGCCTGCAAAATATTTTGCGTCGCTACATCATTGGGAGACAAAAGATATGCAGAGTTTCCAAAACCCAGATCAACTCGAGCTCCTGCGTGCTCCAGATCCTTTTGCAAAGTGAGCTCAGCCAAAGCCAAGCTAAAATCATCGTGGTAAACATCAAACATGCGATAAGGAACATTTCCACCTGGAGGCGATTCGATATTCGTTGTCGAGGTTCCCGGAGTGACGGCCGCCGGAGCGTTCAGTGAAGATTGATAATAGAAATCAATAAATCCTGAGGTCTTCAGCAACTCCTTTTTGTTTTTTTCACCGTTGTCATTTTGGTTTTCTGAATGAATAGCTTCTTTTTCAATTTTTATTTCTGATTCGACTTTTAACTCAGTTTCAATGTTTGGTAAAATTACAACTTTTGGTTCAACTTTTGGTTCCGCCTTTGGTTCCGCCTTTGGTTCGACCTTTGATTCAGCAATAGTTTTTGCATCGACTTTTGGTTTAATTTCAGAATCGGATTTTAGTTTGGCTTCGGCCTTCAATTCAGGAATAGGATCTTTGATTATTAAGCTGGGTGTAGACACTTCTTCCGAATCTTTCGGTTTGGATTGAGCAAGAACATTGCCATGGTTTTTTTTAATATGAATCTGCATTTCATCAACAGAATCCGAGGTCGAGTTTGTATTTAATTTTGTTCGAGATTCAGATCTCAATGTCAAAAATCGCCACTCGCCACCTTCTGCTAAAGGTGCCGCATAAGTCGCAATGTAGTTAAAATCTTGGGCTTTGACCAAGGCCACCGCTTTTTGATTCACACAAGATGTGCGCACAGATTTGCTTTGAGGGGCCTCCCCTCCGCAATTTGAGAAATCAAAGTCGATCAACAAATTATTACAAGTCGAGCCTCGAAGAATTTTCGTTTTAATGCAGGTGACATCCATGGCTCGTAAAACCTCAGGATGAAAGATCATCAAAGAAACAAAAACGATCACGGCAGGCTGAACTCTTCTCATGCTCACTCCTTAAGCTCATGGCTACTGATAGCTTGAGATAGTTTGAAGACTCTCTCAATTCATTCGCACTGCATTAAAGAAAGAGTTGAATATAGTTTTTACTAAGACTGGTTTTGGGTACTTTTTGATCGAACCAAGATCGCAAATCTTGCTCTAGGCCCACTTGGTGCATAAAATTGTAAAGCGCCTTCCGCAAACCCACTCCGAGTTGGTCATGATCGACTCCGGATTCTTCTTCAAAACCAATTTCATAACGCGCAAACAACCCATTCGCAGGAGACTTTTCCTTCTTCAATTTCACCGAATAGTGAGAGGGCCTTTGACTCACAGGACTGTGACTCGTCAAAAGAAATCGATGCCAATGAGCCGATTGCAAACAACCTGCTTCGAAAAGCTGACGAACTACTTCTAAGCTATCAATGGTTTCTTGAACTGTTTGAGTGGGAAAGCCATACATCAAATAAGCATGAACCAAAATTCCAGCTTGTGAAAAGTTTTTTGTCACTTGGGCCACCTGATCAAGAGTAACACCTTTGTTGATAAGCTTCAAAAGCCTCGGTGAGGCCACTTCCAGACCACCCGTCACGGCCACGCAACCGGCCTCCACCATCAGCTCACAAAGTTCCTTGTCGAATTGCTGGTCAAATCGCAAATTGCCCCACCAACTAATGACTAAATTTCTTCGCAAAATTTCTTCGCTCATCGCCTTCATCAAAGCCGGCGGCACAGCTTCATCCACAAAATGAAAACCTGTTGTACTGGTCTCACAAATAATTTTTTCAATCTGATCGACGATTTTTTTTGCACTCAAAGGTTCAAACCGGGCAATATAATCTAAATTGATATCGCAAAAAGCACAGCGTTTCCAGTAGCAGCCATGGGCTAATACCATTTTATTCCAGCGAAAATCAGACCACAATCGATGCACCGGATTTGGCAATTCCAGCATCGAAACATATTTATCAAAATGAAGTCCTTTGAAATCAGGACCTGGATGCTTTTTAAAAGGTAAATTTTCTTTGCTCTCAAAATTAAAATCGACCACTTTTTTTGAACGCAAGCCTTTGCAACGACATAAATTTTTCTCTGAGGCCTTTCCTTCAAAAAACTCCAGTAACTTCTGAAATGGAAATTCGCCATCATCGTAAACTAAATAATCGGTGAATTCAAAAATACGAGAATCCGTGAGTTCTCGAAGTTCGGTATTAACAAAACCTCCCCCCAGAACCACGGGTGTCTTTTTGTATTTTTCTTTGATGCATTTTCCCATTCTTAATGCCGCGTACAAGTTTCCAGGAAAAGGAATGGAAAAACCCACGATCTCTGGAGAGATTTCTTTCACTCGTTGAACAAAAAGATTCTCAGTCCATTGATCTAACAAAGTTGCTGCAGAATTAAGTTTTTTGTATAGAGGAGAAAACGAGTTCTGTGACGATGCTAATTTTTCAGCATATCGAGAAAATTCAAAATCTGAGTCAATTCCAGTCTTAATCACATCTGACAAATCATCCAAATATAAACTGGCGATGTACTTGGCTTTATCTTGGACGCCCAAAGTTCCAAATTGCTCAAAAAGAATCTCAGCGTGTTCGCGAAGCGGTAAAAAACGTGGTCCTTCTGGTACCAATTTTCTTTCCGCCAAGCGCAAAGCCAAACTTGGATTTTTTCCTTGCAAAAATTGAATCACAGGCTCGATGCATTTTAAATAGTCAGAAAAAGCTTCAAGAAAAAACAAAACGGAATCTGATTTGTTTTTTTTCTTTTCAAGGACATCTTTAATTTCCGATAGGCCCTGACGACTGAAAATTTTAAGAAAAAGTTCAAGCCCCAAGTCCATCTGCACCACATCATGACCTCGCTCTTGCAAATAACCTTTAAGATAGGCTGTCGCCGGATAATAGGAATTCACTTGGGCCATCGGAGGCAGAACTAACAATATTTTCATCAGTGCCTTATCACATCAATGAAAGCCGCCCAGGGGGGCCAAAAAACCTTGCACAAAAATCACTAAACCCACAGCTCCAAAACCAAGACTGACGAACCAAAAACGACGCCGGCGAACCAAAACGCTGATGGCGGAAACGGCAATGGCAATTTGAAAGAAAGTTACTGCTTTAGCAAAAAAACTATGAACCTGCATATGCCCTTTTGAAAGCTCCTCTTTTTCCTTTGCCACTGCAGAAATTTCTTCTTGGTCGCCTTTGTACTGTTTAAGTTTTTCAAGATCTTCAGGCTGTACAGTTTTGCCGAGTTCTTTTAACAACTGGACTTTTGAAGACAAGACATTGGATTTAATTCCCTTGGCCTGATAGTAAGACCATTGATCGGAAGATTGGATTTGTTCAATCAAAGCTTCGTTGGCGTGATGTCCCGCCAAGAGCGCTGAAACTGCGGCAATCACCGCCAACAGCGCCGAGCTCAACGCAACCCCTTCAAACCAACTGGTGGATTTATCACCATGGGCTTTGGCTTCATGAACTTTTTCCATCAAATTTTCTTGAATTTGTTCAACTGGGACTTCGATCTCTGACATTGTTTCTCCGTCTGTTTTTCGATTTTAGTTGAGAATTAAAACAACACAAATCAAAAGCATCATAAATGATCGAGCTCCCCCCTCGTCAACTTCATACTTAATCTTTTATCAAAAGCTATTTAAAAAAGTTTTTTTCGAGTGAAAACACACTCGAACGTCTCATTCTGGGATCATCCCTGTTATCAAAATCTCTTGCGAGTGACAAATAACAGACAATAAATGTTTTTTTGTTAGCGCTGACCACCTCGCGAATACACCCGTAGTTTAGCTTCAGCTTTTACACGCCTAGACCGATAAGTAGCTAGGTGAAAATAGACAAAGATTTTAAAAAAATAACCCTTTTTTTCTTAAAAAACATCGTTTTTTTTATAGTTATGTCGTTAACCTCTGGTTGCAATCCTTTTGGAAAAGGACAATCCATTGTGCCTGTGGCCTATGGGCCCATTCCAACAACCGTTCCGGCAGCAACAGGTATTGGACCAATTTCCGCCAGTGTTCAGTCAGGGACCTCGGCAAATAACCGCAAGGTGTCCCTCTCCGTGGGAAATCCCACCTCACAAATTAAAATGCCAACAACAAATGGGCGACTTTTATTTTTAAGTATTCAAGGGCAGATTCTTTCTGAATGATTTTAAAACGGAGGTTATATGATAAAAATAAGGAAGGCGTACAAATGTTTATCGCTGCACTTATTTTTTATTTTAGCGCTTTTATTTTTCCATTTCAGTTAGCTCAAGCCGCCCAAAATTTCACTATCCAAGGGCGTATTTTAAATGCCGATGGGTCTGTTTTTACTTATAATAGCTCTCAATTCCAAATTTCTGTTTATAGCCCAGGCGCCGAGCATTGTTTGCTTTATCAAGAAATACAAAATTTTGATTTATCTTTAACTCAAGGGAATTTCTCTCTCACTGTAGGAACTGGAACAAGAGTCGCTGCGAATGTCGATGGAGGAAATTCTCTCAATCAAGTTTTTTCTAATTCCAGCTCGCTCTCTTTAGCCGCTGCACCCTCGGCCTGTACTTCCGGAAATAGCTATGTTCCGGGAGTCAGCTCAACACGAATTTTAAATCTTTCTTATTACGATGGCAGCGCTTGGGATACCGTGCCTGCCATCCCTTTGAGCTGGGTGCCTCAAGCTTTCTACGCCCAAGATGCAGGAATGCTCGGTGGAGTGGCTGCGGCCACTTACGTTAAAAGCACTTCTTTACCTTCCTGCGCAGGTGAGGCCATCTCCTGGGATGGATCTAGTTTTAGCTGCGCGAGTCTTTCTTCTGGAAGTGTCACCAGCGTCGCTGCGGGCACCGGACTTTCCGGCGGAACTATCACTGGCACCGGCACCATCAGCTTAGCCAACACGACTGTTACGGCTGGAAGTTACGGCTCCGCGACCTCGGTGCCTACGTTCACCGTGAATGCCCAAGGACAATTAACTGCGGCGGCCAATGTCACAATTTCCGGCGTAGTCCCTGGCGGCTCAGCCGGAGGAGATCTCACCGGAACTTATCCAAGTCCAACTCTTGTTACTTCAGGAGTTACCGCCAACACTTACGGTTCGGCTTCCGCCGTGCCAAGCTTTACTGTTGATGCCAAAGGAAGAGTCACGGCCGCTTCTGCCAATGCTTATCAAGATGCCTCTGCTCTGGGAAAAGGCATTGTGCAAGTGGGTTCAAATATTTCTATATCTTCTGGCGTGATCTCGCTAGCGGGCTCCGATGTCATTAGCGCTTTAGGCAGCACTCCAAATTCAGGAGCTGGCACCAACGGTTATGTCACGCAATACACTGGCGCAAATACGCAGGGAAATTCACCCCTCTACATTAGCGGCGGGAATGTGGGGATAGGAACGACAACTCCAACTTCTACTTTTCAAATAGATGGAGGAACCGCCGCAGTAGGAATTTCAGGCCAAGATATCACACTTAACGCTCAGAATGGTGGTACAGGCGGAGCCTCGGGAGGTAGCATTGTTCTTAATCCTGGCGATGGAACTTCAAGCTGGCCAAGAGGGAAAATTGATTTAAAAGGAATAACCCAGATAGACCGCTGGGGTTCAGATGGTTATGCCACCAGTGACTCTTGGAACAGATATCCGATGTCATCAAGTCTTGTTATTAAAAATGGCTGGTCTGTTGATGGGAATTCCTCCCTTATTGCAATGACTGTTAATAACTCTCAAACAAAAGCTCAAGCGGCTTATTTCGGAATCGTCACAGTACCAGGGGCTTCGAGTTATACTCCTGCAATTGTCTGGGGACAATCGAACGGTAGTAGTTCCTATTCAGAAACAATGAGATTGGACCCCTCGGGAAACCTTGGAATCGGCACCAATTCTCCCAAAAATACTTTAGCAGTAGTCACCGGAACCGCTTTTGGAAAAAATTTCCAGTCAGGGTTCAAAACTCTTAATGGTGGCGGTGATTCTGGAGGACTCTTTTTTGAAACTGATCATACAGGATGGCTCTTTCATTTTGGAGCCCAGGACGCCTCCAGCGGAGTCTACACAAAATTATTATCCCTAAAAGATGATGGAAAATTCGGAATTGGCGTGACAGGTCCCACTGCAACAGTGGCTATCCATTCTGATGGAACGAACTTAGCCAAAACTTATCCTGCGACTGAAGCCGATGCCTTTCTCATAAACCACTATTACCAAAGTGATGTCTCCTATGCTCGAATCACTGACCTTGTTTCAAGCACCTCAGATGTCACCGAAGGACAACTGAGAATATTAACCAAACCCTTTGGCGGAGATCCGGCAGAAGCACTAAGAATTTTAGGCAACGGAAACGTCGGAATCGGCACGACAAATCCAGCGACCACCTTGGATGTTGCGGGCACAATGAGAATGACAAAAAACTCCTCAGAGCCTTATTCTTGTGATGCCACTCATGACAGTGCTCTGGCTGTGACTTCGAAATATACAATGTGTATCTGCAACGGAAGCCAAAGCTCGCCCGCCTGGGTAAAAACAATCGATGGTATTACTCCCTGTGGCTGGTAATTAATTATTTGTTTGAATTTTTAAGTTCCCACTCGTAAGCGGTTTTGCAAATTATCTCTAAAGAATCATTTTTTGGAGCCCACAGAAGTTCAGTTTTTAATCGTCGTGGATCAGAGACTAGAAGTTCAGGATCACCAGGTCGACGAGCTGTCTCGATTGTTTTGATTTTTTTGCCTGAAACTTTTTCCACCATACTTATCACTTCGCGCACGGAGGCGCCCCGACCATAGCCACAATTATAAATACCACCGACATGGCCTTTCTTCAGAGCCGAAAGCGCCACCACATGAGCGTCCGCCAAATCCTGAACGTGCACATAATCGCGCACGCAAGTTTTATCCGGTGTTAACCAATCAGTCCCAAAAATTTGAATACTATCACGCTGCCCGGTGGCGACTTCGCAGGCCACTTTGATTAAATGAGTGGCACCTTTTGTGCGTTGGCCATTATTCCCTTCAATGGACGCACCGGCCACGTTAAAATATCGAAGGGCGATAAATTTAAAATTTGGATCAGCGAAAGATTGATCCGAAAGAATTTGCTCCACCATTTTTTTCGAAGCCCCATAAGGATTAATTGGGCGAGTTAAATCGGTCTCTTGCAAAGCACAGCCCGTTCCTTCGCCATAAACGGCAGCAGTCGATGAAAAAACAAAAAAACTCACTCCCGTTTGCTGACAGGCTTGAATCAACCTTAAACTTCCCAACACATTATTATCATAATAATCCAGCGGATGAGACACCGATTCAGGAACAATCAGCTTCGCCGCAAAGTGTACAATTCCTTCGATTTTTTTATTTCGCAAAATTTCCTTGATGGTCTCAATATGACGAATATCTTCTTGGATAAAAGTTACCCCTTGATTAATAGGGGTTTCCAACGCTTTTTTGAAACCCGTGGACAAATTATCCACAACGGTGACTTCATGTTGAGCCTTCAAAAGCTCAGTCACACAATGACTTCCAATATATCCAGCTCCACCAGTTACTAATAAGCGCATGAATTCATTATTCAGAACATTGAAAACCAAGTCAACTGAGGACTCCCCTTGACTTTGCAAATACCTACGTCGAATTTAAATACCCAGCAGGAAACATAAGAGTGAAACAAAACATTTTGATTTTTAAACATTCCATGGATTGCCCACCAGGGACAACCACTGATTTTTTCAGTCAGAACAATTGGAAATTCCAAGAACTCTACTGGCCAGAGCAATCAGAACCAGGACTTCCCACGACTTTTTTAGACGCTTATACTGGCCTCGTCATATTAGGAGGACCACAAAATGTGGACGAAGAAGCTCAATATCCCTGGCTAAAAATGGAGAAACAAGCCATTGAAAAATTTATAGAACTTAATAAACCTATTCTTGGGATCTGCTTAGGAGCACAATTAATCGCTGAAATATTAGGCGCTGATGTTCGTCGCCACACCCACACCGAGGCTGGCTGGCAGCAAGTACAACTTCATCCCGAAGTTTCTGACTTGATTCCAAGCCAACCGCCTTCCCTGCATTTTTTTCAATGGCATTCCTATCGTTTTCTCACTCCGCAACAGGCCACTCGTTTTGCTGAGAATGAAATTACCGCTGACCAAGGCTTTGTCTACAGAAATAATATCGTCGGTGTTCAGTTTCATCCAGAGGCTGATCGTGATTGGATTGAAAAATGTTCACAGGATTCTGATTACCCTCAAGGTCCTTTTGTTCAAAATCCGAGCGAACTCTTGAACGATGAAACACAAAATTCCCAAATGACCAGTTGGTATTTTCAATTATTGAAAAAACTTTTTCGATAAATTTTCTTTTTTTCAAAAAAACTTAAGCGGTGTAATTTTTTTCTGTCATAAAAAAAACAGCTGAAGATTTTTTCACCAACAGACACTATGCGCCCAGATAAAAATTATTTATTAAAAAACCGAGCCTCAAGCGTCACCAGCCAGGAAGTACGGAAGATATTTTCAAAGCTGCACAGAAGGTGGAAAAATGAAATTTTTGAGAAGAAAAATATCTGTTTTTTTGGCATTCGCTTTATCTTTTCTACTGACGATCCAATCGTGGGCCATTTCAAGAGAAATGAATGCCTTAGTCAAGTTTGAGACGGGATCCAATGCGGTATCAACAAGAAGCTCCACTAAAATTTTGGTAGAGCATTATGAAATTCCGTTGAGATTGGTAGAATCTGATGTCGCCCTTCGAATCGATCCAAAGATAATGCAGTCTTTGATCTTTGAAAAAAATGGTGAAAAATACATTCGCTGGATTATAAATCCTGAAGACACCACTTGGTATAAAGAAGTCGAAACCTTGATGCTGAAAAATGAAATACCTGTGGAACGAAAACAATATTTTGAAGGATATCAAACCGCCTCTCGAAGTTATATTATTGTTGATCCTGTAAACAAAGCCGAGTTCTCCGCTAAAGTTTCCACTGACAAAACTGGCGGAAATTGGACGGATAAAAAACAAACCTATGAAGATGCTTGGCAAATTCGTATGGTTGCGGACTATGTGAACGATCTTGTTAAGAAAGGTCCTGAATTAAAGAACATTATTTTACTTGATGAACCGGCTATTTTCGGACTGAAAGAAATTGATCATGGAATGGTGATTAGGGAGTATGGAAAACTTGCTAAAAGTGGTCACTATTATGTTCCGGGCTTTTCGATCATGCATGATGAGACTGGACGCAAACTTGCCAAATTAAATGGTTCTGATGATCCTGCGGCCTATTGGAATGAAAATTACAATAAGCCGCTGGCGCGCGCGATCGCTGAATTTGTTGCTTTGACCGGAATGACTTATGATTCTCCTCACTCACAAAATTTCTTGGTGGAATTGGATAAAAATAAAAAACCCACTGGGAAAATTGTGTTTCGTGATTATGGCGACACTTATTTATCAGAAGATTTTTTTACAGCCATCGGAAGACCAGACATTCCTCAACGATGGGAACTTCAGAATGTTTTAAAAGACAGATTTTCAATCTCAGTTGGCATTCTTCACGGAAACAAAGCACCTTCTTGGATCAATCCCCTACAAGATTTGGAATCAAAAGAAAGTTACAACCAATGGGGAAGGGATTTTTACTCAGAATTTAGTAGTGAATTTTCTAATCAAACAGGAGTTTCATTAACTAGTCCGTCTACTCATTTGCGAGCAGGAATGTATTTTCAAAAAAGATTCGATCTCAATGATAAAAATGGATTGGAATTTATGGAGCTCGTGAAAGCCGGTAAACAACGTGCGCACCTGAACTACGGTAAATGCAGTCATGTCTTAGCGATGTAATTGAGTCATGAACTTTGAGTTAACAGTGAAAAAGTCATGCTCTTGAAAAAGCCTGGACTGAACTGGCTAATACTTTTACAAGTGAGGAAATGATGACAGCTTCATGGTTTCTTAAAACGCTCATTGTACTTCTTCCAAATTTTGGTTTTGCTCTTAGTCATCAATGCCAAAGTCCTATTGTTGAGATTGAAGCCCCCGAGCTAACTCCTTCCTTGAACCAAAAACTTCCCGTTAACTTCCGCAAAGTGACTCACTTTTTGTATCGCGGTGGTCGCGTTGAAAATCTCACTCAAGCTCAATCCTTAGCTCAATTGGGAATTAAGACTGTTATCAATTTACAAGGTGGAGATTACAATGACCCTACAGGTATAAATTTTTTGGGTGAAAACAATTGGCATGAATGGCTTCCAAAAATGGAACCTGGCGAGGCGCCCTCTGAAATTTCCGCCGAGAACCAGAGATTCATCGTAGCAAATATTCCAGGCCTTAATTATTATTCTTTTCCGTTGAACACATTTTCCTATATCAGACCTGAGGCCGCAGACAAAATCCAACAAGTGTTGAAAATTCTTAATGATCCCAAAACCCCTCGACCTATTTATCTTCACTGCGCTCATGGCATAGATCGAACCGGCTTGCTTATTGCGATGTATCGAGTGAGCACGCAGAATTATTGCGTGGCAGACGCTCACCAAGAATGGTTTGACTATGGTCACAATTATTCACGCGCTCTTTTTACGGGCGGTCTAGACTACTTTTTTTATTCATACTTTTCCAGTCACGAGCAATAGATTTAATTTTAAACTAACAATTTCATATCGTTGCTGCATAAAACCACTCCTCCTACTAAATATCACTTAGTACTTTACATCACATAGTACCTAGTATAGTTACGTAGTCAATGAAGGCTTGCGACGAAGCAATCCTTGGACGAGGACTCTGTGAACCCACAATTTAAAAAAGGCGTCTTAGAGCTTTGCGTGCTCAATATGATCGAAAAAAAAGACTACTACGGATATGAGTTGGTGGAGGATATTTCAAAAGTATTTGAAATATCCGAAGGAACGCTCTACCCGATTCTTCGTCGCTTGACCGAGGAAAAATATTTCGAAACATACTTGAAAGAGTCCTCAGAAGGTCCCTCCCGAAAATATTACCGAATCACAAAGTTAGGAAAAGCCTTTCAAAAAGAACAATTCAAACAGTGGATCGAATTTAATCAACAAGTTGAAAAATTAATTGGCAAGGAAATCAAATGACAAAACAAGAGTTTTTAAAGTCACTCGAAGACAACCTTAAACTTAATCAAGTGCATGACATCAAAGAAATTCTTTCAGATTACGAGGAACACTTCCAACATGGACTCAGTAAAGGAAAAATAGAGGCCGAAATTGCGGCCAACCTCGGTTCCACCAGAACGATTGCCAAGGCCTACCAAACTGAGAATATGATCAAAGTCGTTAAAAATACGAATTCAAAATTTAGTTGGAGTTTAGCTCTCACCGTGATCTGTCGACTCTTAATCATTGCGCCTTTTAATTTTATCGTGCTTTTTGTTCCAGGAATTTTGCTTTTTACTTTCCTCGTCATTGGCTGGAGTTTTTCGGCGGCGCTGGGTTCTGCTAGCTTAGCGCTTTTTGCAACCCTTCCCGCTGTTGGAGCACTTATGACGAGTGCCTGGCTGTGGCTCGCAGGAATCTCCGCTGGTTTTAGTTTACTTGGACTTGCCGCCATCGGAGGAATGATTATGTTTCTCTTGTCGAAGTTCATTCTATTGGGGCTTATTAGCTACCTTCAATGGAACCTGAAATTTATCTTAGAAAAATAAGTTCGTCACACTTGTATTTTTAAAATTAAATCACACTTAATATATCTGGAGAAATAATGAAGTCACTCAATTCCTTTTCAAAAATATTTTTAATCCTTATTCTTTCGACAGTGGCTTTTCTCAGCCTCACCGCTTATGCCGCAAAGCAAGCTTATAGCGCCGACCCGGATTTTTTAAAAAAAGTTGAAGAAAAGTATCACTGGAAAATTCATCTCAATAATAATGGCTTCTTAGCGGAAGAAAGTTCCGGCCCAAAAGAACTGACTCACGATTCCTGGAACTTTACTCCGCCTAAAAATAATTTAAGCATTAAAATTCTCAGTGGTGACATTGCACTTAAAACAACGACTGCAAAGGAAATTAAAATCTCTGCCGAAGGCCTCTTGAATTCAAAAGTCGCTCCTCGACTTTTGAAAACGGAGATCACAGAGTTTCAGCTTGCCATTAGTCAACCTGAAAACGGAACTGAAAACCTTCGAGTACAAATTGAAATCCCAACCTCTTTCACTAAAAATTTAAGCGTGATAACAGCTAGTGGCGATATCACGGCAGAAAGTTTGAGCCTTAATTCCGTCGAACTTAAAACTGTGTCAGGCGCAATCACGCTCAATAAAGTGACGATTAAAGATTTAGCACTAAAAACCGTTTCTGGAAACTTTCAGGCAAGAGAATCTTCTATCGCAGATTTATCAGGAAAATCAGTTAGCGGGGATATCGAAGTCTATGATTTGATTCCGGCAAATGTGGATTTCGCTTCTGTTTCTGGCAACATCAAGCTCAAAATTATTCCGAACGAAAAAACAAATTTTTCCCTCAACTCGGTTTCTGGTGATATTTTTAATAAACATGAACATCAGCTAAGCAACAATTATGATCTTCAAGTGAAAGCCTCAACCATGAGTGGAAATATTCAAATTGAATAATGAATTTTCAGAAGGATATATTTTCCCAAACTGAGAAAGTCTCAGAACTGGAATTTATTTTTCAAGTCGCCCTTAATAACTTGCCCGAGATGAAATGAAAAACCCCTTGTGAATGAAAATTCTTTCGATAGAATTTAAGTTGAGGGGTTATATGAAACGAACAAAATTTGTCGTGCTGGCATTTTCTGCACTTGCTGTTGTTCTTCTTTCACAAAATTGCCAAAAAGGATTTGGAATCGCCTCGAGACTTTCGACTTCTTTACCTTCTCTCAATTCACCCAATTCCTCTTACAATGCTTTAACAATATCTCAAAATGGGACTTCTTTAAAATATTTTGGTTTTTTTGCAGACGCTATGACGAACAGCTATATTTCAGAAACCTCCGCCGTCGCTAACATCCACTTTGTGCAAGGTTCTAATGTGAGCGATGTCGCTGCCAAAGTGAAGCTCGCAGCTAATGCGAATGATTTAGCCGTGATCATGGTTCAGCCGCTCATTTTTACCTGGCAGTCAGCTCGACTCAGCGCCGACTATAAGACAACGATTCAGCAACTCTACCAAACTTTACTCAACCAACAATTACTTGGTTCGGTACTTGGTTTTTATGTGATTGATGAGCCTTATTGGGAAAATGTGAGCTTCAACGTGAATGACTCAAATCAGCAAGTTTATAACAACTTGCAACTGGCCGCCCAAGAGCTCAACTCGGTTTTCGGCAATAAAATTATTATTGCCACCGAAGCAACTCCGACGATGGATAAATTCATCGCAGGAAATCCTTGGCCTGGATTCCCCCCTGAGTACAACTGGGTCGCTGTCAATTGCTATCTCGCTCAAGGCCCCACCTGTGATACAAACGAAAAATTCATTAACTACACGTCTGCTCTTTTTAGCACGATGACAAACAAACCCAACCAAAATCTTATTTTCACTCTTGATAACTATTGGAACTCAGACGCAGGAAAAACAGCGACTATCCAGCAACAGCTCATTCAACGGACTCAGCTTCAATACAATTTAGCCGTGCAATATAATTCTCCAGCGCTTATCTCTTTTATCTACCAAAGCATTCCATCGAGTTCAGACAACCTCGTCGGCCTTATGGATATGCCTCTATTGAAGCATGAAATCTTTGATTTGGCTCGATCGATAACGCAGAAATTTTCGAATCTAACACCAACGCCCACGGCTACAGCGACTCCAGTGCCGACTCCGGCGTCAACACCAACTCCGGTTCCAACAACAACACCCGCAACACAAAATAATTATCGTTTTTTTAAAGCTGTTAATGGCGAACACTTTATTACTTTGAATCGCACCGAACCGCCCCCTTCAACTTACACTTATGAGTTTATTGCTTACGTTTCCTTTGTTTCACAATTAAGTACAAATTCAGCTCAGATTTTTCGTTGTTATTCAGCTGGTCTTAGTATGCATTTTGTTTCCAGAGATCCTGCATGCGAGGGCACAGCCCAAGAAGGCTCGCTAGGATTTATCTATGCCACTCAAACGACGAATAGTACGGCTCTCTATCGCTTCTTTAACTTACAAACGGGTGATCATCTAATAACGACTAATTATAGTGAAGGAATTAATGCTGGCTATACCTTGGAAGGCACACTTGGCTTTGTGCCAACGAATTAGTTTGCCCCTCCGCGATCTATTTCTAGACTGCGTTTAAGGCTGCGACGAACAAAATCGATATGTTCCCGAAGCACATAGACATGTTCGGCAAAATCCAGAGGTACCTTCATGGCATTCACACGAGACTCAATCTCATCCAGTTGAAATAACTGTTCTTGATATTTTTCGAGAGTTTTTTCTTTGGAAATCTGAGTCTCTAAAAATTTTAATTCCCCATATCTTTGCAAAATCTTGTTCTTTGTACGACGCTGAAAAAAGCGAGGAATAAGCTTTGCCGTCGGATAAATCATGACCAATAAGGGAAATATAACAAGAATAAACCGGTCTACCAATGTAGCAAACCAAAATGGAAAATAGCGCTGCCAAAAAGGGGCTCCAGATTTGTAGAACTGCTTTGCTGCGTCTGCAAGAGGCAGTTCGTAATCTTTTTCTGTTGGAAACTCATTTTTCTTTTCAAAAATTCCTGGCTCACGATGAACTTCAGTTGCCGCTTTTAATAGCAAGTAGATCAGGGCCGGATGAAAGTCATCTTTCGCCACCAAGGTCGTGGTCGCCGCAACTAAATCAACATTTTTTTCTGGTAAATTTTTTGAAAGATTCATTGCACCTTGAGGGAGTTGCAAATGATGAAGATAGGGTAAGTGCTTGATGATCGCATCCGCCTGAGCCATAGACATCAAGCGAATAGAGTGATCATTCATCAACTCTTCAACTTCTGGATCTTCAGGTGTTGCCACAAAAAAAGCCACATCTACTTGTTTGGCTCTCAACGCCGCCGCTGAAGCATCCCAACCCAATTCCAAAAAATGAGTATTTTTAGAATTCACGCCACTGGCTTCTAGCAAACGAACAGCGAGAGCTTCCGTTCCCCCGCCCGTCTGACCAATCGCAATTCGAAGTCCCTTCAAATCATTAAGACGAGAGATTTCTTTTAACCCTCGGTAAAAAATCCAAATAGGCTCGTAATACAAACTACCCAAGGAAACCAAATCAGGGTCTTGCTCCGAAGAGGCTAATCCATCTATCACAAATCCAACATCTGCGTCTGAGCTTGGATCTTGGAGTGCTTTCAGATTAGCCATAGTTCCCGAAGACTCTTTGATAACCAAATCAATGTTCTCGTCTTGGATTATTTTTTTATAAGCTTTGGCATAATGGAGATAATCACCTTCACCATCGCCTGTCATGATGACAATTTTTTTGGGTGGTGCTGGATTAACATATTTGTAAGCTAAAATCAGAATACAAAAAATAATTCCGACATAAATTCCAAGAGAAAAGATCATTTTTTTCATTGGCTTTTTAACTCTCACTTTCGCAGAATGTCTCAAAACAGCTCCTCAGTTGGCTCCACTTAATGATAATAAGAAACAGCAGCAACAACGACGGAAAAAGTAAGGCAATAAATTCCAAAGAAATGCCATTTTCCATTTTCAAGCCAGCTGGATAACCACTTAAGAGCAAAGAGTCCTGCCACAAAACTAAATACCGCACCAAGCAAACCTGGAACCATCATTGAAGTCAAACTCATGTCCGAAGTACGAGTCTCCATGAATCTTTTTAGCTCGCGCAAAATCACTGGTGGCGTCAAGACAACAGCTAAAGCAAAGCTAAACTCTTCACAAATCTGTCGACCTTTACCTAAGAGCAAACCTACGGAAATGGTGGTGCCGGAACGAGACAAACCCCGAAAAGGCAAAACCAATCCCTGAGATAAACCGATCCATAGGGCCTCCTTGTTCGTCATTTGTTGATTCGTTGTTGAGGTTTTTTTTAGCCCGGCATAAATTATCAACAATCCCACCACAAAAAGGCAGCCTGCGATGAGAGGCAACATCTTAAACAGATGTTCGATTTCCCCTTTTTCTACTCCCATTATTCTTTCCAAAAAAACTTTTTCGATAAGAATTTTAAGGCCAAAGCCTAAAATCCCTGTTGCGATTGTGGCGATCAGAATCTGTTTAATAAATTTTTTAAATTCTTCCCGGTCTGAAAATATTTTTTTCCATCGTGACCAAAAATAAATAAGTACGGCAAACATCGTTCCTGTGTGTAACATCACCAACAAAAAGGTCATGTCTGGACGACTGGGATCATAGCCCATCAGATATTGAGCCAAAATAACGTGAGCAGAACTCGAAACAGGTAAAAGCTCCGCCAAACCTTGTATCACCGCCAATAAAAACACTATATATAAACTCATAAAAAAATTATGAGTCGAAAAATCATTTTCTGTCTATCAAAAACAATCTTGGCCCCGGTCTTTTAAATGACAGCTAAAAACAATAGCCCCGGCAGAGTCATGAAATTCCATGGTTGGTTTTTCAGAATCTAATCCCTTAATCAGCGCATATCCAAAATCCTGAAAAACCATTTTTGCCTTTTCATAACCAAGAGCAGAAATGTTTTCAGCAGTCAGAGGCTCTTTGTACTTATCAAGCGATGTTCCACCATTTCCTATGACTAACTGCAAAGGGAATCCAAGTGCCCGCGTTAACTGAGAATTATGAATATGCCCACCAAGAATTAATTCAATCTTGTTTGCCCAAGAAGTGGCTTCAAAATATTTCCTTAAATTAATATTGAGCGGTGCATAAGCTTTCCCCAAAGAAACCAGTCCATATATCGGCTTATGCGTCACGAGCCAAATCCGCTGCACCTTCATCGTCTTCAATTTTTCCGCTAGCAAATCCAGTCGCTTTTTCCAGAGCGTATCCGTACCGACCGCGATTTCTGGCATATCACTAATACTTGAAGAGTCTAAATTGATGATAGCCAAGTCTCCTAGAACAATCACTTGAGGTTCTTCATATTCTTCGCATTCAGACTTCCATTCACTATTCCTCAACAATAATTTATAACCTAAAAATGCTCGACTACAATCTTCATGATTCCCACGAACCATCACCCAAGGTGCAAAGCTAAAAGCCTTTCGTGAAGGCTCAAAAAAATCGAGTTTCCATGGCGCCCAATCATAGCCAGTCTCTGGCGACATTTTATTACAAGGTTTACCTGGCGAACATTGCTCTCGATAATGATAATCACCGACATGAATGATCAAATCCGGTTTGTCCTGAATCAGGCTGTTAATGACTTCTGGATATCGCCATTGAAGAGGGTCTGAACAGTCTTGATAAGATGATTTGATCTTTGACTCTTTCAGGCGACAACCTGTATCGCCGATCAAGGCTATGCTTTTAGGATGAGCTAACGAGGGATTTTTCTTAATGGCTTGTGTCAGCGCAATTACTTTTTTAGAAACATTCAGCTCTGTAAATGGTTTTTTAAGCCGTTTTTCAGGTGTGGATTGTTTGGGCAAGGGATTCTGTACCTGGACATTCCACTCTGAAAGACCAGCCTCACTTATCGTTCGATAGGTGTAAACATCGCTTTTCTTAGCCCAAGCTGAGTATACAACCAAATTTATTGAGAAAAACAAGACCACCCGAGTGTAATTCAACATCCTAGGAATTGTGAAACGATTTTTGAAAATTGTAAAGACAGTTATTGGTCTCGCAAATATGAAGTTTGATAAACTGTGAGATCGCTTTGAGTTTTTTCGTGCACAGCTAGTCAAAAGCCTAATCGTCCAATGAAATATTCTCGAAAGAATCAATTCGTGTCATGCTTATTCAATGAAAATTCGCATTGGGCTAATTACTGAAGACAAAACGGCACAAGATCAGATCAAAAAAGATTTCGAAAATATTCATATTTACCAGGCTCCGAATGTGATGGATTTTTATCAAGTGGTGGGTACGAATAAAATTGATGCCATTGTCGTTACTGGTGATCAAAAACTGGCGAAGGAATTTCCAAGTTATTATTCCTATATCCGGCAAAAATCCCAATTCAATTCGACGCCAGTCGCTTTTATCTGTTCGCAACCACTCCTCAATAATTACCCGATCTCAGACACTTTAGTTCGTAGTTACACCATGGATGGTGGATATTTTATGGCCTTGATTGATTTTCTAAGAGTTATTCAAGACAGCCAAGCCATAACTAAAGTCATCGATAATAAAAAAATTGAAACTATTTTTTTAAAAGCTATGAGCAAAAAAGTCGGACTTGGACAAAACTTTAGCTCACGACCCGCCACCGATGAAGAAGCTCATTCAGAGTTTCTTATCCAGCACTCTGACGAAATTGCCACAAATTTACTTTGGGTCAAGTTTTCAGCCAGGATTTTGATGAGTGGAAGTAAAACGCTCTTGCAATTATTAAAAAGTATCTCCGAAGAGGAACAATCAAAACTTGCAAAACAAATTATCACTGCCGTTTTTACAGAATTTCATGCGGAAATGGTCGCTCTACTTAACAAAGAGGGGGCCCTTTTCTTTAGCAAATCAGAGGCGATTCCAGTCGCAGAAAAAACACCCTATTTAAAAAAATCCAAGTCTCAGGCTTTGCTCTTTGAATCCTCTTATTGTTCATTTCTAGTGGAATTCAATCGCTATATTTAAACCATAGGATTATTTCGATGAGCACTTGGGATTGCCATTTTACCTAGCCTCGCGAAATGACGAATGGTCTCACAAATCTCATTCTGAGCCCGAAGAACTTGAGCTGCAGGTTGCGGCCCCTGATTAGAGAGCAATTCAGAAAATTCTTGAAAAGCCCGTTTGGACATATGGCGTTCGAGCATTTTCAAAACCCCAGAAGGAGCTTTTCGCAAAGCTAGCTGCCAAGTGATTCGTGGCACTTCCCACCAAATGACTTTAAAATCCGTCGCCAGAAGAAATTGCAAGTCAGAAAAATCAAAGAGACCTTCTTTGAGCCGTGCGGCCAAACGAGGATCTTTTTCTGCAATATCCGCTAAAATGCGAGCTCGAGATTCTTCATCTAAGAATTGTAACGTTTCAAGCGCTTCTTTAAATCCATCGATATTACTCATTCACTTTTATCCTGAAATAAATATTAAAATAGCAAAGAAACAACAACCTTGCTAGCAATTGATGAAGCACCGCCAAGGAAGTCGGAACCACTAAGACAATATTCAATATTCCTAAAATCACTTACCCCCAGCCAACGATGAGTCCATTGAATAGTTGCTGAATTTTCAAAAAAATTCAACCACCATGGTTCTTTTAGCCATCAATCAACCAACCAACTAACCCTTGAGCGGCAACAAGACCAGAAAAAAGCAAAACTAAAGAAGCTGAAAGTGCCTTCTTCTTCCAGAAAATAAGTCCCGGAATCAAGGAATATAAAAAAATCAAACGTCCCAATAAACGCTGAAAAAATTCCCATATAAAAATATTTTGATAATCTTCAAGACTGAATTTGAAATTGATCTGCTGGTATTCTGGTGACTGCTGATAAAGGGAAAATTGCTCTTGCCATTCCTTTGGACCGATCGGCGGAATAATCCCTGAAACTGGAGGCCACTCCCCGATTGAAAGCCCTGAGCGAGTCAACCGAGTCACACCACCCACCACAATCATTACTAACAATAAAAAAACAAAACCCAGGAGCCAAGGCTTCACCCACTTTGATGGTGATTTATCAGGCATAAGAACCTCTTTAACCAGCATTTTTGAGCCCACAACCCTGGCCTGTCATCAAAAAAGCAGCCCCTCTTCTACTCCTTCTTTTTTAGAGAAGCAGAATGTCAAGAAAAGTGATTTTTTCATCCACGCCTCTGAATCGCTTAAATCGCGCTAAGGCACGTCTTCAACTATGAAATATTGTATTCCTGACAATCAAAATTTGCGAAAAGGCCCTTTCTCAAGTACAACCAGGGCGCCCAAAAAAATGGGATTTAATGAGGGAGTGACAAATCAATGGATGCAATAATTATTGGTCTTATCATATGTATAGTCATCGCTATTTATTTCAAATCAAATCCCATGGCTCACTCAAAAAAATTCTTGCTTCGTCGATTCATCAATTGGTTTCCGCTGGGAATGACTTATGCCTTTTTGTACATGGCTCGCTACAACCTCAGTGTCACAAAAAATGCCCTAGGCACAACGATGGACAAAGAATCCTTTGGCTTGATCTTCGGAGCGGGCACCGTGGTTTATGGTTTTTCATTTCTGCTCAATGGTCCATTGGTTGATAAAATTGGTGGAAAAAAAGGTATGCTCATCGCCGCATTGGGCTCTTCAATCGCCAATATTTTAATGGGCGTAGTGACTTTCTTACTTCTAAAAGGGCAAATTCAGGTCAAAAATAACTTGGTTTTGATTTTCTCAATTCTCTATTCCATCAATATGTTCTTCCAAAGTTATGGTGCGGTATCAATTATCAAAATCAAATCCTATTGGTTTCATGTGCGGGAACGGGGTCTCTTTGGAGCCATCTTCGGCACTTTAATTTCCGTTGGACTTTATTTGGCCTTTGGCTGGGGCCAAGGCATTGCCGACGCCGCCGTCGTCAATCAGACTCATGAATTAAATTTCACTCAAAAGGCCATTCGAACGATCTTTGCTGTTGATACGGGCACACAAGATGCCATTTGGCTGGTCTTTTTTATTCCCGCTTTTTTACTTGTGATCTGGGCTCTTCTCGATGCTTGGCTTTTAGCGGACACTCCTGCTGATGCAAATCTAGAGGATTTTGACACTCATGACGCCTCTTCGGATGAAATGGAAAAAGATTTCACGATGAAAGAGCTCTTGGTTAAAATTTTTACGCATCCGGTGCTTTTGACAGTGGCCGCCATTGAATTCACTTCTGGAGTTTTAAGAAACGGAATCCTCACCTGGTATCCAATTTTTTCCAAAGAAGTTCCGCAAACTGGTGGTGAATTTTTTAATGTGCATTGGGGAGTGCTTATCACCATCACGGGAGTCATCGGCGGTTTCTTAGCCGGCTGGCTCTCTGACCATGTTTTTCACTCTCGACGAGGTCCTCCTGCTGCTATTATGAATGGAGTGATGATTCTCATCACCGTCACCATGTGTTTTGCTCTGACCACTTCGCCTTTTATTGTTGGAGCTTGCGCGGTACTGATGCAGCTGACCGTGATTGGAGTGCATTCCATCATGTCTGGAACCGCTGGTGCTGATTTCGGCGGCAGAAAAGCCTCGGCCACCGCGAGTGGAATTACTGATGGTTTTGTTTATTTAGGAACAGGTTTGCAATCGATTTCTTTGGGCTACCTCACCTCAAAAAGCTGGCAATTATGGCCCATTTTTCTTGTTCCATTCACCATTATTGGTTTGGTCCTCGCTCTAAGAATTTGGAAAGCCATTCCTGAAGCTACTCGTCGTTATTTATTGCAGGTGGAGAAAATTTCACTTGTTATCGACAGCGATGACAAACTGACAACCATCACAACAACGATAGAGACAAAAACTGAAGTGGGTGAATTGCCTTCCGTGTAACATTGGTTTTTTTATTTCTAAAGATATTAAAACTTTCTGTCTTTTGAGAGCTTATTTATTGATCGGATTGATCTTGCAATTGTTGCAAAGCTTTTTGCCAAGCCGTCACTTGCAAGTTCAACTCTTCTTTGCCTTTGTCCGTTAAGGAATCCAAGGCAAGGTCACCATTATTATTGCGAATTCGGAAATTCCCAGAATACTTTTTTAAAAAAATTTGAATCAATTGCAGATGATCTTGAATGGCCTTTTCTAGATCTTTTTGGCTATAGATCTCCTGATTTCGACTCCAGCCGAATCAGTCGTTGGAATTTCTATCGGCTACACTTTTAATACTCATCGAAAACTTGTGAGTTTATTCAGCGCGGAGCAAGAAAAATGATAAGCCCAACTTCTCTTGTCTAATTTCTAGACAGTCGCTGTGAAAGCTTTTCAAATAGATCCGCCTTTTCAATCATTTTCGAAGCATTCTTGGCACTAATCAAATTCTGACTTACATTTTCAAGTTCCCTATTTTAAGACTATTCAACAAAGTCAACCGGGGAGGCTTTTTTGATCACCAAATCTATCACTCAACAGATGAATATATCTTTGGTCATGGCTTGCTTACTTTTAACTCACCAAGTAGCTACGGCGCAATCGAGTTCAACCAATTCTGAAAACGAAAATTCAACCACACTCAAAAATTTTACGGGTGTCACTGAATCTTCAAGCACCAGTAGTTCCCTCAAAGGGATTCTTCGTCAGAAAAAATTTGAGGATGATTCCGTTATCACTGACACAAAGTTAAAAGCCGATGAGGGATCTCGTTCAGAGTACTCAATGAAATTCAATTTGTCTTTTTCAGGCCCACCCATTGGAGATTTGAATAATCGTAAACAACCAAATCCCGATGGCTCGATAGGCACTTATGATACTCGCATCAGTGGTTCAATCAGTGGCCGATATCGCATCAGTCCAGAAACGGCACTTTCCCTTGGTTCTGGAGTTACCGCTCTTAATCCCATTCAAGGCGTTACTCGATATGACATGAACAATCCTTTTATCGGCTATGACATCAGCTCTAAATGGATGAACCTTCAATTGAGAAATGCTTTTTCTTTGATTGATGCCACTAATCCTGACTACATGGCGGTGGGCGAAACTGGTGGTGTGACTTATGCGAACTACGCAGTCTACAATGTGAACCAATCTAAACTTGCCTTGGCTTTAGAATCTTCTTTAAGCTACTGGTTTTTTAATCGTGGATATGTAAAATCCGACAAAACCGCAGGAACGTACTCATTGGCATTTTATCCTTACTTGAAATACAATGCGACATCGAAATTGAACATTAATACATCATTAGCAATTCAGTACATGAATCCCCGTGCTGCTGATAACCCAAGCGTTTTATCAAATAAGACAATCTCTCAGCAGCTAGCTCTCGGGTATGCTTTTTCTAAAGATGTGTACTTCAGTCCGAATATTAATTTTTATCCAGCCAAACTGACTGCGGATTCAACGACTATTAATTTTTCAACAACATTTTCACTTTTATAAAGTGTTGCGCCAAGGACCGGCATTGTACACGTTGGTGAATCCTGCACGGCGAAGAATTTTCGCTGCCATTTTACTCCGTGTACCACTCCTGCAACAAAGAATTATTGGTTTAGTTTTATCAAAATCTTTTAATTTTCCATTCAACTCATCACTGATTTGATGAAGTGGAATATTAAGACTTCCAGGTTTTGCCACTTTGATATATTCTGCTTGCGTGCGCACATCGATGACCACCGCTCCTTGCGAAATCAAAAGTGGAATCTGTTTTTTGATTCGATGAAAGCGAAGGAACCTCAGTCCAAAAATTAAAATCAGAATAGACCAAACAATCAAACCTTGCATGTTTTCGGTGGTAAAAAATGAACTCATAAGAAAAGAGATAGTCGATTCATTTGTCGAGAGCAAGATCAACTGTGATTAATTTATCACAACGGCAGTTCCGGAAAATGTGGGAATGACCCCAGTCGCCATCTCTGAACGACAGAGATTTAACATTTTCCGGACTGCAAAGAATATTTTAAATAATAATCAACCCAATAGTTTCAGTGCAAGTTGAGTTGACTGATTGGCCTGAGCCAAAGTCGCAGTTCCCGCTTGCAATAAGATATTATTGCGCGTCATCTCTGAGGAAGCTTGGGCGACATCAGTGTCACGAATACGACTATTCGCTGCACTCATGTTTTCTTCATAGACAGCTAAGTTATCGACCGTAGAAGACAAACGATTTTGCAAAGCTCCCAAATTCGCACGAGATCCATTGACCATGTTCTGAGCATTATCCAACTGACTAAGAGCCGACTGTGCGCCCTCTTTAGTTGTATAATCAAGCCCGCTCAAGCCCAATTTATCCACAGTTGCGACGTTCTCTGACGCATTAAAACTGATTCTATCTTCTTCAGCCACGTTATGAAGACCGATTTGGAAATCATAATTAGGAGTTGAACCATCAAGAAGTTTGGTATTACCCCAAGAAGTCGTACTCGCAATTCGCTGAATCTCTGATGAGAGTTGACTGACCTCTTTATGAATAAATCCACGCTCTGTATCGCCGATAGTGTCTGAAGAAGCTTGGATACCCAATTCGCGCAATCGCGTAACGATATTGCCGATTTCATTGAGTCCGCCTTCAGCCGTTTGCACCAATGAAATACCGTCATTGGCGTTTCGATTCGCCTGTCTGGCTGATCGAATACCTGCTTTTAATTTTTCAGAAATTGCTAATCCTGCAGCATCGTCTGCGGCGATATTGATGCGGCTTCCACTGGCCAATTGACTCATGGATTTACTCATGACCCTTTGACTGCCAATTAAGTTCCGCTGCGCATTGATAGCTGCTAAGTTTGTTGATACCCTCATTCCCATACGATTTCATTCCCCTTTGTGTATTCGTCCCTGAGTTTATCTTTCCCTGCTACCGATTCTGCATCCAGCGAATCAAAGCTCATTCACTTCTTCGGAGTTGGCGTCAAATATTTAACGCGACTCAAGTTCGGAAAAAGTCTCGTCGAGGACATTTCGTCAATTTTTTTACACGTGGAGTCCTGAAAATTTATTGATTTTAAAGCTGACAAAATGAGGCGTCTTTCTCTTTAAATCTTTATTCTAAAATAATTGTTTTTATCTAAATCTCTTTGACGTAGGATTATTCCATAACAAATTTAGGAGGTTACTCATGTCTCAAAATCATCCGCACAAAGCGACCCTTGAAAAAGGGAAAGAATATTACTATTGCACTTGTGGAAAATCCACGACTGGACCTTTTTGCAGTGGCGCCCACAAAGGCACGGATAAAAATCCAATAAAATTTAAAGCCGAAAAAGATGGCGACGCCTACCTCTGTGGCTGTCAGAAATCAGGAAACTCTCCGTTTTGCGATGGTTCCCACAAAAAATAAGCAAGAAGCTAGTGTGCATCAATAGGGCCAGTGGGTTTATTTTTTAATCGAATCAAGTACCAGGGTATGAAGGCGAGAGAAAAAATAATCATCATTGTCCAAATGAGCTGATTGAAGCTCATCATAAACACTTGAGCCCGCAAACGGTAAAAAAGCGTTTTTGTCGCGGCTTCGGCTGCCGTGGCCATTCCCAAATTTCCACTGCTCTTCGTCGCTAAACCTTGTTGAGCAGATGAATAGGCCAATTGAGTATTGTGGTTGAGCAAGGAAACTTTAGCCGCGAGATCTACATAATTTTGATGACTATAAGAAGAGAGCAAAGTCGCTACCAAGGCGACACCCACCGATCCACCTATTTGCCGGAAAAGATTTAAAAGCCCAGAAACCTGACCCATATGAACGCCGTGGAACTGGCTTAAAATAGAAGAATTGATAGGCACAAAAAGAAAAGCCATTGCTGCGCCACGAATATAAAGCGCAAAAAGAATTTCAGATTCTGAAGACAGCGGAGACAACTTCGTAAAAAAGAAAAGACATAATTCAATGGTCGCAAAACCAATAAAAATGAGCGTCTTGGGATCTCTCCCCGCAGACAAGGATTTCCCAATGAAGGGCATCAGCATCGCTGTCAGCAAGGAACCTGGAATAAATAAAATTCCAACTTGCGTCGCCGTGTAATGATAAGTTTGCACCAAAAATACTGGCAAAAGAAAAACCAATCCGTAAAGAAAAAATCCTACACTACCCATCAAGAGAACTCCGTAAACCACAATTTTCTCTTTAAACAAGCGCACATTTAAAATAGGATTTTTAATTCGTAATTCCCACCAAATAAAACTCGGAATACAAACAACAGAAATCAAGGCATTCGCTAAAATGACTTTGGATTCAAACCAATCATCGGACTCTCCCCGCTCCAGAACAAACTGCAAGCAACCAATACCTAAACACAAAAGGGCTAGACCGACGCCATCAAAACCACGGTGTTCATGAATTTCACCCAAATCTTTTTCTTGCTGACTTTTTTCACGATCAAAAATCACTGTGAGCCCCAGAAAGAAAGCCAAAATTCCTAAGGGCAGATTGATATTAAAAATAGACCGCCAGCCAAAATTGTCCGTGAGGTAACCTCCCAGCACAGGCCCAAGAGCCGGTCCAATCATCACGCTCATGCCAAACAAGGCACCAGCCATGCCGGCTTTTTCTCTGGGAAATTGTTCGAAAATCAAACTCTGTGAAGTCGGAAGAAGAGCTCCGCCCATCATCCCTTGAATGATTCGAAAAACGATAAGAAAAAACAAATTAGGAGCCAAACCGCAAGCCACTGAAGACACCGTGAAAGCCACGATGCAACCAAGGTAATAACGACGTCGTCCCAATCGTTCACTCACCCAGGCCGACACTGGGAGCACGATCGCATTTGCAATCGCATAGCCTGTGATAATCATACTGATGTCTTCGAGAGTGCAGCCAAGATTTCCCATCATCGTCGGCAAAGCCACGTTGACAATGGAAGTGTCGATGATTTCTAACAACGACGCTAAAACGGCTACAAAGACAATGAGTTTGGACTTCGTCGACATTTAGTGTTTGTGAACTTTCACCATGACCGACAAGCCGGCTCGTAGGGACATCACATCTTCTTCTGATAAATGGTCAATAACAATTTTCACCGGAATACGTTGAACGACTTTGGTGAAATTCCCCGTGGCATTGTCTGGAGGCAAAAGGGTAAAGGCCGCTCCTGTTGCCGAGCTAATACTTTCCACATGACCTTCAAAGTTTTTCTTGGAAATTGCATCCACGCTGATATCAGCTTTAGCTCCAATTTTTATATCTTCTATTTGAGTCTCTTTATAATTAGCCACCACCCAGCGCGCCTCTGAACTAACAAAACCGAAAAGTGGCACTCCAGAAGCTGCCAATTGGCCTTGTTCCACACCACGTTTCGCGATGTATCCATCGGAGGGGGCTTTGATTTTGGTGTTTTCTAAATTTAACTCCGCTTGCGCAAATTGAGCGGAAACGGCCTCAAATTTAGCTTTTAATTCAGAAAAAGAAGAACTAGCGGTCTCATACTGTGCTTGCGAAACGGCGCTCTTGTGATAGAGCTCTTGCAAACGATCAAAATTCTTTTTCGCATCGCCCATCCGCGCTTGCATGGAAGCCATTTCGCCCTTCACCTGCGCTAAAGTATTATTATAATCTCGAGAATCAATCTCTGCCAACACGTCATCTTTCTTTACTTTTTGACCTTCATCGACCTTCACTAAAGTCACGTAACCCGGCACTTTGGCGGCCAGCATGACCACGTGCGCTTCAATCTGCGCATTGTCTGTTTCCATGTACATAAAATGTTGGTAGAGAAAAAAACTGGTGATCAGAGCCCCTACGCCACCAATCAAAAATAAAATCTTTTTACGTTTTGGATTCATATCTTCCTTCTATCTATTTGAGTAAACGTTGCCCTGTTGCGAGCTCCAAATTAATCAGAGCCTCTATCGCTCCAATCTGGGCATTAATAACGCCAGCTCGCGCGCGAAACAATTCACTTTCTGCATCAAGAATATCTGTGTTGGTGCGCGCACCGACCCGATGGCCTTCTCTTGCCAAGCGCACGCTTTCAGAGGACTTATCAACATCACCGACTCTGGATTGATAAACATTGCAATAATACAAATATTTTCTCTTCCACATTTCAAAATCATTCATCGCGGCTAACCGCGCCATGCGCAGTGATTTTTCGGCTTGATAACGACGTTCAACACTTTCTTTCGAACGTGAGATCGAAAGCATACCATCGAATAAATTCCAGGTGAGAGTCACTCCCACCTGATAGGCATCACGAAAAGCCGCGCTATCGGGAAAATTGGTATTGATATTATTGTAATAACTATAATTTCCAAAAAGACTAATTTTTGGTGACCAGAACCTCGAAGCGGCGGTCTCTGAGAACTCCAGACTTTCCTTTTTTTTCTCGAGGCTCAATAAATCAGAACGCTGCCGAAAAGAATCCAAATTGGTCGCGCGAATTCGATCCGCTTTCAAAACGGGCAAGTCCCCATTGAGCGCTCGAATCTCACGTTCTTCACCAAGAATTTCTGCCAATTTTTGTTTGGCGATTTCACTATTATCCTGGGCATTCATGACTTCTGATTTCGCCTCACTCACCTGGACTTCCACTCGCAAAACATCGTAGTTAGTGGACACCCCGGCTTTTTTAAATAGCAAAACATCCCGAAGGTGGTCCTCGATCGTTTTTAAATTTTGCTCAGCGACATCCTTCAAAATCTGAGAGCCCAGTGCTTTGAAAAATTGCAAAGTGATTTCTTTTTCCACCTTGAATTGAGTCCAGGAATAATCATTGGCGACAGCCTCCTCACCAGAAGAAGCGGCTCGGTAATTATTGGTGCTCGCAAAACCATCAAAAATTGGCAACTGAGCTGAAAGCGTGTAATTCCATGAAGGCACCACATTAGCAATAGTCATTGTCCCTAGAGTTGGCATCGTGAAATTGGACACCATATAATTTTGACTAGTAATATCTGTTCCGACGAGAGTGACATTTGGCAAAAAACCGGAAAGACTTTCTCTTTTTTTCCAGCGAGCTTCCTCACTCGCGGAACGCGCGACTTCAATTTTCGGAGAATTTACAGCCCCTTCTGAAATGGCTTGTTCTAAGTTTAAATAAGTTGTTCCAGAAGAGATTTTTGATGCCCTGTCAGCGCGATTCGTGCTTTCAAAACTCTCTATGCCAAGAGCTTGTGCTGACGCCAAGACGCTGACAAATAGCATTCTAAATAACCCACTCAATAAGCTTCTCGATAACTTTGAAATCAAAAAATTCGTGGGTCCTTGGCAAAATGCATTTAAATCCATCATTTCGAAAACCTCGCGCGGGGAAAATCTCCCAGAATTCATCTGATTAGTCCATCAAATATTGTTCATTCACAAAATGCCATTCCCTGACAATATTCCATGACAAATCTTAGGTTCCCAGATTACTGTTGACGCATGGAATGGATCCCATTGGTCAGGCCCAGCTACGGGGCTACTGAAGAAAAAGAACTTTTGAACTGTTTCCACCAAGGACGCTTGGAGGGCGATGGTCCCTACACCAAAAAGATTCATCAATTTTTTCAACAAACTTATCAAATTGAAAAAGCTCTGTTCACTACCTCCTGCACGGATGCCCTCGAACTCGCAGCCCTCTTGCTAGATATCAAACCCGGCGATGAAGTTATTATTCCATCCTACACCTTCGTTTCGACCGCTCATGCTTTTGCTCTGCGAGGTGCAAAAATTGTTTTTATCGACAGTCAACCCGATCATCCAAACGTGAGTATTGAGGCCATTCGAAAAGCACTGACACCTCGGACCCGTGCGGTTGTCCCTGTTCATTATGCTGGTTTTTCCTGTGAGATGGATCAGCTCATGAAACTCTCCGCAGAAAAAAACTTTATTGTGATTGCGGACGCCGCTCAAGCCATCGAGTCCAAATATTTGGGCAAGCCCGCCATTGCCTGGGGGCATATGAGCACCCTTTCTTTTCATCAAACCAAAAACATTTCCTGCGGTGAGGGCGGAATGTTGATCATTAATGATAAAAAATTTGCGAAACGCGCTGAAATTCTCCGCGAAAAAGGCACCAATCGCAGTGCCTTTTTCCGAGGAGAGGTCGATAAATACAATTGCATCGATATTGGCTCTTCCTATTTAGGATCTGATCTTTTGGCGAGCATTCTTTGGGCACAACTTGAGCGGCGTGAGGAATTGCAACTGGCTCGCCATAAAATTTGGAAGGCTTATCATGAGAAACTCGCCCCGCTTGCAAATGCTGGTAAAATTGTCTTACCAAAAATCCTGCCCAACACCGAACACAACGCCCATTGCTATTATGTGATTTGCAAAGATCTGGAAGAAAGAACTCAACTTATTACATTTCTAAAGGATCGACAAATCGGAGCCGTTTTTCATTATTTATCGCTACACAAGAGTCCTTATTATTTGCCTTTGCATGACGGACGAGACTTACCGATGTCCGACCACTACACAGACGCCCTCTTACGTTTGCCGCTTTTTCCAACGATGACCGAAGCCGAACTCGATCACGTCATTCGATCAATTCACGATTTTTTTCGGAAACTTTAAAGTCAAAGTTTCAGGGGAATTATCAATTTCCACCTTTTTAGTGTCAGTATTTTCCGGAGCGGGAAAACTTCGATTGAAGCTCTCAACGAGGACTCCCCCATGATTATTTTCATTATGAATTTGACCCTTCAAATTGACCTGCCCGTCCACCACCTCAACATTCAAGCTATGCCCATCAAGACCTTTGATTGAAACATCCAAATAAACATATTGATCATCCTCCCTTTGCTTGACCGCTCCAGGTGCCTCCGTCGCAGAATCCATTCCAAGACCTAAGCCGGAATCTGAATCCATTTCAGACTCGAAGTCTGAAAATGGAAAATTCGGAAGCTTTGGCATTCTTGACCCGCTGAAGGGCGCCAGTCGCGCTGAGGGAAAAACCCAAGAAAGCGCAATCCGGGGAATATTGGAAAAACAGCTTTGCCAACCTAGACAGACAAAAATACCTAAAAAAAAGCCCATCAAGCCGGTGAGAAAACTTCGTGGTTTTTTGCTGGATTCTTTGATCATTATTAATTATTGAATCATTCTTACACCTAAGGTCAAAGATTCACCCGCTGAGTCATTACTCATAAATACAAGTCATTCTGTGATCCCACTTAAAAACTATGTTACTCTCTCAGAAGTTGCTTTTTTTTGAAAGCCTTGATCTGAAGGAGCCCTGCTTTGACTCTTAATTTATTCCTTATTTTTTTAGTCTGCTTATTCTTTGGTGCCCTCCTTGGGTGGTTCTCTTATCGTCTTTATCGCGCCGGAATTCGCTATGCCGCTGAGCTCGAAGCTGAAGAGCTTTTGCGAGAGGCCAAAGATCGTCTGGAGCTACAAGAGCTCGAGGAAAAAGAATACCTACAAGAAATTGAAGCAGAACTTTGGACTAAAGATGAACCGGGCATGATGAAAACCGAAGAGCGAATTGAAGAACTTCAAGAACTCTCTGATGAAAAAAAACAAAAATCCGACAATCTATACAGTGTCGAACGACAAAAAACTCTGACTTTTGAGACGGAAATTCAAAAGGGAGAACTTGAGGTCGCCAAGTGCGAAAAAGAACAAACAACTCTCAAAGCGGCCATTGTTGACCTTAATAAGAAATACATCGAAAAACTCTCTGGTCGAATTGGAGTCGAAACGGACTCCGTTCAAAAAGATTTGGTACAAGAAATTCTTCGCGAAGCTGATGAACGAGCAAAAAAATACATTGATTTTCAAGAAGAAGAAGCCAAAGAACACTCTGAAGATCGTGCCAAGTATTATATCGACATTGCGATGGCGCGATTTGCGCGGCCTTACTGTGGCGAGCGCGGAATAGCTTCAGCTTATTTTGAAACTGCTGAGCAGCGCCAAGTCCTCTGCGATCCTGAAGGTAAAAATCTTAAAACCATCGAAGAAATCACGGGTTGCGATATCATTGTTGAACCTGATTCTGAACTTGTCGGCGTTGCGGGCTTCGATCCTGTTCGTCGCGAACTGACTCGAAGATTGATTGAACGAATTCTCAAAGAAAAAAGAACTGTAACTTCAGAGTTTATCAAAGATAAGGCCGAGCACATCAAACGGGAACTCTTTGCTTTGATCAAACGAGATGGCGATGCGATTGCCAAAGAGCTTGGCCTTCATGGCTTGCATCCAGAGATTCGTCAGATGATGGGAAGTCTTCGATATCGGTACTCTTTCACACAAAATCAATATTTTCATTGTGCGGAGGTGGGCTGGCTCTGCGGTCTTTTGGCTCAAGAAATGGGAGTCGTGGACCCTCGAAAAGCTCGTCGTGCAGGAATGCTGCACGATCTTGGCAAATCCATGGACCATGAGTTGGATGGAGGACACGCAATGATTGGTGCCAACTTCATCGAAGCTCGCAACGAAGCGCCAGACATCGTCCATGCTGTACGCGCCCATCACTTTGACGAAGTCCCTAGCACTAATTTGGCATTCTTGGTCATCACTGCAGACGCGATCTCTGGCGCCCGCCCAGGAGCCCGTCGCTCCACGATGGAAACTTACACTCAAAAAATCACCGAACTCGATGGCATTGCGCGCTCCTTCAATGGAGTCACCGATTGCTATGTTCTCAACGGCGGTCGGGAGCTTCGAGTGATGGTGAACGGCAAAAAAATCGATGACCTTGAGGCGATGAAAATCGGTCGAGAAATGGCGGCACGAATCGAAGCTGAGTGTAGCTATCCAGGACAAATTAAAGTCGTCGTGGTTCGAGAAACTTTGGTGGTTGAAACCACGCGCGCTCATAATTAGAAATTAATATTGCTCCAATGACTTATATCAAGTTAGAAATTACGAACTGGAAGCCAAACAATTTGCTATCAAAATTAGATTTTTTAAGAGGCCTACGTCTTAACTCGCACTCGACACCATCTAACGCACTCACTTGGCTTTCTAACGATAAAAGTTAATCCACAAAAAGAAGAAAGAACCAAAATACTGTTTAGAAATTTGACAATCATGAATTTTTAACAGATTTCTCCTCATAAAATGAGCAAAATACTCCTGAATAAAAATAAATTACTGAAAAATTCAATTTAATAACTATAATTCTTTCACTTATAAAAAGTGTTCTAACTGAATTAAAAAAATCGTTTTTAAACTTTTTTTAAAAACAACTGGAGTACAAATGAAAACCTTCAACACGTTAATGATTATTCTCGGTATTATGCAAAGTGGTTTGGCTTTAGCCAACGAACTGCCTAGCGAATCTATTCACAAATCTGTCGTTAGTGTTCACTACAATTCACAAGCGAACTTTGTATTTAAAGGAAGTCAATTCGAGTTGGATGTCCCTCTCACTAGCACAGGAGCTATCGATTGGTCTGCAGCAGTCGGTGTTGATGAAACCCATCTCAATGCTTTTCTCAATTCCAACAATATTTCTATTGAGGTGGACGGTCGTATTTACGTCATTCCGGGCAGTCATATTCTTGATGCTCTTCTTGCTGTCGGTTACTCTGATAAAGTGGGAGGAACCGCAGGATTCGATCCCAACGGTGGTCCCTATGTCGGAGTTGGCTTAGAGACAGTGTTGAATGATATTGTGGTCATTGGAGCAAAAGTGACTCAAGGTTTAAAAGGCCCTCCTCGTATTTTGTTTTCTTTCGGTTTCCGATTACCACAATAGAACAACATAGCTTGATCCGCTAATTAGCAAGGAGCAATTCGTGTTGCGTGTATTGATGGCCATTATGTTCATCATGGTTGGGTTTTCAACTGGCCCTTCTTTGGCGATCACTGAGCCATCAAATCCAGAGAAAAACATCTCTGCAAAATCGTCTGAGCCCACCGCGACCATTGTTAAAGTTAACAATTCTGAGAATTTTTCCGCTGATACGGACTTCACACCCCGCTCGATTGTGACCACCCGAGTGGAAAACCTCTCCCTGCCGCAATTGAATGCCGCTCTTATGGGGCTCAGTGATAATTCACAGGGAGAGGCCGTTTTAGCGACCGACAACGATCAGATTGTCAACTCACTGATAGCGCATGAAAACTCTGGTAAAAAACCTTTTGCTAAAACTGTTTTATTTTTTAAAAATGTTGAGCAACAAGTAAAACAAGCTAGCTCCGACATGAAGCATTCTGCAACAAATGATAAATTTGGACTCATCTTTACGGTGATCAGTTTTGCTTATGATTCTCTGGTATGGATACAAGCGAGCAATATGACAAATCTTCAAAAAATAGATATGATTTCCTTCAATCTGCTGATCGCGGCGAGCTTTGGAATAAATAAAGATCTTTGGGCAAGAGCGACAAAGCCGGTTGAAAATCGTGTGAAACAATTGCTCGAGCACATCGGGTCCTATTCAGAAAAAACACTCAGCTCTGCGGGACAAGTTCGGATTGATCTAGCCGCTAAATTTTCGGGGAGCTTTGCTCTGAGTCTCGGAATTCAAGTGGGTCGAATGATCATCTACAACGGCAATGAATTATTTTCGTCCAATAACCTTCTTCATATGGCAAGTGCTTCCGCCTTGCTCGCAGGAGTTCTCTCCTTGTCCCAATTTGCCTGGGATGAACAGATTGCTTTGGTCGATAGTGATCTGAATCCTTCAGCAAAATTTCTTCTCCGTCGCCTCAAGGAAATTCGTGGTTTAACTATGGGTTTATTGGCTCCCTCGAGCAAACTCATTCAGACAGGAAGTCTCGATGCGTTCCCGTGGATTATTTCTGTTGTTCATGGTGGATTAGGAATATTGACTTACCTCAACTCAAGCTGGCTAGCAAAAGAGCTTGAGAGTATTAATTTAAAAAGATTTTTTATTCCTCGCGAGGCCTCCCCGGAGGCTCCGCCAATCAATTCAGATTCGAAAAATCCAGTTTCAACCAATCCTGAGTCTTTCAACTCAGGATCAGTCAGACTGCGCTGTGAAAGTGTCCTTTTATCAAGCTGGGTTCATTAACCTCAAGCTTTATTCGACAGGTATTGCTCTTGATTAAAGTCATCAACTTGAATGACATCCCAACGAGCCGCTGCCGATTTTTTGATTAAATCATATTCTTCTGCAGTGATAATTGATTTCTCTTTCGCGGCCAAGAGAAGCGCATCGCCTTTTAATTTAGGCAAGATTTTCTCTCTGCGGGCTTTGCTTACTTTTTTCTGAACGGACTCAGATTTAAGTGACAAAGTCATTGCTAGTTCTAAGCGTGCAAAATGTTCTTTCTCATCTTTAGGAATATAAATACCTTCCGTCAAATGATCCCGAACATCTCCACCTTTCAGCACCGCTTGACACATCACCTGCTGCAAATGATCGGAAGCTTGCGAGCCTATTGAATTGAATCGTGACCACAAGCCAAAAATTTCTTTAAACACAAATTGAAAAGTTCCGAAAATCAATTTGCCTGACAGACTTTTTTGACGAACTCCGTAAATATTATCGAAAATGCCATCGAAGCTGTGTTGAATTTCAGTCAGTGCATGTTTCAAAACAAATTTTGCAAAGGGAAGATCTTGCTCTCGATGTCCTTCGGCCTCGAAACGACGTAACGTCGCTGATGCGATGTACATCCATGCCAAAATATCCGCGAATCTTCCGGTGATTTTTTCTCTGAATTTCAGCGTTCCACCCAAGGTCCCCATCGCCAAATCTGACAAAATGGCAAACGTCGCTGACGCCCAAGTTAAGCGCCGAACATACATTTTCAGTTCGCGATGCACAGGTGCTGGCGCTAAATATCCCCGAGTGATTGAGAGCACGATACTTCGGAAAGAATTTCGCACCACATGCCCAATATGACCCCAGAAAGCTTCGTCGAAACCCACCACATCGCCTTTATCCATTGAGTTCACTTCTTTAAAGGCATAAGGATGAGCCCGCAAAGCCCCTTGTCCAAACACCATCAAAGTTCGAGTCAAAATATTCGCGCCTTCCACGGTGATACCAATTGGCATCGCTACATAAATTTGGCCGATCAAATTGCGCGGACCAAAAGAGATTCCGGTTCCGCCCATCACATCCATGGAATCGTTGATGAGTTTACGTCCAAGCTCCGTCGAATAATATTTCGACATCGCCGTGATCACCGGTGGCTTAATGCCTTTATCCAAAGCACCCAGAGTGAAAACACGCATCGCTTCGAGTCCATAAGTGAATCCGAAAATTCGCGCCAATGGTTCTTCCACTCCTTCGAAAGAGCCAATGCTCACACCGAATTGTTGACGAACCACCGCATGCGCGGAGCACACGCGAGTTCCCAATTTTGCGCCCCCCACACTTTGCGCTGGCAAGCTCACGCCTCGACCGGCGGCCAAGCACTCCATCAACATTTTCCAACCTTTGCCGGCATTTCCTAGTCCACCAATGACTGCATCGACAGAAATTTCGACATCTTTACCTTGCGTCGGACAGTTGTAGAATGGCACGCCTAAAGGATCATGACGTTGACCAATCGAGACTCCTGGCAAGTTCGTAGGAATCAAGGCACAAGTAATACCGAGTTCTTCACCTTTGCCCAAGAGATTTTCGGGATCTCGTAGTTTGAACGCGATACCTAAAACTGTGGCAATGGCCGCCAGAGTGATCCAACGTTTATTCCAATTCAGTCGCATGTACAATTTGCCGTCTTGACCTTTAAAGATCACACCTGAAGCTTGAATCGCTCCAGCGTCAGAACCCGCTGCGGGCTCTGTCAAAGCGAAGGCTGGAATTTCCCGGCCATCCGCCAATCTTGGTAAATAATGTTTTTTCTGCTCATCAGTTCCGTAGTGAACTAACAATTCCGCAGGCCCCAAAGAGTTTGGTACCATCACCGTGACACAAGCTGGAATTGAACGGCTGGAAATTTTTTGAATCACTTCCGAGTGCGCCAAAGCGCTAAAACCCAAACCGCCATATTCTTTGGGGATCACCATGCCGAAGAATTTTTCTTTCTTCATGATCTCCCAAACTTTTTCATCAAAATCACGCTCTTTCCAAATTTTCCAAGCGTCGATTTGGGCACAAAGTTTTTCAACCGGGCCATTTAAAAAAGCTTGCTCCTCGTCGGTCATTTTTGGATAAGGTTCTGCGAGAATCTTTTTAAAATCTGGTTTACCAGAAAAAAGATCGGACTCCACCCACACCACTCCCGCTTCCAGAGCCGTTCTTTCGGTCTCTGAAATTTTTGGCATAAAGTCTTTCATCAAAGCCATGACCGGCTTTGTCGCCAACAATCGTCGGATGGGTGGAATAATAAAGATGGCAAAAAAGACGGCCACCGCAATCAAGGCCGGAACTGGCGCACCAAATCCGAACATGATAAATAGCGTGGCTAAGGCCCACACGATTAAAGGACTCCCTAAATACCCCACAATGAGTATGAGTAATATAGAGCCCACAGTACTAAGGGCACAATAATGTTCAAAGAAACCTGCGTATTCCACGATGCTTCTCCTGTTATGTAGTAGATATGCTCTGACTTAATCATCAGCGCTTTCAATTAGATATTAGAAACCTGCAAAGAATTTCGTGCAAGCCTTTTAGAATTTCTTTACCCGACTAGTAGCGACTGATTCATAATAAATTCCCCCCAAAGGTAGAGACCCCATGGCCCTTGTCAGCATTCTCATAAGAATGGTGTTGGTTTTTTATATCTATGCTAGTGTACCACCATTATGACTAAGAATGTGGCGCCTCGGATTGCCTTTAGATTTAGTCTTTCTTGTTTTTCTCTCAGCCTGTTGGCTGGACTTTTGTCTATAGGTTGTTCGAAACAAAATCACCTGCAGTCGGTCATTTGGACTTCCTCATCAAATCAAAACCAGCCTGCTTTACTGAAAAGTTCTCAGTTTACGAGTAAAGAGATTTCTCTGATGGGAAGAGAGGAGACTATTGAACGCGCTCCTCAGAAAATTGGGGCTGCAGAAATCGATGGCACTTTTCTACAAAAAATCACCGACAATAAAGGACAGTTGATTTTTGTTAAATCTCTCTATGACGTTAACGATCTCTCAAAATTACTTCCGGAAATTCAAAAGCTCGATACCCTGAAATTTGCCACCCTCGAAAAACTAAAAAAAACAAATCAGACACTCCAGTCTGCCGCTCATGTATTTGCTCCGAAAGTTTTAGTTCTCACGAACGAAGGAACTCCACAGGTTGTTTATCAGCTTGATTTCATTGATAGCTCAAAAGCAGGAATTTTCAGAATGCTCGTGAGCCCAAGCACCGGTGTTTTTTCCATACAGCGCAGTAGTTCCGCCTTCGAAGAAGGCAAAGCAAATATTTTTCCGGTGGGGCCAAAATCCAGCCAATTAGCAGAGGTGATACTCGCGAACTTAACCGGCGACGGAACTTTGACTAAAGAAAACCTCAAGTTAACATCACAAATCAGTGAAAAGGCGCACAGCCCAAATTTGGTTTTTGACTACGATCCCCAGGACGTTCGCTTTGATCAAGTTCAGTCTTTTTTCTACGTCGACCGCGCTCTCAATTTTTTTCAAACTCGCTTAGGCATTAGCTTACCATTTAGTCTCGAAATTCAGACTCACTTTGGCGCGCCAGAAAAATTAAACGCCATGTTTTACTATCACGGACAAATTCGTTTAGGCACCGGAGATGGTGTCAGCTACAACAACGTCATGAAAGATCCTAGCATTGTCATCCATGAGACTTGCCATGGCTTGATTGATGCGCTGGCTAGACTTCCACTGGGAACCGGTGAAGGAGGCTCGCTGAACGAAGGTTTTGCCGACTTCTTTACCACGGTTTACTTGAATAATCCCAATTTGGGCGAGGTGGCCTACTTAAAAGGTCCTTATAAAAGAACCGTTCAAAATGATCTGAAAGTCTCAGACAAAAATGGTGGACTTTACCATGACAGTCTTATCCTCAGTGGCACTTTTTGGGAGATTCGCCAAAAACTCGGTGACCAAAAAACTCTTAATCTTGCCGTAAAAACTTTACCACGCTTAGGTCCAAATGGAAATTTTGATTCTTTGAGCACTTCAGTGCAATATGCTCTTGTCACTGGTTTCATGGAAACGGACAAAATCGCTGTGACTGACATTCTGAAAAAACGCGGCTGGAACTAAGACTTTGCATACCGCTGGTAAAACCAGCGCTTAATTCCCTCGACACAAAACAGATAAGTTACAACTGTTCCAGCTAAAATCGCAAAAAAAGAAAAATTCAAAGGCACAAAACCTAAGGCCTGAGCCAAAGGTGTGAAAGGCAAAAGCGCGGCGAAGCCTACCACTGAAAACGACGTCACAACAAGAGCCCTGCTCGGACGGCTCTGCCAGGGGCGAAGTCTGGTTCTAATCACAAAAATCACAAGCACCTGAGTGGCGATGGATTCCACAAACCAACCCGTGTGGAAGAGGGACTCGTTCGCCTGAAAAACAGTCCGCAAGATATAGAAGGTGAAAAAATCAAAAAGAGAACTCACAAGACCAATTGCCCACATAAAGCGATGAACAAAACCGATGTCCCAACTTGTCGGATGAGTGATTTGCGAGGGATCCACACTGTCCATCGGAATGGTCACCTCAGAAATATCATAAAGAAAATTATTAAGTAATATTTGAAAGGGCAACATCGGCAAAAAAGGCAAAAACAGTGTTGCTCCGGCCATGCTGAACATATTCCCAAGGTTAGAGCTAGCCCCCATCATGATGTATTTCATAATATTGGTGTGAGTGCGCCGGCCTTCTATAATTCCAGCATTCAGCACACTTAAATCTTTCTTGAGTAAAATAATATCGGCCGCATCTTTGGCGACATCGACGGCCCCTTCCACCGAAAAACCGACATCTGCAGAATGAAGCGAAGGGGCATCATTCACGCCATCACCGATATAGCCCACCGTGTGCCCTCGGGATTTAAGAGCTAAAATAATTCGATTTTTTTGAGGGGGACTTACTCGGCAAAAAAGATTCACAGTTTCAACTATCGCCAGCAAGGTCGGATCATCCATTTTTTGCAATTCAGTTCCGCTCAAAGTCGCGGTGACGGTAATATTCATTTGAGAAAACAAGTGCCTTGTCACTAGCTCACTGTCGCCAGTAACCACTTTCAATTGCACATGATTTTTTTCGAGCTCGCGAATCACTTCCTGAATCCCTGCCTTTGGAGGATCATGAAACGCGGCGATTCCGGCAAAGACGAGCTCCGCTTCATCACTGATCACAGCATGAAGATGATCCATCGGAACTTCCTTCCAAGCTACGCCAATAGCTCGAAAGCCATCGGCTTCAAGTTGATTTCGTAAATCAATCACTTTTTGATGTATCAATTCATTAAAAAGGATTGGCTTTCCTAAATCGCCAAGTTCGTAACTTTGGGAAAGACTCAAAATTTCATCAGTAGCGCCCTTGACGATTAAAAATCTTTTTTCACCTTGATCGACCAAAACTGAAACACGGCGACGCTCAAAATCAAAAGGAACCTCGTCAACCTTTTTCCATTCTGATATATCAACTTCCTTATGTTCAAGAATGGCGCGGTCAATGGGGCTCTTTAATCCTGTTTCAAAAAAACTATTTAAGTAAGCTAATTTTAGAACTTGCGAGCTCTCCCGTCCTTCTATATCAACATGTCGTTCAAGAAAAATCTGCCCTTCCGTGAGTGTTCCCGTTTTATCAGAGCAGAGTATATCCATATCTCCAAAATTTTGAATGGCTGTTAATTTTTTTACAATCACTTGTTTCTTGGCCATTCGTAAAGCTCCACGCGACAAAGTGACCGTGATGATCATTGGCAAAAGTTCTGGCGTAAGTCCCACCGCGAGCGCGATAGCAAAAAGAAATGACTCGAGCATTGGACGATGAAAGAAAAAATTAATAAATATAACAAAAAGAACCAAAGCCACCGTTAGGCGCATAATAAGATAACCAAAACGCCGAATGCCGATATCAAAACTTGTTGGAGGAGCTTGCTCACTCAGTGACTCAGCAATTTTTCCAAAACTTGTTTTAGCTCCTGTTTGCACGATGAGAGCTCGCCCTTGACCACTGACAACAGAAGTTCCCATAAACACCGCGTTAGTAGCGAGACTCAAGTCCTCACCACTCGTACCTCCCGCTGTGAATGTTTTTTCTACTGGATAACTTTCACCAGTCAACATCGCTTGATTAAGAAATAGATCTTTGGCAGTTAGGATTATTCCATCGGCAGGAACCAAGTCTCCCGCTGAGAGCTGCACAACATCTCCAGGAACAATTTCTGAAAAGGGAATTTCTTTTAATTTTTTATCTCTGTAAACGCTCGCGTTAACCAATACAGATTTTTTTAATGATTCAGCCGCTTGCTCGGCACGGTAATTTTGAACAAAATCAAGAATGACACTTAAAAGCACAATAAGAATAATCAGGACAAAGCTTATTGCTTCGCCAGTCAAAGCTGAAACACCACTGGCAAAAAGAAGAATCAGAACTAGAGGATTTGAAAATTTCATTAAGAATTGCCAAACAGGATGACGCCGTTGAATAATTAAAGAGTTTGCACCATATGTTTTCAGCTGATCAGTCGCTGACTGCGTCGAAAGTCCTTCAAGGGTGGAATTCAATTCTATAATTAATTTTTCTGATGAATTATTCCAAAATGACATCAATAAATCCTATCGAAAAATCATGCTCTGCATATTTTGTATACAAACCAACTTTAACGTTATAGAAGGAACTTATGTTCATTCTACCACCTGAAATGCGAGAGACTTATCTAAAACGACGTTTGGGTGACTTGGCAACGTTAAGATTTTCCCTCGAAACAAATTCACTCGAGGCCTTTCATAAAATTGGCCATCAAATCATCGGCACGGCAAAGAACTATGGATTTTCCAGCCTAGAACCAATAGCAGCTCGAATGGAAAAACTTTCAGCAGCGGAGCTTATTCATCAGGGACCTCTATTAATTGAAGAATTTTCTACCTGGCTAAATAATCAAAATTTGAAACAGTCGATTAATCAATAGATCAATCGTGGTGAAAAATATTGGCATTCTATTTTTCGCACTGTCTCAATCTCAGACTGCAACATTTGAAATGTAGACTAAATTGACGTGTTAATTTGATCTACTTGCTCAAATATATTTTACGAGCAATTCAGGCTCAATAATCTTTAGCCTTAAGTTTTTTTGCTGCAAAAAAGAACGTTTTAATTCTTTTTGAATTTTTTTACTGTTCCTTAAAAAGGCAACTGTCAATTTAAACAACAGCTCTCCACGTCTATAGCGACTTTCAATAAGTATATGAAGAAAGGACCCCTTGGCGCGAATTGTGCTCTAACAATACTTCGAAGAATCTATAAAAATGTTTTATTCTTTCCTGGGGGAGGAAAGGTCTTAGTTGAGTCATTCTGTCTCGACTATTTTACATGAATATATATGTACGCACAGACAATGTACGTGATCTTGAGGATTTTTTGGTCATTCACTGTACGAGTGGTGAAATTGGTGTATACGTATACTCTCAGTTGCGAAACGTTCCTAATAAAAAGAACATCACAATAAAGGAGTCTTTATGACTACGACCGAAAACAATCGGAAGTTAGTGGTGATCGATGATGACTTAGATACTCAAGATCTTGTTTCTGCTTATTTTAAACCTAAAGGTTTTGAAGTTATTTGCTTTAGTGATGCAGAATCTGCACTGAAGGAAAGTCCACACTCGAGCCGTCAGTGGGATGTTCTCTTGACGGATCTGAGTTTACCTAAAATGTCTGGTTTAGAGTTAACAGTGCAAATGAGAAAAATTTTGCCAAACCTACCAATTATTTTAATCACTACGACAAAATCAGCTGAGACCGCCGTTGAAGCGATCCAAAAAGGGGCTTACGATTTTATCGTCAAACCGATTCATTTTGCTCAATTACAAATTTCAATTGAACGCGCATTACATTTAAAGTCACTGAAAGGTGACCTCTCCGAGCTTCGCGAGTTAGTAAAAACAACAAGATCTAATCAAGGGCCAATCATTGGTCGAAGCCCTGGCTTCCTAAAAGCCCTCGATATTGCAAAACGGGTTGCAAAAAGCAGTGCGAGTATTTTTATTACCGGGGAAAGTGGAACCGGGAAAGAGGTTTTTGCAAAATTCATTCATACCTCAAGTAAGCAACACAAGGGTCCCTTCGTCGCAATTAATTGCTCGGCAATTCCAGAAAACTTGCTTGAATCTGAACTTTTTGGCCATGTTAAAGGAGCTTTCACTGGTGCTATTGAAAAAAAGATTGGTCTTTTTGAAGAGGCTGAAAATGGCACTCTTTTTTTAGATGAAATTGGCGATCTTTCCCTTTCCCTCCAAGCTAAATTACTGAGAGTTTTACAAGAACGAAAAATTAAACGCGTTGGAGAAAATCAAGATCGCAATATCAATTGCCGAATTATTTCTGCCACTCACCGGAACTTGCCCTTAGAAGTGAATGAGCATCGTTTTAGGGAAGATTTGTTTTTTAGACTCAATGTCATTCAAATTGACATTCCACCTCTTCGTGAAAGAAAAGAGGACATCTTGCCCTTGGCGGAATCTTTTTTAAGGAAATTTGCTTTAGAAAATGGCTCTCACGTTACTTCTTTTTCAAAAGATGCGATTAGTTTTTTGATTGAAAACCCTTGGCGAGGCAACGTTCGGGAACTTGAAAATACCGTTGAAAGAGCCGTGATTCTTTGCGCAGAGCCTCAAATTTCGCTCGAACATTTCTTATCTTTCGGAGCTGGCTTGAAATCTTTAGTTTCCCTCTCCGAAAATATGAGTCATAATCAATCTTTTAAAATTGATTATGAAAAAGTGCTTCCCACTTTAGATGAAGTCATTTTAAAATACATCGAGTTTGCGGTGAAGAAAAATGACGGCGCTCGCGATAAAACCGCAAAAGAAATTGGAATCGATAGAAAGACTTTATACAAGCGGATGAAACAAGACGCTCGAATGAATTAAAAAATAATATCAGCTGCTAGGAGTGAGTGCTCTTGTGATGAAGAACAGAATAACGAACAGACCCTCGTCGAAATTTTCGAAATCTGAAAAAACTTCGAAAATATTAAAAGGAAATAAGATCATTAAAAAAATAACAAAAAAGGGAAAGATATCGTCTTCCTCGTTAAATTCAAACAAGCTCGATCTTCGCTCAAAAAAAAAATTGTTTACTGTCGGTATTGGCGCTTCGGCTGGTGGTCTAGAAGCTTTTAAGGATTTACTTAAGGCGCTACCGATTAATACTGGCATGGTCTTTATTTTCGTCCAACATCTTGACCCGACCCATGAAAGTTTAGCTCCAGAAATTTTTTCTCGGAGCACAAAAATGCCAGTTCATGAAGTTGAAGACGGCATGAGTGTACTTCCGAACCATGTTTATCTCAATCCTCCAAATTTCAGTATGGAGCTTTCAAAAGGCCTACTGAGACTACATTCGCGGGAACAAACAAGCCAACACATGACGATTGATTTTTTCTTTCAATCTCTGGCTAAAGATCAAAAAGATAAATCCATTGGCGTGATTCTATCTGGAACTGCCGATGATGGAACAAAAGGAATTAAAGCCATCAAAGATGAAGGCGGGCTGGTGATGGTTCAAGATCCAAAATCGGCAAAATACGATGGCATGCCAAAAAGTGCCATTGCCGCAGGTCGCGTTGATTATATTCTTCCACCAGAAAGTTTAGCCAAAGCTCTCACAAAAAAAGCAAAATATCCTCATCTCACTTTTTCAACTAAAACCTCACACGAAGTCCTCGCCTCTCATGAAGTTTTGCCCGAAGATTCCATGTCCCTTACGGATAAGACTGTCGCCTCTCTTCAATCCGCAGCCAATCCAATTGAAGAAATTCTTCGCTCAATTTTCGACTTGCTTCGGGCGCAGACACATGTCGATTTCTCAAACTACAAATTGACGACACTCAAAAGACGTATTCAGCGCCGAATGATGGTGCGAAAAGTGGAAAGCCTTGCCGCTTACGCTAAAGATCTTCAGGAGCACCCAGAGGAAGTGAAAGCTCTTTATGATGACATGCTTATCAATGTCACTGAGTTTTTCCGAGACCCAGATTCCTTTAAAGTTTTAACGACGCAGGTTTTCCCTAAGCTTCTTAAAAACAGACCAGCTCACTCGCCCATTCGAGCGTGGACTCCTGGCTGCGCCAGCGGTGAAGAAGTTTATTCACTGGCGATCTTACTTACAGAGTTTTTAATCAAAACGAAAAATAAATTTCCTGTTCAAATTTTTGGTACTGACATTAGCGAATCTGCTATTCAAAAAGCAAGAGCAGGATTTTATTCCGAAGCGATTGAAAATTCTGTCAACAAAGAACGACTTCAAGTTTTTTTTGACAAGGTCAAGGGCGGCTACAAAATCAAAAAAGAAATTCGTGATATGTGCATGTTTTCAAAACATGATGTCACAAACGATCCGCCGTTTTCAAAACTCGATTTCCTCTCTTGTCGAAATGTCTTTATCTATTTTACACATCATTTGCAAAAACGCATTATTCCTGTTTTTCATTACGCCATAAAACCTGGTGGTTTTCTTTTTTTAGGAAAATCGGACAGTCTCGGCGGTGGGACAAAACTATTTAAGCTCGTCAACAAAAGTCACAAAATTTATGTTAACACTTTTGCTCGAGCTCCAATGGTTATTGATTTTCCTTTGAGCTCTTATAGATCTAAAGCTTTAGAACAGTTTCCAAAAAGTATTGTGACTCATATGAGTACTGCGCCGATGGCCTCTGCTGATAGGAACAAAGGTGCTGTTGATTTTGAAAAAAATATTGATCGAATTGTTCTTGCCAAATACGCCCCCCCCGCAGTTGTTATTAATTCTGATTTTGAGATCGTACAGTTTCGAGGTCGAACCTCACCCTATCTTGAACCTGCCTCAGGTGTTCCCAGTACGAACTTACTTAAAATGGCAAAACAGGAGCTTCGCCATCCTCTTCGTGCAACAATCCTTGCTGCACAAAAGCAAAATAAAAGTGTTCGACAAGAAGCTCTCACTTTTGAAGTGGATGACAAACTTTTAACTGTTAATATCGAGGCACTACCCGCAAATCCCCTGGCTTCGCCAAAAATGCGTCATTATGTGATTTTTTTTGAAACGATGACCACCAGTAAATCTCTGGAAAAATCATTAAAAGGAATTCCGTTCAACAAAAGAAACATCCATCGACAGCCAACAAAGAATCTCGAGAACAAATTAAGAAACCGAATTGAGCGACTCGAGCAAGAGGTCACGACAGACAAGTTGTACCATGAGTCCATGATCGAAGAATTTGAAGGTGCACAAGAAGAACTGGTCTCAACCAACGAAGAGCTACAAAGCACCAACGAAGAACTTCAAAGTGCGAATGAAGAAATGGAAACGGCTAAAGAGGAAATTCAGTCATCCAATGAAGAGCTCACCTCTGTCAATGAAGAGCTCCAAAGCCGAAACAAAGATCTTTTTAACTTGAGCAGTGATCTCAATAATATTTTAGGTTGCGTGGAAATACCTATCTTGATCGTGGGAAATGATCATCGTCTTCGTAAATTCACCCCAATGGCGGAAAAATATTTTAAACTTATTTCTAGCGATGTAGGGCGACCCCTCCGCGACATCAAAACTGAGTTTGATCTTAATTTAGAAACATTGATAAACAAAGTGATTCAATCTTTAATTCCTTTAGAAAAAGAAATCCAGGACCATCATGGACGCTGGGTGCGACTTCAAATTCGACCATACAAAACCATCGACAATAGAATCGACGGCGCAGTGATCACTCTGATTGATATTGAGTCACTCAAACAACAAATTATTATCTCTGAAAAAGCTCGAAATTACTTATCTTCTATCTCTGAAACGGTGCCCCTGCCGCTGGTGATCCTGGATGATCACTTGCTTATCAGATCTGCTAATCGTGCTTTTTGGGAACATTTTAAACCTTCACAAAAAGCCACAGGAAAAGATTTTTTTGCTACTTTGGAAGTACAAGGTGTTTCGTTGCTGAACCTACGAAAACTTCTGACTGAAACCCTCACCCTAAATAAAAAAATCGTAAACCTTGAAATGTCCTGTGATTTTCCAAAAATTGGCACTAGAATTATACTCATCTCTGCAAACCTTATTCAGTGGATAGGGGAACTCTTTCAAGACACCAAAGAATCCCAAGCGATTCTTCTTAGTTTTGAAGATATCACCGAACGAAGATTGATTGAAATTACTTTAAAAGAATCTGAAGAAAAGTTTCGTAGCTTTTTGACAAGTTTTCCGGAAGCTATCGTTATCACGAACAATAAAAGAGTTATCACCTTTGTGAATACAAAAGCGGAATCTATCTTCGAATATGAGCCCCAAGAACTCGTTGGACTCAATCACGAAATTCTTGTTCCACAAAATGCTCAGAAGTTTCATCCTAGCCAAGTTAATCACTATCTTGAGAATCCTACTGCACGGAGCATGTCTGAACGAAAAAGCATTAATGGTGTCACTAAAAAGGGAAGAGAATTTCCCATTCAAGTTGGCCTGAACCCCCTCCAGACAAAAGATGGCCTGCTTGTTACCTGTGTTGTTCAAGATATGACGAAAACGAAAGCCGCTGAAGAGGAACGCGAACGCTTGCGCCTTTTAGAAAAAAAGGCCAGAGAAGAGGCTGAAAAAGCCAATCGAATAAAAAATGAATTTTTAGCGACACTTTCCCACGAGCTCCGCACACCACTCACGTCTATTCTTTCTTGGGCGCAGCTAATTCAAAGACGACAATTTGATTCTGAGAAACTTAAACATGGGATTGAAATGATTGAGAAGTCCGCTAAAATTCAGGGACAACTCATTGATGATATGCTTGACGTCGTTCGAATCCAGTCCGGCAAACTTTCAATCAATTTTTCCGATATTAATCCCATTGAGCCTGTCAAATTAGCCATCGAATCACTTCACCTTTTGGCGGATCACAAGCAAATAACTATTGATTTGGAAGCTAATTTGAAAGATGAAAAAGTCTGGGGTGATCGGGAACGGATTCAGCAGATCATGTGGAACCTACTCACGAACGCCATTAAATTTTCAGAAAAAGGTGGTTTGATTCGTATCGAAATCAAAGCCTTCGAAGACAATGGTGAGAAATTTGTGTCTATCAAAGTCATCGATCAAGGAAAAGGAATCAGTCCGGATTTTTTACCTAGTATTTTTGAACGATTCAGTCAGGCCGACAGCAGTTCGGTCCGAGTTCACGGCGGCCTAGGTTTAGGATTATCTATTGTTCGTGATCTCGTGCAACTTCAAGGAGGCTCGGTCCGCGCCGGAAGCGAAGGGATCAACAAGGGAGCAACATTCACGATTTTATTTCCCGCCAAAGTTATTTCCCTTAAAGCAGATAATATCGCAACGACGAGTCCCCCCGGCCTCGCTGCTAATAATTCAGGAAACACTGGCCCCGCGAATAGCGTAGAAAATTTCAGTACAGAGAAAATCCTCAAAGGCAATATTGTTAAAAATGAAACCAGCCCTGAGGAGATCATTCGAGCAAAGCTCACAGACTTGAATGTGATGCTCGTTGATGATGATTCGAGCACTCTCGAAGTATTGATCGAAGATTTAAAATTTTTTGGCGCAATACCTCATCCTTATTCGACAGCCGCACAAGCGTTCGCCGCTTTTGAAAAGCTCAAGCCCGATGTCTTAGTGAGCGATATTGCCATGCCTGAAGAAGACGGTTACAGCTTGATAGGTAAAATAAGAAAATTAAGTTCTGAGCAAGGAGGTAAAACTCCCGCCTTAGCACTAACGGCCTTTGCCTCTGAAAGAGATGTTCAGCGAGCGCTTTCGGCTGGCTTTGATGTGCATATGGCAAAGCCCTTTGATGCCCTTGCTTTAGCACAGGCGATCGCCGCTCTGGTAAAAAAAGGCTAGATCAACCAACCTTCTTAAAATTATCCTGCTGACTTTTAGAAACAAAAGTAAATTCATTTTTACCACGAACCAACTGAATGAGGTCTCCGACAGCCGACCTCAAAGTCTCCGCCTGAGAAGCTAATTCTTCAGCGGCTTTTGACGACTGCTCGGAATTCGCGGCATTTTGTTGCGTGGCGGTCTCCAATTGTCCAATGGCATTAGTGATCTCACGCACACCCATGGATTGCTCTTGGCTTGCTAAGGAGATTTCACCAGCCATTCTATTTACATCTCCAACATTGCTCACAATACTATTCAAAATTTGACCGCACTGTTGAGCCACATTGTTTCCAATTTCAACTTTGGATTTTCCTTCTTTGATCAAACTCTCTACGGAAGATTTTGTATTGGCTACAATTTTAGCTACTTTCTGATTTCCCTCGGCCAACATCTGCGAAATTTCCTTAGCCGCATTACCGCTCATCTGGGCCAAATTTCCAACTTCTTCCGCGACAACAGCAAAACCTTTACCGTGTTCACCAGCTCGTGCCGCTTCAACAGAAGCATTAAAAGAAAGTAGTTTCGTTTGAAACACAATATCGTTGATGACTTTGGTTTTATTTCCGATTTCTAAAATCACCGTCAAAATCTCTGTCATCTGCGCATTACTTTGATTGATTTGATTCATGATATTATCATTGGCAGAATTAATATCTCCCATCGCGTTCGCCATCTGCTCCACAGCTGATTTACCTTCTTCAACCCGTAACTGAGATTGGCTGGAAGTGTCTGCCGCCATGCGTGCGTTTTCAGAGTTTTTAGTCACCATTGAACTCATCTGTTCAATGGAGGCCGCTGTTTGCTGTAAAGAAGCCGCTTGTTCTGTTGTCGCTTGAGAAAGCTCTTGTGAAGAAGAGGCAATCGTTTCAGAAGCTCCCGCTAATTGCACAGAGTTTTGAGTGAGTAGTTCTGTTACAAGATTGATGGCTTTGATAATATAATTTGCAAAAGCAAAGGCGACGCCGATTCCAAGAAGCAGTCCGCTAACAATCAGACTCAACATCCAAATCGTCGATTTTTTTGACAAAGATTGTGCTTCATCCACATTGATGTTGGTGAGACTCGACTGATATTCCAAGAAATCTTCAATCGCCGCTTTGTAATTCGCAGCGGCGTCTGGGCAATCTTTTACAAAAAGTTCCAACATTTTATCAGTAAGTTCTTTTGAACCTGCCGCGTGATAAGTCAAAACTTTCTCGCCAATTTCCTTAAAGCGTGACCAGGCCCCTTCCACTGCGCTAAACTTTTGATCTTCTGTCTCATTGCAAAATGTTTTTCCAGGAACACACTGAATAGCTAAAAGCGCGACCTTTAGCTGTTCATATTCCCCCATGGCCTCTTTCGCATCTGTGATCGCCTCTTGCTGCTTGGCCTGAACTAGTCCTGTTAAGCCCAAGGTTCGAAGATCTATACGAATTCGCTGATAACGCACCAGCAGTTCTTCAGTGAAGCGAACTCTAGGCATATTTAATGTTACAACTTTATCGTAATGAGTATTCACCTTCGACATACTGTAATAACTGAAAAAACCGACAACGAGAAGTAAGCTTGCCATCAGCAAATTTGACATTAACAACTTCGACTTCAAACCCATTTTAGATATAAAGGTAAACATAGGAATCCCTCTTTTTAAAATTGATCCACCATGGGATCGACATTTTAAAAATTAAATTGAGGAATTCCGACCGTTTGACAGTCAATCAAGCCTATTGTCGAGGCCTTCTTTTCGCTCAATGCGCAGTCTTGGTCGTGGCAAGCACACGATAAATGGAATGCCCTTCTGGCACACCGGACTCTTTGGCGATCTCTAGAAGAGTTTGACCTTTTTTGTTTTTAAGATCAAGCTTGGCCCCTTGCTTAAGCAGGTATTCCGCGAGCGCAAAATGGGCACTACGTAGAGCCACCATCACAGGCGTTTCGCCCTCCTCATTCACTTGATCAAGAACCCTAGTTTCATTTTTTAAAAGCTCATCGATTATTTTTGTACGCCCAGCTTTTGCGGCCAAGGCAAACAATGAATTGGCCTCTTTCGTTTTAAAATCTCGAACCGTTCCTGATTGAAGTAGTAAAAACGATATCTCATCCGCACCCATTTCAATAGAATACACTAAAGCTAAATTTCCAGAATGATCTTTGATATTCACATTCGCTTTTTGACTTAGCAAAAACTCCACCACTTCTTTTGAACCTGCTTCTGCCGCTAAAATTAATGCAGTTTCTCCTTCTGGGTTTTCCGAATCGACTTTTACTTTTTTGTATAATTTTTTAATTTTGACCAATTCTCCTTGCTGAGCCGCTTGAAACCAAGATCTCTTACTTGATTCCGTCTGAGCTTTAAGCTCAAAGCCAAATAAAAATATAAATCCAAAAATAGTTTGGAAAAAAAATAATCTCTGATATTTATTCATAAGGTATCCATTCATGGATTGTGATTAAAATTAATTGAACTCTTCATTGCCGGCTCATAAAATTTCACCAAATCTGAATCCTTGTCTAGAGGAAAAACTATTTTCTGCGAATATTCCACTGGCACGCCTCCGCCCTTCGTTCTCACCAACTGAGTCAGAAAGTTACCAATCTGAGCTCGCCCGGTTCGTCTTAGCGCTGCTGTGTTGGCGGGACCATACATCGAAGCAAAAAGAATAGCGCCTTCCTTTGTATTAGCCACTCCGGCCAGTGCCACGGTCGGATTCACCGTTCCTGTTTTTGCAATGACGGCACCCTTGGTCAGGTCATTTTCATAGATATTCACTGTTGCACCCTGATCTTTACCGACAACCGCCAGAGCATCTTGAAGCGACAAACCTAAACCAGAATTTTTAAGAACACTCCGTAAGCCATGAATCACTTGAAGAATTGTTTCACAAGTGGATTCATTGTAATGCCCGAGGCGTGGATTCTCATCGTATCGATCTCCTGAACCGTTAAAAATAACAGCATCTCGTTCGTCCAGATTGAGTTTTTGCTGGAGAAAAAATCTAAAGGAATTTTGTCCGCCTAAGGCTTCAAAAATATTATTTGCCGTATAATTATTGGAATTGCGATTCATTTCTTTGAGAATAGGAAGGAGGGGGCGTGAGTGATAAGAGAACATCGTGGCTGTCTGCAGGCTCGCAGAAGAAATTTCTTTTGCATCAAGCACACGAATATTCGCAACTGACATTGAACTGACTCTAGGTAAATTAATACTATAACGAGTACTCATCGTCTTTACTAACTGCGGGTAACCCGAAGAAATTGATTTTACGGCTGCTTTCAAACGGCTCACAACCGTGGTTGGTTGAGGATCTGAGGTCCGAAGAAAGCTCTCTGCGGTTGCTCCGGATCGTGGATCATCTATATATTTAAAATTTTCGTCAAAACTAAGATGACGAATTCGTTTAATTCCATGCTCATTTAATTTAGCAAAAATAAATTGCAAAGAAAGCTTTCCAAAATCAGGATCTCGAGACCCAACAAAATGAACATCCCATTCATGATTTGAATCATTATTTTTCAGAGGCCAAGCATAAATAATTGTTTCAAAACGATGCTGAATGCCAAAGGTTGATACGGCCCAATAAGTTGTAAAAATCTTGCTCACGGAACCAATTTCAATTTTATCGATACCGTTCCGATGTTGGTGGGATTGATTTCCCATGATTCAACCAGAACGATGTTTCAGTGGGTTATGTAAGCCAGAATCAAGCCAGTCTTAAAGTGGGATAAATTGGATTGGAAAGCGAAAACGCTGCCAACGATCTCG
>CAIYID010000049.1 GCA_903926205.1 uncultured Bdellovibrionales bacterium
TCTAGAATAAAACCCACAAGCAACAACGAGTGTCCGATTTTCAGATGCACGTGGGTTTGAGTTTGATGAACACGAACATTCTGGCTTCATATGCCAAAATATCAGCAAGCTCTAAGCCATCACCATGTTAGGGGGCCAGTTGAGCTAGTTCTTAAAACAATCCGAAAGGTCCAACCAGATTTTCTTATTGGCGAGTTTTCTTTCGAACAAATACTTCACCCAGTCCGTTTTTTTGCGAAAAAACTTAGTCAACCGTCCTGCAAAAATAGCAGGAGCCACTCCCCGACCAATTTGGTCTTTTGGAGGACGAAGTGCCGTTAACATCTCTGGTCCGAAATAACTTGCCCCCAATAACCGATCTTTCTCTCCCAGTTCTCCAATAATAAGTGCCTTTGGCACTTGCCCTGCGATGGTCTGCGACAAGGGTGCGGAGTTTTTATTCTCTGTAGGTTGCCCCGCTGCAAAGACCACCAAGCGACCTGCCGCTTGTGCTTTTTTTAAAGCCTCTACGAGCACCTGATTGGCCTGGCTCACTTTTTCATTGAAATTCACAAAAATCACTGTCGCCTCTTGCGACGAAAGCTCCAATTGATGCGCAAAAGCTTCGTCCATGATAAAATTTCCTTGAGCGTCATAGCTCGAGTAGTTTTTCACTACGCAATCAGAACAACCTTGAATCTCTGCCTGCAGAATAGGCGCAATTCGTGTTTCAAAGTCAATCTTCTTTGACTGGTCAAAGACCCCTAAAATGATCTGAGCCGAACTTGTTGAAGTTTCGGCAAGTAACATCTCTGCACACAAGGAGATCATAATAAAAAATAACTTCATTTTGGCGCTCCAAACCTTTAAAATTTATTTGAACCTGAAGAGGCTCGAATGTCGATGATCGTGTTTTTACAATTGGATTTTTGCTCATGATGTCAAGCTCCTCAGAACTTATACCCACTGATATTTCGCTTATTTTTTCGGGCGATGAATATTTTGTACATCTCATTGAGCAAATCAACAACGCTCACAGCAATATCTTTATCGAAAGTTATATTTTTAACTTAGACCCCATTGGACTTAAAATTTTAAATTCCTTAGAATCCGCTCGTCGCCGGGGAGTCCACGTTCGCCTGCTTGTGGATGGAATTGGTAGCTATAATTGGCTTCATCGATTGCATGCAGAATGTGCTTCACGAAATATTTCTTTTCGAATTTATCATCCACTTCCTTTTGGTATTGATTTTTGGTACCATATTTCATGGAATCGTTTGAACCGACTCTTGTGGTTTTTCAGACGCATCAATAAGCGCAATCATCGAAAAATTGCCCTTTTTGATGAACAAGTCGTCATGATGGGTTCTTTCAATATTTCTCAAGTCCATAGTGAAACTTATCTTGGCAACAAAGCTTGGCGCGATAGCGGTCTTATTGCCAAAAATTTTTCCACTAACTCGGATCTTAAAATTTTACAAAAAGCCTTTAATGAAACCTGGACAACCTCTCGCTATTTCCGTCGAACCAATCTTCGTTCCTTCATTCGTTTTGGACGAGCCTTTAAAATAGTACGCTCTAGATTTCGTCTCAACAGTCGTACTTACTGGAGATTTCATCTGCTCCGTGAACTCAATGCCAAGCTCATACACGCCCAAACTCGCATTTGGATCACGAATGCCTATTTTTTACCTCGAAAAAGTATTTTAAGAAATTTGCGAAAAGTCGCGGCAAAGGGAATCTCTGTGCAGCTTCTTTTACCTGAAGTCACTGACGTCTGGTTCGTACGGGAGGCCTCACGTTCTCTCTATGAAAGACTTCTTGAAAGTGGTGTGCGAATTTTCGAATATCAAAATCGAGTCCTGCATGCCAAGACTTTGATTGTGGATGATTGGGCCACCGTTGGCTCACATAATTTAAATCATCGCAGTTTTAATCATGATTTGGAGGCTGAGGCCGTTATCACTGAACCATCGTTGATCAATATTCTCACTGAGCAATGGAAAAAAGACATCAAAAATAGTCGAGAAATTACCCTTGAAGAGCTTGGCCACATCACTTTTCCGCGAAAAATTTTGGCAAGAATACTTTATTGGTTTAGGTTTTGGATATGAAATTAAAAATACTTTCCATGAACATTCACAAAGGTTTTTCGATTTTCAACAATCGGTTCACCTTGCATGAATTGAAAGAAGCTTTGCAAGAAACTGATGCAGATCTTGTTTTTTTACAAGAGGTTGTTGGAGAAAACCTTAAACTCAGTAAAAAAATTCCACACTGGCCTGGAACCAATCATTGCGAGTTTTTATCTGCCAACAAATGGCCCTATCATGTCTACGGGAAAAATGCCACTTACCACCAACGCCATCATGGCAATGCTATTTTAAGCCGCTTTCCCATTGTATTCGCTGAGAATATTCCTCTCAGTAATTATAAACTGGAACAAAGGGGACTTCTTCATTGCGCCGTTAAAATTCCAGCCTTGGATGTTCCTTTGCATTTATTCAACGTCCATTTAGATTTGACTCATTTTAGTCGAAAAAAACAGTTACAAAAAATCATCGCGCGGGCGCACTCCCACGTTCCGGCAAAAACGCCCCTTATTCTGGCCGGTGATTTTAATGATTGGTCTAAGCAAGCCTCTCCTACCTTGTGGCAATCACTGGAACTAAAAGAGTCTTCAAAAACTCATGCCGGAGATTATCAGCGGTCCTTCCCAAATTTTTTCCCCATCCTAAGACTAGATCGACTTTACTATCGACATCTAAAAATTATTTTAGCCGAGACCTGGCAACATGCACCATGGAGTAATTTATCCGATCATCTTCCCTTAGTTATCGAATTTGAGATAGAATAAAGCTTTACCGGAGAGTCAGCAGCTATGAATAAAATAAAAATTGTTGTCACTGGCGGTCCTTCAGGTGGAAAAACAACTTTAGTTGAAGTCTTGCAAAAGGACCTGGCGGGAAAAGTGAATATTGTACCGGAGTCCGCTTCAATTCTCTACCGAGGTGGTTTTCCACGCAAAGCGACGGCCCTTGGAAAAATCCATGCCCAAAGAGCTATTTGTTTTGTTCAAAGAGAACTTGAGGATCTGATTACAGCAGAAAACAAGGTTCAAGCCATCGTTTGTGACAGAGGCTCTCTGGACTCCATTGCCTATTGGCCTGGTGACATTGATGACTTTTTCGCCAGTCTTAAAACCAACAAACAAGCAGAACTTGACCGTTATCAATGGGTGATTCATTTAGACACTGCGGGCTCAAGCTCCTTCGATATCACCAACCCTATACGCATTGAAAATTATAAAGAAGCCCTTGAGCTCAATGATCTTATTAAACAAGCTTGGGCTGGGCACCCGCAAAGAATCATCATTGGCCATGCGGAGAATTTCCTCGAAAAAATTCGCAAAGCCAAACAGGTCGTCACAATGATTTTAGAAGGTCATGATTACAAAACAATCATTGCGACTTTATTTTAGGATTTTTTTCTAAAAATTGAACCGAAAACATCTTTTAAATCTTTATTGAACATATCGCCCTTTTTCTGATTGGCCATTCCTGCAAGAACTGTCATTTCTCGACGAGCAACAATCATTGTGGGATCCAACGACATCGCCTTGGCAAAAAGCTTATGAGCCGCAGAAAAGTCACCACGAGCTTTAGCTAAAAGCCCCTGGACGAAGCTATAAATAGCGTCAAATTTCTCTTCCGGTGGTATTTGGATCATTTCCATTTCTACTTCTGTGATTATTTTTTCTTTGTGAATCGAATCCATCATTCCTAGTCTTGCCCAAGACAGATAAATTCGAAGTTTTTCAAATTTAGGATCCACGTCTTGGACCTGATGAAGTAAATCTAAGGCCACTTTAAAGGAGCTTTTTTGTAGATGATTTTTCGCTTCTTCGAATTGTTGAGTGGTCTGCATTTTTTGAACCACTTCCACTTTAGCCATTTCGTCTTTCAATTTTTCAGTTTTTCCACTCTTTACAAATTCAAAAGCATGCAAAGCTAAATTGGTTAATTGCTGATACAAACTAAATAATACTTTTTCATTGGGCGATGGCGCTCTCCCAAGAAATCGAGAAAATTTTTGGATCACCAATTCAGGAACATCATGCTGATCTCCCACCATCTGTGTAATCAAATCGAAAATCTCAACTTTATTGAGACCATTAAATTGTGCATATATTTTATTTAACTGGTTCATTCGATCCTGCGAAGTTAAATCAGATTTCGCGGATGAGAAAACCAAAAGACCGCTTGTAAGTAAATAGTGCAAGGCTTTGTAAAAAGGCTCTTCTATAAATTTTCTTGAATCCAATATTTGCGACAAGGAGGCCCCGGAGCTCAGTGCATTAAACAGATTTGGTAAAGTTTGAACAAGTGGGGACAAAAGTGCGGGATGATTTTCTCTGAATGATGGCGTTTTTTCCAAAGAATAGATCATCCATTGCACATAATGAGCCCTTAACCACTGAACCGAAATTTTAGAGGCAATCCAGTCATGTAGAAACTCTGCGAACTCCTCAGGCTCAATGTAGGGCTTGGTGAGTTCGACTTTGGTTTCTACCAGATTCACCGCAATTTTTTTATCAACAATCGTTTTGGATAATCGAATATTCATTTGAAATGACAAAGCCATATCGAGAGCATGAGGGCTAACCATAAAACTTTTCGTCAATTTTTCACCAAATTTCTTCTGAGATTTATCTTTGACTACGGACAACAAATCATCTGGATGCAGGTAACCTTTGTCCACCAATAATTTCCCGATGTAAGTTTCCTTGTCTGGAATATCTACGTTGGTAATATTTCCATTTGATAAGCTGAGGCCAAAAACCTCTCCCACAGTAGTGACTAAATTTAAATGACCAGAAAATTGAGATTCAACTAAAAGACTATAAATAAACGGCAAATCAAAACCATGTATTTCATCCAAAGCTTCAAGAGCTTTACGTTTATCCCTAGCAGACACTTTTTCTTGACTAAACATTTGATAGAGTCTCATTCGTGGATTGGTCGAAATTCCAGGATCAGAAGGTCGGCTAACTGGTTTTTCTACCAACGAAAGCAACTGCGAAAGATCAAAGGGCTTCTTCAAAAAATATTTTCCAGCGGTTGTGCGCAGCGAGTCTTTGATAAAAGAGGGGTCTACAAAAATTCCACTCATCAAAATAACTTCCAATATTTCTGTCGGAAATTTTGACCGTATTGACTCGACGAATTCCACCCCGCTCATCTCAGGTAGTAAGCAATCAATCACTAATACGCCAATAGGTTTTAACGCCAACAACTCTCGCGCATCATTAGGATTCGTTGTGGTATAAGCCACAAAACCCTCCCGTTCGAAGGCGGCTTTCAATGCTGCCGACAAGGTTCGGTCATCTTCAAAAATAAGCACCTGGTTTCGAAAATTGTCCAAAAGCCCTCCGATGATTCTTATCGGCCATTTAAGGTGAGGACTAAACTTAGACCTTCTATTACTTTTAGATTTTACTGAGATTAAATTGTTTTTATTTCGAACTAGATATTGGTTTAGGTTTAGCCGGACTTAATTCCAGAGCTTCGCTTAACACCGTTCTTACCGGATTCATCTCTGCCGTCGACTTATGGCTTCATGCGGTTTTACCCGATTACTTCGTTATGAATTTAAAGTACTTGGACTCAACAACGTCGATCTCCATCTCCTGACCAGCGGAATCTTTGATTCCAGCGGGAGGAACGACAGACGATTCAGAATATTCTTTTCCCAGAGTGAAAAGAACATTCTTTTCTTCACCTGATTCCTCAGAATAGTAGGGAACGTAAAAGCTTAAGACCTTTGCTCCTGCTGGCAAAAACCCTTGAACCATATTGATTTGATCCACAATGATTTTCGGGCAAAGGAGATAGCTCACCTGAGCTCCTATGGCTGATCTTATCCATTTAATCCACTCACGAATCCCACAGGAATTAATACTTTTCACATTTTCTAAATTTAATTCAATGCTGCTCGCTCCTACAAGACTATACAAGTTGAAGTCGACATCTTCATCAAGCACACCCGTAACTTTGACTTTAAAATTGCGATCTGTTTTTTCAATGTTGATTTCATGCTTACTCATACTCACCTCCGGAGCTCATCGCCCTATTATGAGATATCAATGAACTCTTTGTGTAGTCCTACCCTTGGATCAATAGACTTAAGTCCATAATGTTATTACGGCGAGCTGCCGATAAGCATTGAGATAGAGACCTGAGGAGCACCGTTCATCATGAGCAAAAAAATTGAGCAAAAAATATTTGAAGCTCTGCTCGAGCCCGTCTTTCTGATTGATTCAGAAAAAAAAGTTCTCTATTGCAATGAAGCGGCGGCCACGATCTGTGACTTATCTCTTAGAAAAATTCAACGTGCTCAGCTAACCTTAGATCAGATTTTCAATTTTCAAGAGCCTGTTCAGTGTTTGAATGAATTAAAGACCGTTTCTGAGTCAACTCCTTATCAAGAGATAGCTTTTCAAACTCACTCAAGAAAAGCGGGCAAGATTCAAATTACGCTACAAGCCTTTGATTCAAATGAACACCAAGCGTCGTGGCTTGTTTATTTTCGTGATGTCACTTTAGAAGAAACTCTACAGAGTAAATACCGAACTGAACTTGACCAAAAAGAACACGTCATTAACGATCTTCGCTCCGCGCAAGCTGAATTGAAAAATTACTCTGAAAATTTAGAAAAAATGGTGGTTGATCGAACCCTCGAAATTTCAAAATTGAATCAAACCATGGCAGCGCTGCTCGACAGTCTCAGTCAAGGGTTTTTGCTTTTTGACAAACAGGGTGACTGCCTTGATGTGTATTCAAAAGCTTGCCTGAATACGATTCAAACCGTCCCCGTCGGGAAAAAAATTTGGGAGGTGTTAGGCCTCAAAGAAAAAGAAACCCCAGGATTTCAAAAATGGATGAAAGCTGTATATGCCGAAATGTTGCCTTTTGAAGATCTAGCACCACTCGCACCACAAACATTTCCAAATAGTGAGGGAAAATACATTCAGTTGGAATACTATCCGTTAAAAAATAAAGAAAACGTAACGGTCGGAATTGTCGTCGTTGCTTCTGACCTCACTCAGTTGATTGAAGCAAAAAATATAGCTGAATCAGAACGTGCTCATGCCAAAATGATTTTACATTTAGTTAAAAATAAATTTCAATTTGAAAGTTTTCTGCGCGAGGCTCAAGAAATTTTACAGAAACTCAATGAGGTTTCTCAAACCGACCCCTTTGATGCCGATGGTGAATTTCGTTTGCTCCACACCCTAAAAGGTGGAGCGGCGATGTTTTCAATCAAATCTGTGGTAGAGCTTTGTCATTCAACAGAAACAGCACTCACTGAGTGGAAAGCTGATCCCATCGATACTAAATTTGAGAATTTGAAAGATCTTTCCGAAAAAGTCTCATTGCAATTTTCTCAATTTTTAAAAGACAATCAGGATATTATTGGCACTCCAGAAAAATCAAAGCAACGACGAGTGGAGCTTTCTGCGCAGGCACTGCAATCCTTTATTTCTTCATCGCAAATGCCCCAAGCTCAGAAAAATAAATTCACTGAAGAATTTTTAATGGAGCCCGTCCGTCATTTTGTCGCTCACTATAATGAGGTCATTCAGCAGATTTCTCATTCTGAAGGTAAATCAGTTTTTCCGCTGGAAATCAACAATACCAGTATCAAGCTGCTTCCAGAACATTATGAGCAACTGTTCAGCACTCTTATACACGCCTACCGCAATGCCGTCGATCATGGAATTGAAACCCCAGAGGCAAGAGAATCCCTTGGTAAAAATCCGACAGGAAAAATCCAAACGACTTTTATTCTCGAAAATTCCCACGATGGCGAATGGCTCAGAATTGAAATTAAAGATGATGGTAGCGGAATCTCTCCAGAAAAAATCCGCGCCCGCTTAACTGCCAAAAATATTTCTTGTGCGCAGGAATCTGACTTTGAAGTGATTCAACATGTCTTTGATTCCCAATTTTCCACTAAGGAAATGATCACACAAACTTCCGGCCGTGGAGTGGGGATGGATGCCATTCTTTTTGCTGCTAAGCAATTGGGAGGAACAGCTTGGGTGGATTCCACTGTCGGTCAAGGAAGCACTCTGACCGTCAGAGTCCCTTATCTCTCACAAACTTCCTTGTTAAGTAAAGTCTCTTAAAAACTTTTAAAAAACAAACTAGCTAAGCACTGCTGAACTTTTTTTCTACTTATTTTTTCTGATGTTTGGCCCAAGCTGACTTCATTTTTTCTTCAAAGGCTTTACCTGCAAAAGGTTTAACCACATATTGAGAAACTCCGGCTAAAATAGCTTCAGTGACTTGATCTCGCTCTGATTCAGAAGTGAGTAAAACAAAAGGCAGATTCGCCCAATGCTCCGTCGCCCTGACTTGCTTCAAAAACTCGAGTCCCGACATTTTTGGCATATTCCAATCAGAAATAATCATTTTCACTTTATCGGGACCGTCTTCATGTTGGATGAGGAGATTCAGAGCTTGCTCTCCATTTTCTGCTTCCAAAATTTTCTTAAATCCCAAGGCTCTTAGTTGTGTCTTTACTAAATCTCGAATGGTCGGCATGTCGTCAGCGACTAGAATTTTAATTTCTGTTGGAATCATACGGACCTCTTTTATCCAGTCTGAAGAGGAAACCTCTGGAATTCAATAAGGCCTAAACTTAACCTAGCTTTTCGTCGGGATCAGTTCGCATACTGGGCCGCCCAAATATAATCAGCTCGTTCTCCATACTGATTGGAAGGCTGTAATTCCTGACTGACCTGCTCAGAAGTTAATCCATTTAAATTGACCAGGGAAAATTTCGTCACTGAATTCGCGCCACGAGCCTTCAATCGGTCGGGAAGCCCCCCACCATATTGAACATGAAATTCGCCGACAATGATCACCAAAACTTGCTCTGGATGTTGGCTTAAAAATAAATTCGCCCTCCAAGACATGGTGTCATCCCAAGTGCTTTGAGCGGCAAAATAGTTATCCAAAGCTGCTGGATTTGGTAAATGGTCCCCCATAATGTCTTTAAAACGCTCTTTGTAGCCAAGATTTCCTTGTGTAAAACCAGACGGCATCAAGGAAAGCTCTAGATCCGTCAGCGAGGCCAATCCAGTTTTTGCTATTTTTCCGGTCAGACTCAGTGGAGCATTTAAAGCCACAACATATTCTTCTCCGAGTTTTGGAAAAAGAACTTGTTGCCGGTAGGAAGTAAAAGGAAAGCCATGGCCCCATTTGATGTTCTTCAAAAAATCAGACTCTGACAAAGTTCCCGAACGATATTCATTCACAAAGGCTTGTCCCGGGTATTCAAAAAACTCCATCCCGAGACTCACTTTTAATCCCTTTTTCCGAAGAGCTTCCATCAATTGCAGCTGAAACACTGGTTGAGCCGTTGTGCCATGCTGCTCCCCTAAAACCACAATATCTCCTGGTCGAACGCTTGAAAGTGCCTGTTGCAGGCTCACGGGGTCCAAATTGCGCCCATTCAGTAGCTGATCTGCAGCCAAAGATTGCAGAGAGAAGAAAACCAACAGCAACAAAACACTCTTTTTCATGAATCCCCCCAGAAAAGCCCTCTCTTCCCATAATTTACGCAAAATGTCTATTGAGTTTGGGCGCGTTTTTTGCTATCCCTACCCTCCTATTTACATCAATACAGCGAGGCTGGATATGGCAAAAAAGAGCGGACGAATCATTGTAACTTTGGAGTGCACAGAAGCTAAGGCAGAAGGAAAGCCCGTTTCTCGCTACACAACAACAAAAAATAAAACCAAAACTCCCGGTCGGATGGAGAAGAAAAAATACAATCCGAACCTAAAACGTCACACTGTTCATAGAGAAACTAAGTAGTGATTCTCACTGATCAGGAAATTCTAAATGCAATGGAAAAAGGGGATATTAAAGTATCCCCTTTTCATCGTGATTGTTTAGGATCAAATTCCTATGACGTCCATTTAGGATCTACCTTGGCGACCTACACAGACCAAGTTCTGGATGCCAAGAAACACAATCAGATTAAATCATTTGAAATTCCGTCAGAGGGTTTTATTCTTGAACCAAATTTTTTATATTTGGGTGTGACTCAAGAATACACGGAGACCTTAAAACACGTTCCCTTTCTTGAGGGAAAATCTTCGGTTGGTCGCCTTGGAATTGATATTCACGCAACGGCAGGAAAAGGTGATATCGGATTTTGCAATTATTGGACATTAGAAATTTCCGTAAAACAACCCGTTCGAGTTTACAGTGGAATGCCAATTGGTCAGCTCATCTATTTTGAAGTCAAGGGTGAGATTCTGACTCCCTACAATAAAAAGTCCAGCGCTAAATATAATGAAAAAGTAGCTTATCCTGTCGAATCTATGATGTGGAAAAATCAATTCTAATCCTTTTTAAAAAAGTCAGACTTTCATTTTAGAAAATCCAACCAAAAAATTTAAAAGATTATTCTTCGCTATCAGAGAAAAAAGAGCTTCCCATGGGCGTCTGAACTACCGGCAAGATAGAAAAATCTAAGGACGGAGCCCCTTCTGTTTGATTGATAAATCCCGGAGGTGGATCAAAGGGGCGAGCACTTTTGTTTGAACATTTTTTTCCGCCACCACTGAGAACATCCGCGATCGAACCAAAGAGATCGGATAAATTACCTCGATCGACATGGGCATTAATTTTCTTATTCCACCAGATTTTCCAAATATAACTAATTAAATCTGTAAAACCACAAGGGATCGTGCCTTTTATCGCAATATAATAAAAGGCGGCTCGATTGATAACGTCTATATTTGTACCGCTAAATTTGCTCAGCAATCCCCTATAAATAGGGTAAGCCATTTTAACTTCTTCATCCGTCAAGAATCCGTCTTTATCAGTATCGAATCGCTGGAAGGTCGACTCAGCATACTGAAACACATGCGGGAGTAAGTTTAAATCTGATCGTGTAGCGGTATTATCTGCTGTCGGCACCCAGCCCGTCGACTTCAAGAAATCAAAAGTAATATAATGAAAAACTTCGGGGGTCGCTTTCGTCATATAGACAGACAAATCAGGCATGGAGCTAAAAATTGTCGTAAAGTTTTTACGATAAAAATCGATGACACAGTCAACTTTCAGTCTCGTTTCTATGTCGCTAGCACCAACTTTCGCCACACATTGGTCGCCCAAGGCTTTTACCACCATACCATTTAAGGTGAGTCCACTCATAATCATTGTGAACAATTGTGAACCTTCCGCTAAGTTCAAATAATCATTTCCATCCGCAGCTGGTGTGAAAAGATTAGCTTCCATAAAACGATTCTTAGCAAAAACTATATTGTTCGGTTCGACCAAGCCCATTGCCACAATAACTGATTTTACGTCCGTGTAGAGGGCATTCATTTCATCGAGAGTTACGCCACGAGCCGGATCAATCGCGCGATCCAAGTCACCCGCATAGCCATGAATAACCAAACGAGCCAGCAATCTTGCAAAGTTAAGATTTCCCGCTGAGTGTAAATCATAATTTCGATTATTTTTTCCCAAATAAAGACGCCCCTGCGGATCCAAAACAAAAGAGGGAGAAATACTCACAATTCGTTGCAACTCGGCCGCGCCAACAAGAGGAACTGACTCCAATATTTTAAGTAATTGAACGCCTGATAATTCTTTCTTTCCAGCATCAGTAAAGACCTTGGACAACAAGTGTTGCGTCGAACTCCAGATTCCAAGCTCATTCTGGAGATAAGTAATATTATCTTTCGAAAATCCAGTTGGTTTGTGGCCCGATAAGCGCAGCTTTGGATCATAAATTATTTTTTGAGTGACGGCCGTCACCGCCATATTCATGGATTCAGGAGTTAAATCGCCTGGCAAAATTCCGGCCGACTTTAAGGAAAGAATTAAATTTGTTAATTCCAGATTTGAAATCTCTCCGGAGCTTGGAACTCCACGAACAGGATTTTGGGTGACTCGGAAATTAATTAATTGAGTCAAAACCCCCATTAAATTTTTTATAAGAAGATCAGCACTTTCTAATCCTGGACCAGAGTCCGCGCTTCGTGGATTCACGAAATAATAGTAATATAATCCTTGCTCGACAAAATGGGCCGTAAAACCAAAAACGTCAGGCCATTTTGCTTTTTGAATCACAGAAGTCTGATCATTCAAAACGATCTGTTTTGCCGAAGTGAGCGTCGGCACAAATTTTCTAATTTGCCCAAGGATACCCAGTTTTGAATCAGGTCCCGACAACAAGGCTTCAATATCTTCGAGAAGCCGCGAAAAATCTTTGAGGTCATAGTCCGTTTCAAGAATACTTCCCAATAATAAGGTCGATTGATAGAGCGTATCCGAAGCACCCCGGAAATACTTTTGAGCCTCAGCCTCACTCATTGTTGAAGGCTGCCAATTCAAAGACAATACTTTTACAATGGAAATTACATTTTCCATAATGGTTCGGAAAACCACGACTTTTGTTTTTCCTCGATCAAAATCTTCTGGAGTCCATCGCTCTGCCGACCCTGCAAAAATCAAAACTTTGATTTTCATGACCTGTTCAACAAAATCTGAATTAAAATGCACTTCGGGAAAAACACCAGTGAAGGCAACTAAAATATCTTGAAGTTCCTGTTTGGAAAAAACGGACCCGGGTTTTTCACGAACCATATCCTCTAAATAGGAGAAAAGATCTGTCACTGAATCAGAAAAATAAGCCCATTGTGGTTCCGCATCATCGGATTTCTGAATATAGTAGAAATAGCGCAGATACTGAATGTAACCTCGTGACAATAAAATACTTAAACGTCGCCATTCATTGGCCTTAATTAAAGCCGGATTTCCGCCAGCCAGTGCCCCCTTCAGTTTACTAACCAAGGGAAGTCCATGATCAAGAGTATCCAACCACGGCCAATGAACATTATAGAGAGCTTCAATTTCATGGAGCAGTCCTGCCAGATTAGCAATCGCGTAAGTTTGATCATCTCCTGATATTAACTCTGCCAAAGATTTAACGGCGTCTTGAATAGCAAGGTTTGAGTCTTCAAAATACTGCAAATTTTCCTGTAAATTGCCTGAAGAATTGAGCTGCCAATTCCTAGTATAAACCTTCATATAAGGCAAAATTTTCATACTCACTGATTTCATTTTTTCAGCAAAATGAATCAAGCGAAGAAGTTCAGCACGAGTGATTCGATCATTCGTACCTCCAACAAACAATTGTTTAAGATTCATCACTTGCAACAATAGTTTGTCGGACAACTTCAAATCTTTAAAAAAATAAGTTTCAAAAAAAGTTGCCAATTCCCGTCCGGTGAACTGATCACGATTGGCACCACGAACTTTCTTTTCAAAAACGGAAATAGCACTTCCAAAACAATCCCAAGTGGCGTTCACCTCAGTCGTGGAAGCAGAACCAGTCATAAATCTTTGCATTGTCGGCAAAACATCGGCCAAACACTGAGTCTGAAAACCTATATATGGGTTCGGGCTTTCTAGAATCGCTGGTGTTTTATTAAAAATTTGATCACAACCAGTCAATAAGCTTATCGCCAAAAGCCCACTCACCACTAATTTAAAAGATAATCTAAAAAACATAGTTAAACCCACCATAAATACGGTCATTGGTTCTGAATTGATTTATAAATCGAGGATCTTTATTATTCGCAGTGACATCATCTGGAGATAAAATATCGACTCCCGCATTAAAGGTCCAACGCCGAGTCCAATCCAAATCGAATTCCGTTCCGTAAACATTTCCCTTTTGATCAAAATCTCTTAAGGCTTTTATTTTACTTACTAGTCGCTTCCCTTTAAGAGATGAAATTATCTTTGTTTTTACGGAAAAAGCGTTGGTGAACATTGTTTGATAGGGCAAAATAGAATTGTGATAAACTCCAGAGCTATCTTTGTCCACAGTGAGTTCTTCAAGAACACGAAGGTAATCCATTGAAAAATCAATTTTCTCAGTCATGGCTTTAGTTTTAATCGTCGAGTTCAAATGAGCTGCATAAATTTTCAAAGCACCGGGTTGTTGTTGCCACCAATCCGTCGAAGAATCATTGGTCGGAAAATTGGACACCGGATTTTCTTCAAGGTATGAAACAGAAAAACCGCCAGAGTCATAGTTAAAACCAAGATCTCCGCCAATAGTTTTCGCATAGGCGACAACAGGAACCACCTGAACCTGAGTATTTCCTCCCAAAACCAAATTTGCATCGTATTTCACCTGCAAAGTGTTAATTGGTTTATAACCGTAATTAGCGCTAACCCAAACCCCGGCCTTGGCAGAGTCCGCCCAACGCAAACGAATCCCACTTCCTGGATTATTAACCAATCTTCCTAGTTCTGGAACAGAGAGGGAGTAGACAAACTGTGTCGGCTGTTGAAGAATGTTTCCAGTGGAAGCAGGTTGTTGATACCAACGACTACTGCCCACCAAACTCCCATTTTCTTCACGAATCGGAGGAGACATCGTCGGAATAAAAATCGGCGACCCAAACAAGAGCCAATCAAAATGGCCCTCAGTTTGTTGATAAAATATTCCCGTGAGGCCCTGATCCACTGGTAACAAAGGATCATCGATTTTAAATAAAGGTTCCCATAAGCCCAACTGCCAATCTTTATCGACTTGACTCCAAAATTCCAATCGGCGCCCTAAAGAGATTTGTCCTTGCCCCTGATTAAAAGTCATTGCTGTAAACATTTGCTGAACTGAAAAATAAGAATATTCCCAGTCAAAATATTTTCCCACCGTCACGTCGAGTTTGCTGTGACTGAAGGTGTTTTCCGTATCTAGAAGAAAATTAACCTCACCGTTAATACTTTGATTCAGCTTTTCACCACCAGAAATTGGTGAAGGATAATAGGCCGCTTGCGTTTTTGCAAAACCACCCACTTGAGTCGTACGCCCTGATGAGGTCGAAGGAAGATTCACAGAACTTTGACTGGGATTTAATTGGCTTAGGGGTACAGAATTTTCTTGAGCGAAAGAATTAGAACTCAAAATTTGGATTAACCCAACAAAAAGAGTGAGCGCAGTCCAGGATAGGCGTTGGCCAAGCTTGATGAGTCTCACTAATTCACCTTCCAAGGGGAAAATTACTGTTATTGCAGGGGCATAAAATCCAAAAAACCAATTGACGTCAACAATTTGGTTTAAAGAATTAGAGTTTATGCACCAGAATCAATATAACTCACTTCATGCACAAATATTGAACAAATTTCTCATGAAATAAGAACAATTTGGCCTATAGCCAAGTGGACTTGATTGAGGGCTGGGAGTGACTTTTTTTACTCATTTTTTATTCGTCGTCGAGCTCTTCGTCATCAATGAGACCCAGATTGTACTTTTCCACCCGATATCTCATGGAACGAAAAGTAATATGCAACAACTTCGCGGCTTTTTTCTTCACGCCACCCGCCGTATGAATCGCTTTGACGATTAACTCTTTCTCTATCTGACCGATGATTTTATCAAGCTCAATGCCTTCTGTTCCAATCTCTATCTCTTGGCTTGATGCTAGTTTGCGTCCTACAGGCGTGTTCACAAAAGGAGGTAAACTCTCTGGCAAAATGGTAGCACCACTCTCTAATGCCACGGTTCTTTCGATGATATTTTCCAACTCCCGTACGTTTCCGGGGTACTCGTATTTTTTCATCACTTCCATGGCTTCAAGACTAATACCATTCACATTTTTATTCAGACGTTCATTGTACTTTTTCAAAAAGTGAGTCGCGAGTAAAGGAATGTCTTCTTTGCGCTCACGCAAGGCTGGCGTACGAATATTAATCACGTTCAACCGATAGTACAAATCCTGACGAAAAGTTCCTTGCTTCACCATATCTTCAAGATTGCGATTGGTGGCCGCAATGATACGCACTTCGACTTTGATATCTTCCGTAGCTCCCACTCGGCGGATCACGCGCTCTTGAATAGCACGAAGAAGTTTCACTTGAATCGTGACAGGCAACTCACCGATCTCATCCAAAAATAAAGATCCGCCATCGGCCACTTCAAATAAACCCGGCTTATCAAAAACGGCGCTAGTGAAGGAGCCTTTTTTATGACCAAACATTTCCGATTCCATCAATTGCTCAGGAATAGCACCACAGTTGATCGTAACAAAGGGACGATCTTTCAGTGGGCCATTGAAGTGAATAGCTTTAGCCACGACCTCTTTACCGGTACCGCTCTCTCCCGTCACCAAAACATTGGTAGGAGCTTGGCTCACTCTTTTAATTAAATCAAAAATTCGATGCATGGCTTCGGAGTTACCCACCATATTTTGGAAGGTGTACTCTTTTTGCATTTCTTTTTTCAAAACACGGTTTTCAACTTCTAAGTTTTTAGAGCGTAGAGCATTCGCTACATTGAGACGAACCTCATCGATTTTGAATGGCTTCGTCAGATAATCGTAGGCACCCATTTTCATGGCTTCAACTGCGTTCTCCGCAGTACCAAATGCGGTGATCATCATGAAAACAGTTTCCGGATAATTGTCTTTCACAAATTTCAACAATTCAATACCCGTCACATGAGGCATTTGTAAATCCGAAATAACCATATCGAAAGTTTTTTTACCTAAAACATCCTTCGCCACAGCACCATCTTCTGCTGTAGTGATCTCATAGCCTTCTTTTTTCAGCATAATTTCTAGGAATTCGCGAATCGAATCCTCATCATCAACAACTAAAATTCTCGGTTTCATGAAGGAATCCCCTTTTTATCTATTGTGGGTTCCCCTTGGCTTCTTTTCAACTTTTTCTTGAGCCAGTCTTAATCGGAAAGCGAAATATAAATTCGGTCCCTTGATTTTTTTTAGAATCGACAGAAATATTTGCTTCGTGAGCTTGGAGAATTTTGAAGGTAATAGCAAGACCTAAGCCTGTACCAGATCGTCCTTTGGTCGTGTAGAAAGGCTCGAAAAGTCGAGTTTTCGTTTCTTCACTCATACCACTACCATTATCTCTAATACGAACGACCACTTCTAATCCGATAACTTTTGCTGAAATTTGCAGTTCAGGATTTTCTGTTGTTGCAAGAGCCTGAAAGGCATTGATAATAACATTTAAAAAGGCCTGCAGAAGTTTGTCTTGGGAGCCACGAATCTCTGGCAGAATCTCCAGGTCCGTGTGTAAAAGAACATCATTGCGTAAATTTTTATCATTTTTTACAATCTCAAGAACGTTTTTCAAAATAAGATCTAACCGAATCGGATCCACAGAAATTTTTTCCGGTTTAGCATAGTCCTTAAATTCCCCAATCAAACGTCCAAGTCGAGCGATCTCCCGGTGTGTGTTATGAATGAGTTTTTTGTCTGTTTCATCTTCAATTTTAATTTTTGGCTCAAGAAACTGAATATTCGCGCTCACGGCAGCCAATGGATTTCCCAATTCATGAGCTATACCTGAGGCTAGACCTCCGATAGCAGCCAACTTTTGCTGGTGTAAAATTGTGAGTTCCAATCGACGCACTTCTGTCACATCCTCGAGCATCACCAAAAAATCTGAACTCTCGGTTTTTTGAGAGATAACTTGAATTTGCAAAATGAGGTTATCTCCGTCTCGGCGTAATGGAAGTTCCGTTTTAAACGAAGTTGCCGCACCGGTGTGCGCAGAGGAAAACCATTTTTTAAATTCCATGGCAAAATCAGGCAATAAAAGATGAAGATTTTCCCCTTCCATGGACTCTTTCTTAAAAATTTGCAAAGCCCCAGGATTTGCTGTCAGCACAATCCCCTCCTGTGTGACGGAAAGTAAGCCAGAAGGAATCGTCTGCACAATGGATTCATTGAGAGCTCGCAGGTCACTCAAGGAAATTCCCTGATATTCAAGTTGCTCGGCCAACATGCCTGAAATCCAAGCCAGACAAAAGAAAGCCACATTATATAAAATAAGAGTGAAAAAAAATGTCATCGCCTTCATTTCAGGTCCTAACAACGAAACCGTACTGAAGGATAAAGAACAAATCGCTGCAAGCAAAAGAGCACCACGAGTTTGAAAGATCAAGGCCATCAGCAAAATTTCAATCAAGAAAATAAAAAGAAATAATGAAACATTGAGTTCTGATTTGTAAAGTAAGGTGGCTATCAATAAAACATCAAAAAAGAATGAATAAAAAAGCCAGCGACCATTTTCGAACAGTTTCTCCAGTCGAATAAGACCAATTAAATTGACCAGAATTCCCAGAGCCGAAACACAATAAAATTGCCAATAAAAGTCCCAGTTAAAAAATGTCGACTGACTCAAATGCACCAGTAAAGCGAGTCCAAACAAGAGCACAAAAACACCCACGCGTAAGCTCTGAATGATTAATCTCATCTTATTAAGTGGGCCTTTTGATTTTGTTACTAGCAAATGAGAATCAGAAGTCATCGTTTCAGACACCTTATTGGCTACCCAAAGAGGCCATGTCGAAAATTGGAAGATACATGGCGAGAACAAGCACGGCAATGACTCCGCCCAAACCCACCATCAATATTGGATCAATCATCGAAGTCATTGCTTTGACTGCAACCTCTATGTCATCTTCGTAAAAATCTGCAATTTTTCCAAACATTGCATCCAAAGTTCCTGATTTTTCTCCAATAGAAATCATTTGCGACACCATGTCCGGAATGGCCTTTTCTTTTGATAAAGGAAAGGCCAATGGACGACCTGCCGTCACAAATTCTTTCGAACGTAAAAGTGCTTCTTCAATCACTACATTTCCCGAAGTGCGAGAAGCAATGTCCAAAGCATCAATGACTCCCACTCCGGATCTTAAGAGAGTTTCTAAGGTTCGCGACATTCGAGCCACTGCGGCCTTTTGAACCACATCACCAATCACTGGCATCCCGATTAAAAGTTTGTCCAATTCTTTTTTTCCTTCAGGTGTTTTAATGTAGGTATAAATAAAATAACCACCACTGAAAATCCCTATTATTAAAATTTGATACTTTGTTACTAAAAAATTACTCAGATTCACAACCATTTGCGTAAGCATCGGTAAGGCTTTGCCACTACTGATATACATCTCTTGGAATTTTGGAATAATGAACACCAACATACCTGTAATCACCAAAATCGCGACGAAAATGATTGCCGCAGGATAAACCATCGCCCCTTTGACTTGGCCTTTGATTCTTTGTGATTTCTCCATATAAATAGACAATCGATCTAATATTCCATCCAAAATACCAGCTTCCTCGCCAGCACGAACCATATTCACGTACAATCGATCAAAAATTCCCGGATAAACCGCCATCGATTCACCCAAACGTTTTCCACCTTCGATCGATTCACGAACTCTACCCGTGACCTCTTTCAGTATGGGATTCCGGCTACCGTCTTCAAGAATTTTTATCGCTTCCACAATCGGGACACCCGCATTCACAAGTGTTGAAAATTGACGTGTAAAAATTTGCAATTCTTTTGAACTAATTTTTTTACTCGCGTTGACATTAACAGAGGGTTTCGCTTTTCCAACTTTCCCTATCAGAGCAAGCCGCACGGGGGTCAGGTCCTGGGTTCGAAGTTTAACGCGTGCTTCGCTTTCATTCGCAGCGTCGATCTGACCCACTTGAACTTTTCCACTCGCATTTTTCGCTTGATAAGCAAATTTTGGCATCGCTAAAATCCAACTTTTTCCAACATTTGGTCAAGTTCTTCGGGACGCGGACTTTCTGCAAACCCGGCTTTGACATCAATTTTTCTTTTCATCATTAAGTTCATTAAACATTGGTTGAGCGTTCTCATTCCGGCTTTTTCACCAACTGCACTCATTAGATCTTCAACAATTTCCCATTGATTATCGATGACGGCTTTGCGTATATCCTTAGTGAACAATAAAAGTTCATAGGCGGCCTGCATGCCTTTCTCTATAGCTGGAACCAGACGCACGTTCAAAACTAACTGAGTCACTTCCGCAAGCCTTCTTCTCCCGATGTCGGTAGAGGTTTCTAATTTTTCGGAGAGCCTCTCGATTGCCACTTGCACAGTTGCGAAAGGCAATGTCATCAACACTCGCACTCCCATTTCACCAATATTAATTGCTTGCCTCCAAGCTTGGACTCGATGACTGTCAATCACCACAAAATCAAAGCCACGTAGCAACTGATGAGACATCGCTAAACTCTCGATCGGAAATATTTGCCAGAGCCCAGTCACTGAACCCTCAGCATATTCCTCAGGCTGATCTGTAAAAACCGCGATAGATCGTCGTTGTTCTTCACTCGCTTCTTTAGCAAAAAGCTGTACAAGAGTGGTCCTCCCTGATCGACGAGGACCTGTAATTATATTTACACCAACTGATTTTTTAAACACTTCTAAAACGGCTGGTGGCAAAGCAAAATCGGATAATTGCACGTGAGCGTTCTTCCAAGAAAAATAGACATTGAATCCTTGATCAGATCGCGTGAACACATAATGAAAACGTTTTTCTTTAATTTGCAGACTTCCGCTAATCATTCCCTTTTCAAGCAATTCAATTCTTTCCTCATCGCTCAGCAAAGCAAGAGTTTGCTCGCGTACAAACGCCGGAGAAAATTCTTCTTCCATTAATGGATGCCAGCCTTTGCGCGTCCGCACCATCGGCCGCTGTGCGCTGATTAAGCGCAGCTCACTCGAATTTGCCTTCTCTGCGTCCTGCAGAATATCTAGTAAATTGATCATCATGAATCCTTTACTGAAGCATTAACGACTTCCTCAATTGTTGTTTCTCCACGCTTTAACTTCAAAAGTGCCGCTCTCCGCAAGGTCCGCATTCCCTCGGCACGGGCCATGTTTCGAATATCTGCAGCACTCGCACCATTTAAAACAAGTTCCTTAATTTTTTCTGACATTTTCATCACTTCAAAAATTGCGATTCGTCCTTTGATTCCTGTGTTTGAGCAAGCATGACAGCCTCGGCCTTTGAAGAGGCGATACTCTCCTACTTCTTTTGGCTCAACTCCGATTTCGATCAAGGCTTTAGGAACGACTTCGACAGGAGCTTTACATTCCTCACAGAGGCGTCCTACCAACCGCTGCGCAACGATCAGAGTCAAAGTGCTAGTCACAATATATCCAGCCACCCCCATCTCCATCAAACGAGAAACTGTTTGCGGAGCATCGTTGGTGTGCAAAGTACTCACCACCAAGTGACCAGTGGATGCGGCTTTCATCGCAATTTCTGCAGTTTCTAAATCCCGGATCTCCCCCACCATGATAATATCTGGATCCTGACGAAGAAAACTGCGAAGTGCAACCGCAAAATTCAGATCAATATCTGGGTTCATTTGGACTTGATTAATTCCCTCAAAGTTATACTCCACCGGATCTTCCGCCGTAGAAATATTGACATCTGGCCGGTTCAAATCCACCAGCGCCGAATAAATAGTTGTCGTTTTTCCAGAACCCGTTGGCCCTGTGATCAACACAAGTCCTTGAGGCATATGAATCGCGTCTTTCAATTGGTACAAATCATCAGGTTCCATTCCTAATTTTGTCATGTCTAATTGCAAATTTGATTTATCCAAAAGACGCATAACTACTTTTTCACCCCAAATGGTGGGAAGCACGGACACCCGAAAATCCATGTCTTTGCCGCCGCGATATTTAATTTTTATACGACCATCTTGAGGGCGGCGTTTCTCTGCGATATCGAGTTTAGCCATAATTTTAATCCGACTCGCAATGGCAGCGCTGGAAGCGGACGGTTGAGAAGTCGCTTCAAGCATAACGCCATCAATACGAAAACGTACTCGGAAACGTTTTTCATAAGGCTCAAAGTGAATATCGGAAGCTTTTTTTCGAATCGCATCTGTTAAAATCGCATTCACAAATTTGATGATGGGACCTTCATCGCCATCAGAATCGGCATCGATTGATTCAACGCTGATTTGAATATCATCGCCGCCATCTTCCTCCGTGTCCTTAATAATCTTTCCGATATCGGCGCCAAAATATTTATCAATAGCAGCGGCTATCGCAGTTTCAGTGGCCACCACGGCTTGAATTTTGGAACGAGCAAGAAATCGCAAATCATCTCGAATAAATATATTTCCGGGGTCTGAAAAGGCGACCACCAATGTTTGTCCCACTTTTTGTACCGGTAATATCAAATGCTTTTCACATACTTCTCGTGGCACCGACTGCGCCACTCCTGGCTGAATCGCAAAATTATTCAGATCAATACTTGGAACTTGATAAAAAGTTTCAAGGGCTTTCAACACTTGAGATTCTTTAACTAAACCTTGTTGAATTAGTACTTGAGTGAGTTTATGACCAGAACGTTGAGATTCATCAATGGCTTTGACCATAGCTTCGGGTCTAACCAGTCCTTGTTTTACTAGAATTTCACCAATTTTCACTGCCATGAAGGAATTGTAACCTTCAATCACTCCCTTTTGTTACTGGACCTTCGGCGAGTTTTTCAACTGAAACACTCTGTTGAACATATTCAAACCACTTCTGCTCAAACTCTTGCAATGAAATCTTCAGCGGCCCGAGCATTCGACTCAAAATTTTCCAATCAGCTCTTGCTTGCAGAGCGTGGCCAAATAAGACACGTAAACCAACATGAAGAGCTTCGTCCATCACGGGATTACTCACTTGATCGCTCTGAGTATCCACAACCAGTCCCGCACCAAAAATAAAATTTAAGTAAGTAAGATCTTCTTTCAACTCCTGGTGGTCGACGAGGCTCGCCGTATTAATCAAAATCGTGCCATCATTTTTTTGCAGAGTCAGGTCCATGTTAGGTAAAAAGTTAAATTCAGTATCAAAATAAAGTCGTTTGAAAACATCTGAAAGAGCGTCTGAATTTTCTATTCTCTCTAAAACTAAATTAATTTTTCGATAACCCAATTGGACTAAAACGGACATTCCAATTCGCATGAACGCGCCCTCACCAGTAATATAAGCTGAGGCCGAAGTATCTAAATTGTCTGCAGCCGCGACAATGCTCTCGTGCAAGATTTCACGATAAAAACATTCAGACCACCAATTTCCCTTCTTATCTTTAAACACACTATCTAAGCATTGAATTTCTGTTATTCTTCGAGGAACACCATTAATCAATTGTAAAATATTTGATGAATTCGCTCGATCCACAATAATCCCGTCGGAAAATTTTAAAATTTCTTTCCACTGTGGGCGTAAGGTTTCCAAATTCAAATCAACATTGATCAGTTCCGCCTCGGCAAATTCTGGAACGGTTTGACTCCAAAATTTTTGTGGCAAATCATCTGGTTTTGCGGCGATCAAATGAATTCTTTTTTTCATTTGAAAAACTCCTTTGCCAAGACTGAGTCTTTCTGAATTTGACTCTTCAATTCTTCAAGAGAACTGAATTTTTTCTCTTCTCGAAGAAACTTCAAAAATTCCAATTTCAATTTTTCCTGATATATTTGCCGATCAAAGTTAAAAATATGAGTTTCAACTTTTACTTGAGCGTCCGTACTCACGGTCGGATTAATTCCAACATTTGTGACTGAAGGAAAGCTCTCTCCGCCCAGTTCTACTCGAGTGCAATAAACACCTTTTTTTAAACTGGGATTCAAATTCAAACTCAGATTGGCCGTCGGAAATCCAATGGCAGAGCCGCGCTTCGCCCCATGAATCACTTTACCGCAAAGACTGTAGGGCCGACCTAAAAAACGATTGGCCTTCTCTATGTTTCCAGATGAAAGAGATTCTCGTACACTTGAAGTAGAAACCACTTCGAAGTCCAGAGAAAAAGGAGGTACGATTTGAAGCTCAATTTTATTTTTTAAACAAAATTCTTCGAGCAATTTTCGCTGCCCAGATCGATTTTTTCCAAAACCAAAATCGTAACCAACGACTAATTGCCGAGGTTGAAATTTATTTAAAATAAAATCGTTAAGAAATTCTTCTGCTGAAAGATTTTGGAATTCCGTCGTGAACGGCTGAAGAAAGACACCACGAAATCCAAGCTTCCTCATTTGCTCTCGTTGATCTTCCAAGGAAAATAATCGCGAGTGATTCAACTGAGGATTTAGGACGGCAACAGGATGGGGATCAAAGGTCAGAGCCACACTTTGTCCCCCATGAGCCTGAGACCAAGCTAAAGAAGCTTGTAAAAGCTGCTGATGCCCCAAATGAATTCCATCAAAATTTCCAATGGTCAGCGACAGGGGCCCTAGATCCGTTGGCAGCTGTTTAAGCTCAGAAATATAAAAAAAATTCATCCTTATGACTTCCCTATTTCAACTTAATTTAACCGAGCCAACACTTTAAAAACACTTGAATTTTCAAAGAGAGTTGATATGGTGCGGCGATGATCGTCAACAATCAACCAACTGACTCCATTTTTTCGCGATTTCTGAGTCACGGCTTTCGCTTATTGAGCATTGGTTTTAGACGCCTGGCTCGTCGACGTGGTTTTATTTGGCGAGGTTTCCTCAGCTTCTCAATTGGATCTCTGATGTTCTTCAGTGACGAAGTCGGTTCTTTTGACACTCGTTTTCAAGTCCGTGGAAATCAAAAAAATTCCGAACAAATTGTCATTCTCAATATCTTTCGTTCGGATGTTGCGGGCTCCATTAATATGAGAGGCCTGCGCGCCCGTCATGAAATTGGGGATGTCACGGACACTTTCTATTGGAATCGCGAGCTCTGGACTGATCTTCTAAAAAAAGTCTTAGCCGCTAATCCTCGAAAAATTGGTGTGACACTATTTTTTCCAGATTCCGTGGTTTCAAAAAAAATAAAGGCAGAAGACTTTCCTCTGTTTTATGATTCTAAAATCACTTGGGCGGCGCTCACCGGCCCTAATGAACGACCAGAATATCCGGCTTTTGCAAAATCAGATCACAGCAATGTGGGCTCGATCGAGCTTTTAAGAGACCAAGACGGCGTGATCCGTCGATTCTCCCAGCCCACGGGCGAGATCGAACCGATGGTGCAAATTCTTTCTGAAAACACGAGTCCACTTTCCCGTGGGCTTTCACTTATCAATTACCGTGGTGATAACACGGTCTTCACAGAGATGAGCGTCAACGAACTTTTAAGTGACGATTTCCCAATCAGTTCCTTGAAAGATAAAATTATACTTATCGGCGGAGAGCAACTGAGCTCGAGCCAATATATGACACCGCTCGGTTCCGGCAGTCGACAATCCGTTCTAGCACAAATGACAAATCATTTACTTGAACACCGCACTATCCATCGTGCCGCCTCCATTGTTTATCTTTCTCTACTCTTGATTTTGATGTCGATCACTGCTTTTGTCATGGCCCAATATCCACAAACTGTGGCCCTTTTCTTCATTCTTTGGATTGCGACAGTTTGGTCTGCGCTCTCCGTTTGGGTTTTCGATAGTTTTTGTTTTTGGCTTCCGATCAATTCCGCTTTAGGTACTGTTTTTTCTTGTTATCTGATTTTCTTAGGCTATCAGGCCAACTACATAGAACGAAAACACTTTCGTCTCCAACAACAACAAAAATATTTACAGGAATTAGAACAACTAAAAAATAATTTTGTTTCTTTAATCAGTCATGACTTGAAAACTCCCATCGCAAAAATTCAAGCCATTCTTGATCGTTTGGTTCTTAAAAAATTAGACTCAGAAATCCAAAGTGATTTACAAACGCTCAGACAAAGTAATGAAGAACTCAATCGCTACATTCAATCCGTACTAAGAATGTTGCGGGTTGAATCTCGTGACTTTCGCTTAAATATCGAAGTCGGAGACGTCAATGAACTTATTAATGATGCCGTGATTCAATTGGCCCCCTTGGCCACGGAAAAAGGCATTCGAATAGAAACAGAATTAGAGCCAATGTTTTCTTCCGAGTTCGATCAAACCCTGATTCGGGAAGTGATCGTTAATCTTTTAGAAAATGCGATAAAGTACACACCCGTGGACGGAAAAGTTATTTTAAAATCATCTGAAAAAAACGGTTTTGTCGAAGTGGATGTGATTGATACAGGCGAAGGAATTCCTGAAGAAGAAATGCCGCAGATCTTCGGAAAATTCGTTCGAGGCAAAGATCAAGACCTGCGCACAAAAGGCACAGGTTTGGGCTTGTATCTTGTTAAATTTTTTATCGAGCTGCATGGTGGGCAAATTCACCTAGAGAGCAGAATCGGTTTAGGAACAAAAGCTTGCTTCACGCTCCCCGTAGAGCAAGAAAAAAATAAAAGTGGAACTCTTGAGTTAGGAAAGGTGAAGGCATGAAACCCTCTTTGAAAGTATTGATCGTCGACGATGAGGCGGAGTTGCGAAAAAGCCTTGCAAGTATTCTTACCAGTTCAATAACAGATTTAGATTTTGAAATCGAAGAAGCCAGTAACGGCAAAGAGGCCGTCACTAAAATCATCGCCGGCGATCATGACCTCGTTTTGATGGATGTACGCATGCCTGAAATGAACGGGCTTGAAGCTTTAGCAAAAATCAAAGCTCATACTCCTTCTACTTTTGTGGTTATCGTGACTGCCCATAGTAATTTGCAAGACGCCGTTGTCGCCATCAAAGAAGGCGCCTACGATTATGTGGAAAAACCTGTGCAAGCACAAAGATTGACAGAAATCGTTCGCAAAAGTCTTGAAGCGAAAGAAATGGTCTCAAGTTTGGCACTTTCCAATCCTATTTTTGATGATGATGTTGATAGTGAGTTTGTCGGCCGCTCCCAAAAAATGAGGGAAGTTTTTGACCTTATTTATCGACTTTGCAAAGTCGACACGACGGTTCTTGTTCGTGGAGAGAACGGCACCGGAAAAGAACTAGTTGCGCGGGCCATTCATTTTAACTCGCCCAGAAAATCAGGCTCCTTTGTCGCGATTAATTGTGGCGCCATTCCTGATCAGCTGATGGAGAGCGAACTTTTTGGACACGAAAAAGGTTCCTTCACCGGAGCTATCGATCGAAAAATTGGTAAATTTCAACTAGCCATCAATGGCACTTTATTTTTGGATGAAATCGGAGAGCTCAAACCAGACATGCAGGTCAAACTCTTACGCGTCCTTCAAGAGAAAAAATTTATGCCCGTTGGCGGAAATCGCGAAGTAAAAACCAATGCTCGAATTATCGCTGCGACCAATAGAAATCTAGAAAAAATGATCGAAGATTTACAATTTCGAGAAGATCTTTTTTATCGCTTAAATGTTATGCCAATTTTTCTTCCTCCCTTACGCGAACGCTCAGATGATATTCCTGCGTTAGTTCAAACTTTTATCAAAAAATTTGCCAAAGCCATGAACTCTAAAATATCTGGCATCGCACCTGAGGCTCTGCAGATTTTAAAAAATTATCGCTGGCCAGGAAATATACGAGAATTGGAAAACTCCATCGAACGCGCCTTTATTTTAGAAACTTCTCAAAATATTAGTGCGGAAAGCTTGCCAGAAGTGATTCGGAAAAGCGCAACAGAATCTGTTCGTGGTGCGACAATGGCGCCTTCTGCTATCGATCAAAAATCTGGATCGACGAATCAAAATACGACACAAAAAGGCCTAGATTATGAATCTTTTAAAGAGCAGGCCGAGCGAGATTTCGTTATCAGCGCGCTTAAAGCCAATAAAGGACGCATCAACCAAACAGTGGCCCGTGCAAATATTCCAAAAAACACTTTGTTGCGTAAAATTAAAAAATACTCAATCAACGTGAAGGATTATACAGATTCGGATTGAGCTTTTGAATCGCCGAAATTACTTTTTCGGCGGAAAGCTCTTTCATACAAGCATGAGTTCCCAATGGACATTTTTTATGTCCATGTTTTCCACAGGGACGACAAGGCATTCCCTCAACTTCTATCACTTGAGCGTAAGAATTCCATGGACGGTAGCCTAAGGATAAAACCGTAGGACCAAAAATTGACAAAGTTGGAATTTCCGCAACGGATGCCAAATGCTGTCCACCACTGTCATTCGAAATGACTAGTTCACAATTCTTCAACACGGAAAGCGTTTGAATTAAATTTGTCTGACCAACGAGATTTTTTATCGCTGGTACGGCTTGTTCAATTTGGGCGGCCAAGGATTTTTCAGCGACGCCACCTAATAAAACAACTTGTAGATTTTGAGAGCAAAAAAAACGGCCTATTTGAATAAAGCCCTCAAGGGTCCATTGTTTTGTGGGCCAAACACTCCCGGGAAAAATCGCAATCGTTTTCGTGACACAGTTTAAGCCAAGAAATTCACCTGCCTGCGAAGGAATCTGCTCGGTGCTTGTCATTTTCGCCCACTCCGGAACCTCACCCAATCGATCAATTGAATTGTTTTCAGAATATTTTTTCAATTTTTCAGCGATCTTGCCTGAATCCTGACTCAGCAAAGATAGTTGCCGAAGTGCATCTGGAAGGTTTTTATCGCGTGGTTGATAAACATCGAAAAAAAGAAAACTCCACCAATTTTTATATCCAATTTTAAGCTTAGACTTTAGTTCCTTCACAAAAAGGGCTGAACGTAAAGATTGATGTGGGCAAAAAATTCTTTCGAATTGAATACTCTGAACTTGGACTCTGATTTTTTGGTAGGACTCAGAGTCTCTTTTTTTTATTTCATAATAAAAATCAATCAGACCTAATTGCTTTAATAGTGCGCCTAATCCTTCTCGGCAGACCAAATGTAATTCATGTTCTGGCCAGTGCTCACGAATATTTTTTAGCAAAGGAATACTTAAAAGGAGGTCTCCGAGGAAAGCCGTTTGGACAACAAGAATTGATTTTGCGGACTTTGAATTTGTTGTCTTTGTTGATGCCACTGAGAAATTCCTTTATCAAGGGCTGAGTGAATTTGCTGAAAACTCACTCGATCGTAACACATCAGTTCTTTTTCGCAAACTCTCTTCCAACAAGGTCCACAGTCAACCTGAGCTAAAATTTTCTCTCCACGATCATACAAATCAATTTCCTGAGCACAGGTAGGACCAAACCAAGCAATGACATACTTTTTGCGAGCAATGGCCAGATGCATCCCTAAACTATCGCCACTGACCACCATATCGCAAGCGTCCACGGAGACAAGCCCATCTCTCAGCCCGGCTTGTGTCGGACTCTGTTGCACTGGCAGATTTTCGCCAATCAAACGATTTCGCTCTGAGTCCTCTGGACCACCCAATAAGACAAGATTGTTATAGCCACGTTTTTGCCAATCTGAAATCAAAGATCTTTGAAAATCCACAGTCCATTTTTTTGCAGGTATCACGGAACTTGCACCGGTATTAAGACCAAGTATCGGCTGAGTCAAATCACTTCGCCAGAGAGCACTTCGAACTGATGAAAGTTTTTGTTCGGCCTCACTGAGCGGAAGAGAATACTCGTCTCTCAGGTAGGGTCCAAGATTCAAGGCCTCATGAACCAATTGCGCTTCAGATTTTTTGTTTTTAAAAAATTTTTTCTCATCACTCAGACCAATTTCCCATAATTCAACGGCCGCTTTTGACGCCGGTAAAATTGCGCCAGAGTGAGGGTCCATCTGAAACCCCTCCACTTGATCAACAGAGAGTTTTTTTAAAACTCCCGCTGCCTTTCTTGATTTATCAACAATGAGGGCAATTTCAAAGTCCCAAGCGGCAAGCTCCAATAAATCATTTTCCTTGGTAGAATAAACAAAATCGATCAAAGGATGCCCTTGAAGAAGCTGATGAGCCGGGCTGTCTGTGACCCAAAATAATCGACAGCCTGGGTAGCGACGATGAATCGCCATCAATAAGCTCGTGCTGCGAACAACAGAACCTAAAGCCCCTAAATGAATGAGCAAAATATTGAGTGAGGGAAGGCTCTTCTGAGAACACGAATCGTCGCAATGACTGGATTTACCACAAGGTTTGTAACCGTTAAAGTGTCGACATTGAAGAACTGGCATGGCTTCATTCTAGCACTAAAGGCAGATCTGAAAAATACGACCTTAGTAGGGGAATGGTACTGTCTTTAATCGATTCCTGGTTTAATTTCGTCTGCCTCTAAAACCAAGGTACCTATTTTAATTTTACCCTCAATTTTAATGATGTATTTTCGATCATCATCACTGAGCCAGACAAAAATATCGCCCATAGGTTTTGCGACACCACGAAGTTGCACTTGTGGATTCAAAACTATCGTGTCGAATTCACCCGCATCAACTTTAATTTTCTCTTTACGAATTGCTTTCGCGTGGAAAACTAAATTTTGACCATCGTCCGCCACGCGAAAAGCGTGCTCGGTACCCACTTCCCAAGAAAATACTCGCATATACTGTACGGCACTGAATACATTCTGGGTGTAATCAGGAGCTTCCCATTGTAATTTTTTTTCCTGCTCACCGTCTTTTTCAGTCACCTTTTTTTCCCAATAGGTGACCTGTCCCTTGTTGCGGTCAAAAAGATAGCGGGCCTCTCGAAGTTGTTTTGATTCCCGAACATGCAAGGTGAAAACACTGGGAATAAGAGTTTCATAATCGATCAAATTAACCACATAATCATCCAAGGTATAAATCGAAGAAAAAATTGATTTCGTTTCTGCTGACATTTGAAATTGATAAGATTTTCGCCCATTCACTTCCACAAATGGCTTCATTTCCATCGTGAGAGCACCCGCTGTCATGCCCAAATAAGTTACGGAATAAACAATTTTCTCATTCACGCGAAAGGGATCTTTCAAAGGGCGGCGACCAATGAAACCCTGCTCCCCTTCAAGCTCTGGCTCATGTTGAGTGCTCACAACCGGCTTAAGCACTTCCTCATGAATAATTTTCTTTTTCTTTTTTTTCTGACTCTCTTTAGGTTCACTTGGTAATTTTTTTTGCGGTTCGATACTTCCAATTTTACTCTGAGTTGGACTTACCGGTGTCGCGGAAGGAACCTCCACTGGAACTCCGGAAGAAACCACCGGAGAAACCACGGGAGTCACAATTTTTACTTGCTGATCAAATTCGTCAATTTTCTTTAAATGCTCAACCTTTTCATATTTCAATAATTGGTTCGCACAACCGGCGAATAACAAAACAGCAAAAACGCTTTTTAAAATTTTTCTTGTGAACTGACTAAAAAATATTTTCTTCATTTAAAAAGTTTCCATCTTCGGTGCACCCACATCCACTGTTCAGGATGACGAATGACTAATTCTTGAACTTTATCATTAAATTTTTGAGTCATAACCTGAATTTGCAATTCACGATCTTCAATTTTTTCCACGAAGACTTCGGGTTCAAAAACCACATGAGTATTTAGCTTTTCGTCACGGTAAGTATAAACTGGAATGACCGGCGCGCCCGTGCGGCTCGCAAAAAGCGCTAGACCTTTGGCGGTACCCGTCTTTTTTCCAAAGAAGGTGGTTTCAATTCCAAAAGGTTTTCCCATGAATTGATCAATCACAAAAACGATGGACTCGTTCTTACGACAAGCAGCCAAAATTTCAAAGGCAATTTTAGACCCGTGAGGATCAATGAACTGCGCTCCTTGTGCGCCTCGTATGCCAAACCATATTTCGTTAGCAATTTGGTTAGAAAATTTCTTCGTGATCAAATGAGCCGGAATACCCTTCATCGCAATCGAAGAAATTCCCATGTCGCCATTTCCGATATGAAGGCTCAACATCAGAACGCCTTTTTTCTTTTTTAAGGCGGCCTCGTAATTTTCTTCACCATGAAAAAATATTTTTTTGCCAATATCTGCTTTCGAAAGCATCGGCAAAACTAAAAACTCTGGCAGGCTATAACATAAATAGCGCATGCTTTTTCGAGCAATTTCATATTTTTTTTCTGCCGACCAGTCTGGAAAGGCAATCGTTAAATTTCGTAAAATGGTGTAACGACGCAAACGGAGAACATCAAACCAGAGCCAAGCCAAAAAAACGCCAAAACTCCAGCGAACGGATTGGGGAACAATCCATGCACAAAAACTAATTATTTTTACGAACCACTTGATCCAAAGACGCATAAAATTCCTCAACAGGTCCCAAAAAATGAGTTTTCAATTGCAGCACTCGAAATTCAGAGCTTTCACCGACTAAATTTTTTACTTTTACCCAATCTTTTTCTGTCAAAAGCAAGACATCGGCACCAACTTCTTTTTTTTGCCTCAATAGTCGATCGATTTCTTGCTCTGTATAAATATGATGATCTGGAAATGAAACAAAATCCAGCAATTGGTAAAGAGTGTCCTGCTGAATGCTTGTTTTAAAACTTTCTGGTCGAGCCAAACCCGCAAAAGCCATCGCTTTGAGTCCTGCCTCTTCCATTTCACCCGCTAAACGATAAGCGACTTCAAGAATCTTTAAGTTAGCGGGTAACTTTGACTTAATCTGCTCAATTTTTTCTTCCTTAGCCAAATTGGTCTTTGTCAAAAGCACAAAGTCTGCCCTCGCCAAAGAACTCAAAGCTTCCCGCGCCCGACCTTTAGGCAAGAGCTCGTAATCTTCATCAGGAACCGTTGCATCCAATAGCACTAAATCTAGATCTCGAAAAAGTGCGCGATGTTGAAATCCATCGTCCATAAGAATCACATCCGGCTTCATTTGAGTTTCCGCTTGCTCAGCCGCTTTCCATTTTCGAGGACCAACAAAAACACCGACCTCCGGATTTGTGGAAGCTAACAAAGTCGGTTCATCACCATAAAACTGTGCTGCAAATTTTTTTTCGGGTTCGACCTTGGCTGTGCCTCGCAACTGGGCCTTATAATTTCGCCCTACCACTGCCGTTCGAACCAATTTTTCTTTATAATAATCTATGATCATTTGAGTGATCGGCGTCTTTCCGGTTCCACCCACCGTGAGATTTCCAATACTCACTACGGGAGTTTTTAATTTCAAAGAATCCGCAAAACCCGCTTCATAAAGAAAATTTTTTAAATCAGAAGCCGAACCATAAAGGTGGCTCATGGCGGTTAAACCCAAAGTTTTCAGATCAAAAGATGTTGAGTCACTTGAGCCCAAATTCAACCACCCTAGCTAAAATAGACGTCCACGGCCTTAGCTACTCGGGAGGTCGCGCCCTTAGCTCCCAGCCGACCTTGCAATTGGCTGAGCTCCCATCGTACCGAATCCGAATAGGCTTTGTCTTGTAGATATTTTTTCATTTCTAATGTTAGAGCCCCAGCTCCCACCTGAATTCGCTCAGGAACGACCTCTCGGCCCAAGATCAAATTTGGTAGACCGACCAATTTAACTCTGTAAGCCAAGATTTTTGCCAAAACGTAGGTGGTCCACTTCACATTGTACATGATCACCATGGGTTTATGTAACAGTCCGACCAACAATGTGGCCGTGCCAGAAGCGGCCAAAACAAAATCACATAAGCAAATCATCTCTGGTGGTTCATCTTTCAGTAAAACATAGGAAAATGAAAATTGCGGTGGAATCAATTCCTGAATTTGCTCTTTCGTTAAAGTGGGAGCCACTAAAATTGCAAATTTCAAATTTGAAAATTCCGTCGACAAATTTTGCGCCACTTGCATTTGTAAAACCAAGTGCTGACGAATTTCTCCTCGACGACTTCCGGGCATCAAGCCAATCACTGTGTCTTCGGATTTAATTCCGAATTTACTTCTTCGTTCCTTCAAATACTGAGGATTTAGATACTTGTCAGAAATTTCATCCAAAAGAGGATGCCCGACAAACTCCACGGAGACATCTTCGGATTTGTAAAAATCCACTTCGAAGGGAAAAAGAACTAATACTTTTTCACAATATTTTTTTATTTTTTTCACTCGTCCTTTTCGCCAAGCCCAGACTTGAGGCGAAATATAATAAACCACCGGAATTCCCGCAGCATGAAGCTTTTTTGCGAGCATCAAATTAAAATCAGGATAATCCATCACAATAGCGACTTTGGGTTTCCGCCGAAGGGATTCTTCCACCAAGCGATTAAATACGGATTTCAGATGACCATAATGTTCGATGATTTCCGCAAGGCCCACCACGGCCATTTCTTCGGCTTTGCCAATGCGTTCAAAGCCCAAATCCTCCATGGCTTGGGTGCCAACACCAAAGGCTTTGATATTTTTTTTCTCTGATTTCCATTGTTCCAGAAGCCGAAGAGCAAAAAGGGCACTGCTCGCTTCGGCGGCGACAATCAAAACTTCATTCATTGATTTAGACCGAATTTGTTTGTCGCCACTTTTGCGATCACCTGTTCAACAATACGAAGAGCCCGTCGTCCATCTTCGCCTGTGATCGCTGAGGGAGCTTGATTCAGAACGGCTTGAAAATAAGCCTCTGTTTCAAGCTTCAAGTTATCGCCCTTACCACAATTTTTCACTTCAATTTTTAAACCCAGATCAGGAGTTGTCGGACTCAACAGAGACCAATCTCCTGTTTGAAAATTCACTTCATGGCAACAAGAGGCTTCAATCACTTTTAAAACTCTGGTCATCTGTGGTGCCATTCGCGAAACCGAAATATGCGCCGTGGCCCCTGAGGAAAAATGCAAATCTGCATTCGCCCAGTCCAAGGTTTTTGACAAAAGAGCTCCACCTTCGGCCCGAATCACCTGACAAGAGGAGGAATCTAAACTCAGCGCCAAATCAATATCATGAATCATCAAATCATGAACAACACTCACCTCTGCCCCGCGAGATTTATAGGGAGCATGTCTTTGCAAATCCATATGCGATATTTTTTTAATTTCAGATTTCATGGCTTGAAAAGCAGGATTAAAACGCTCGCTGTGCCCCACGCAAAGCGTGAGTTTCTTGGCCTTGGCCATGGCGACCAAAGTTTCAGCTTCTACCGTGGTCACCGTCATAGGCTTTTCCACATTCACATGAATGCCATTTTCTAAAAATAATTTTGCCATTTCAAAATGAGAAGAAGTCACCGTTGCAATGCTCACAAGGTCGACTTTTCCAATAAGTTCTTGAGGATCGAAAAAGGCTGTAACTCCAAGATCACTTGCCACTTTTTTTGCTTGTTCAGCATTCACATCACAGACACCAACAAACTCAATTTGGTTCTGAAAGCGGTTTTGGCAAAGGTCCCGGTATTTTTGTCCATGAAAAGTTCCAAGATACCCGACTCCGATGACCGCGCCCCGTAACTTCATCGCGCTATTCCTCGTTGAGAGGAACGAATAAAATCGATCATGTGCTGAATATTTGGAGTCATCGTGCATTCCTTTTGAATGCGTTCAATACCCTCATCAACCGTGGCGGAGCCCATCACCATAATTCGTACGGCTCTGTGAATATTATCAACTTCTTCTTTGGAAAATCCATTACGAAGGAGCCCCACTTTATTTGTGGCTCGACCAATCGCGGGATCACCTTCAGCTCGACAAAAAGGAATCACATCTTTACGAACAACCGATCCACCTGCGATAAACGCAAATCTTCCGACCTTGCTAAATTGATTGAAGCCACAGACTCCACCAATCACGACATGATCTTCCAAAATCGTGTGCCCACCGAGATGCGTGTTGTTCGCAATAATCACATGATCACTAATTTTGCAGTCATGGCCGATGTGAGTGTAAGCCATGAAATAACCATGACTACCAATAGTAGTTTCATGATCACCCTTTGTTGTCGCGATATTCGCGGTAGAGAATTCCCGGAATTTATTATGATCGCCAATTTTTAAACGAGTGCGCTCATTTTTATAGCCCACATCCTGAGGCGGGCCACCAATGGTCGCCCCGGGAGAGAAATGATTGAACTGGCCGATTTCAACCTCACCAAATCGATAGCCGATGGTATTGTGACCCTCAATATAAGTTCCGCGGCCAATTTTAACCTTACCTTGTATTAAACAATAAGGTCCAATTTCCACATCATCTTCAATGTGGACATCTCCGTCGATCACTGTGGTGGGATGAATTTTTGCCATATTAGTTCCTAATGAGGCCTGTCAAAAAAATCAAAAGGCCTGCTAAGCTAATGCCTATTTTTCTTTTTCGTAGGCGGACACAACATCTTCAGTCAAATCAGCCTCTTTTTGAGCAAAAAGAACATTTTGACCATTTTTCTCAATGACTAAAGAGAAGCCTTTATCATGAGCCACTTTTTCAATCACTTTTTTCATTTTTTCAAGAATAGGATCAACGAGATCTTTTTCTTTCTTCTGAATTTCTTGCTGATTTTCAGCCACGTTCTTTTGGAATTTCATCATCTCTTCTTGAAGTTCCATTTGTTTTTTTCCAAGAACTTCTTCTGAAAGAACTGATTTTTTCTTCTCTAGGTCTTGCCCCATTTTTTCGATATCAGCTTTTTTCTTATCAAGAACGTCTTTGCGCTTTTTAAACTCTCCATCCAACTGTTCTTTGGCTTTTTTGCCAGAGCCAGTGGCTTGAATTGCTTTCTGAACGTCCACATATCCAACTTTTGAATCTGCGGCCATGGCAGAAACCGACATCAACAGGATCGAAATAATAATTCTTTTCACAAAACCTCCTTAGGTTTAATTCATTAAAACGGCGCCCCAATCGAGAACTGAAACTCGACTGGATCTGGCGAAAGTGGGTTATTCACTAAAGGGAAACCCCACTCAAATCGTAAAGGACCAATCGGAGAGAACCATCGAAACCCAAAACCCATGTCAGCATAGACATTGTCTGCAGTGAGCACGTCTTCAGCGACACCCACATCATAAAAAAGCACACCTTTAATTCCGGCTTCAGCAATCAAAGGAAATTCCAATTCTGATTGGCCAAGGGCTTGCTGAGTTCCACCAATGGAACGATTCGCTTGGATTTTTAAATCTTGCGGAGAAATTCCTGGCTGAATGCTTGGCCAAACGCCAGCGACATAATTAGAATAAGTGTACTTACCAACTTTGGCAAAACGATAACCTCGTAAAGTGTAGGGACCACCAAGAAGGAATTTTTGGTTGAAGGGCACCGGCTGGTCTGAGTTACTTGTGATAGCAGAGTAAGAAAGATTATTTCGCCAAACGACTTCCCAAAAAGCTTTTTTAAAGAAACGGAAGGAGGCACTCCCTTTCGTATAATCCAAGGATCCACCAATGCCCGCATACTCTAAGGACGTCGAACCATAAATGCCGTCGGAGGGATTCATCCGATCATTTCGTTTATCGTATTCCATCTGTATCGTCATAGAACCTGTATCACCGCTCACACTGTCGACCGGAAACAACTTAGGATCTGTGATCACATAACTAACACCATTCAAATCACTCATGGAGAGGTTACCAAGAATAGTTTTGTCGTAGCGATACCTTAAAGTTAAAGATAAAAACTCACTGATCGGATGCCCAACACGAAGGGCTCCACCCTCAATCAATTCGGTATAGTCATAACGATTGGATTGGGATTGATACAAATCAAAGCCCAAACTCCAATCCGTGTCGTAAGCATGAGGCTCCGTGAAATTCACAAAATAAGTCGTATAAAGATTACTGTAATTGATCCCAACTCCCATTTTTTGGCCAGTGCCAAGGAAGTTGGATTGCTGAACTTGCCCTTGTAAACTGAAGCCTGTGGCACTTCCGTAACCTGCACCCAATTGAATGCTTCCGGTGTTACGCTCTTTCACCACGACATCGATATTTAAGAGATCTGGTTTATCAGGAGGAGTTGAAGTCTTGAAGGTCACATCCTCAAAGAAACCTAAACGCTGAACCGCTTCTTGTGACTGACGTTTGCGTGTTTCGTGGTAAAGCTCACCCTCAAAAATTTTCAATTCCCGACGAACCACTTTGTCACGAGTCTTTGAGTTTCCAACCACATTGATTTGTCCGAAGTAAACTTTATTACCTTTATCGAATTCGTAAGTGATATCGACTTTTCGTTCTTTTTCATTGATTCGAGTTCGTGGAATCACGTTGGCAAAAGCGTAACCGAGGTCTCCGTACTTCGCTTGCAATTCACCCAAATCTTTTTGAAGAGTGTCGTAGGAAAAAACTTTTTGGCGATTGATCTTGATCGCAGAACTCAACTCGTCTCGAGAAAACAAGAGATCTCCGGCGAAGTCGATATCGCCCACATCGAACTGTTCACCCTCTTCAACCCGAATCGTGATGTAGATACTTTTCTTATCTGGAGTCACATAAACCTGAGGACGATCAATTTTTATTTGGACATAGCCTTCGTTAAAATAAATATAACGAAGCAAAGTCACGTCTCGATCAAAAGCATCTTGCTTGTAGGCACCAGAACCACTGATAAAACTAAAAAATCCGCCTTCAGCTGTTAAAAGTCGGGCTTTTAAAAATCCATCTTTCAGTTTTTCATTACCTAAGAAAGTGATCTTTCTTACTTTGACCTTATCATTTTCACTGATTTCAAAATTAATTTTAACGGTCTCATCTTTTTTAACGTCTTCAATTTTAGGTTCAATCTTTGCGAGGAAATAGCCCTTGTCTTCATAGAGCTTCTGAATTTTTTCAGTCGCATCATGAATTTTACTCATGTTCAAAATCTCATAAGCTTTTAAGCCTGAGGCCTCGAGGAGCTCCTCGGTTTTTAATTCATTGGCTCCAATAAAATTAATTTCCGCGATGGAAGGCTTTTCAACTAAGATATAAGTCAAAGTGCATTGAGAGCCTTCGATCTTACGATCCACTTTGATATCGTAAAAATAACCGGTTTTAAATAAAGCCAACACATCTTCTTTGATAATGGAGTCAGAATATTTCTCACCGACTTTTGCTTTCACATGACTGAGAACGGCATCGTTTTCAATTTTGTGATTCCCTTGAATTTCAATTTTTGAAATTTTGTATTCAACAGCAGGATTGATTATCTCGTTGCTGAAATTATTTTTAACAGAACTTTTTGATGCATTTTTTTGTTCCGTTTTTTTGTCTGTTTTTGCATGAGCAAAATCGGCGTTAAATAACACCAACGAAAATAGAAGAATCGATCGCAGACAAAAAAATCTCCGAGCGAGGACAATGATGTTTAACACGGCAGCGTTGCACTTGTATCGCAATTTAAATTTTCCCAGTTTTATTAACTACTTAAAATAAATTCTTAAGAAGACTAACAAGACCAAAGTCGGAAGTCAAATCAGATTAAACTGTCTTTGCCCATTGACCATCAGTCATGCGCAACACTCTTGAAAATTTGCCTGCGAATTGGGCATCATGAGTGACCGCAATCATCGTCAGACCACGTTCTTCCTTAAGCTGAAAAAATAAATTTTGAATGATCAAACTATTCTGAGAATCTAAGTTTCCTGTTGGCTCATCGGCGAATAAAATTTCTGGCTCTCTCACTAAGGCACGAGCAATTGCAACGCGTTGCAACTCGCCTCCTGAAAGTTGATTTGGGAAATGATGCGACCGCTCAGCCAAACCCACACGCTCGATACTCACATAAGCTCGCTCTGAAGCTTCCGCTGGTTTCATTCCTGAAATTCGCAATGGCATCATGACATTTTCGAGTGCCGTGAACTCGGCCAGCAAATGATGAAATTGAAATACAAATCCCATTTTTGAATTACGAAATTGAGCCAACTCATCTTCCGATTTTTCGAAAAGATTTTCCCCATGAAATTCCACTTGCCCTGAGTCCGGGCGATCCAAAGTTCCTAAAATATGAAGGAGAGTTGACTTTCCAGCGCCCGACGAACCAACGATACAAAGAGATTCTCCTTTTGTCACTTCTACCGACAAACCTTTGAGGATAGGTAAAAAGCCCGCGCCCTGCGAATACGATTTCGTGATATTTTTAGCACTTAAAATAATTGGCTGACGAAGATTTCGGTCGATGTCTCGGCCAAAGCCTCGTTCACTGCCAATATCATTGCCATTCTGATTAATCATGGCGAAGTCCCTCCACCGCCGTCATTTGTGCCGCTTTTCTCGCTGGTGCCCATGTCGCCAAATAACAAATTAACAATGTTGCTACCGCGATAGACAACAAATCTATTCCTCGTAGTTGTACTTCAATGCGATCCACTTTATAAACACTCGCCGGTAAAATTGAAAATTGATTTTCCAAAATAGTAAAACCGAAACACAGAATAAAGCCAAAAACCAATCCTAAAGTGCAACCGAGACCACCTAAAAGCACCCCTTGAATACTGAAAATTCGAGCTAATTTTTTTTGACTAACACCGAGAGCTTTTAAAATTCCAATCTCTGGATAAGAGCGAACCACATTGATATACAAGGAGCTGGCTACATTAAAAGCGGCCGCCACCACGATCACGAAGATCACAAAAAAGATCACGACCTTTTCAATTTTGACCGCCTCAAAAAGATTTTCATTGATGTCTCTCCAGTCTCGCACTCGAAAATCATGTCCTAAATTATGGGACAGTCGCATCGAGGCCTCTCTCGCTGATTGCGGGTGCCGCAACTTCAACAAAAAGCCAGAGTAACGAGAGCCGATCTCTGCTAAATCCTGAGCCGCATGCAAAGACGTGAACATCCAACGCTGATCATAATCATATTTACCCAAGTCCAGAACTCCCGCCACTCGAAAATGACCAATACGTCGTTGAAATTGACTCACATCCAAATCTGTATTGATGGGCACCACCAAGCGAAGCTCATCCCCGGGTTTTAAGCCAAAATCCTTGGCAATCCCCTTGCCAATTAAAATTTGCGGAAGACCATCCGCCGTCGTTTTTAGTCCAAAATCCCCAGCTTTAATTCGAGATTTCAAATTCAAAACCTCACCAATTTTTTCTTCATCCACGCCTTGAAGGAATACTCCGCTGAGTTTTCCCTTGTGCGCAAGCACGGCTTCCGTCACAAAAAAACGACTTAGATTTTCTATATCAGGTTCAATGTTTTTAATTCGCTCAATGAGCGACTCTGTCGATTGAGGTTCGGAGTTCATCTTATAAATTTGAATATGGCCTGAGACATCAGAAATATTTTTTTGCAAGGTCGATTCAAAACCGCTAATAACGGCCATCGAAACCACCAAAGAGGCCACGCCTAAAATCAAACCGACCAGAGAAATCCATCCTGTCGTCGAAAGAATTTTTCGACGATTAGAAAATAACATCTTCGTGGCGATCCACAAAGTGGTTGATTGCTTCAACCATTGAATCACGTTTTTACCTCAGTGCTTGCTCCGCTTTTACTACTTGCGGAGGCCTTGAGGTAAGCCATAATAAAACCATCTAACTCACCATTTAAAACATCATGTGACTGGCTGGTTTCATAATCGGTTCGATGATCTTTCACCATCTGATAAGGATGTAAAACATAAGAGCGAATTTGCGAGCCCCACTCATTGGCGAGCTTCGAAGACTCCACTTGATCTCTTTCTTTACGACGTTTTTCCAATTCTCGTTCATAGAGTGCCGCCTTCAGCATCTTCATCGCCTTGGCGCGATTCTGTACTTGGGAACGTTCCATTTGACACGCCACCACCACTCCCGAGGGAATGTGCCGCATTCGAACAGCGGAATCCGTTTTATTCACGTGCTGACCACCGGCTCCGCTAGAACGATAGGTTTGCACTTCGATGTCTGCCGGGTTCACTTCGATATCAATATCTTCATCCACTTCTGGCCAAGAATAAACCGAAGCAAAACTGGTGTGCCTTCGTGCATTGGCATCAAAAGGCGAAATTCGTACCAAGCGATGCACTCCGCTTTCGGCTTTCAGATAGCCGTAAGCATAGGGCCCCTCAATCAAAAGGGTGACTGACTTGATGCCCGCACCTTCTCCTTCACTCATCTCCAAAACTTCTACTTTGTAGCCATGTTGATCAGCGTAGCGCATGTACATTCGCATAAGAATACCGGCCCAATCACAGGCTTCAGTTCCGCCAGCGCCGGAATTGATCGAAATGTAAGCCGAGTTAACATCCATTTCTCCATTCAAAATTCTTTTTACTTCAAGGTCATTACCGGCCTTAACAAGATTTGCGACTTCTATTTTTGCTTCGTCAAAGGTGGCTTCATCATTGGCCTCGATAGCCATATCCATCAAAACCTTAGAGTCTTGTAGGCGCTGATGAAAAGTTTCAAATTCTAATATGGTTTTTTCGAGAAAGGATTTTTCTTTATTTAAGGATTGGAGCTTTACCGGATCACCCCAGATCGCTGGATTTTCCGCTGACAAAGCCAGCTCTTCCAAACGTCTTTTTTTGGCACCTAAGTCAAAGATACCCCCGGAGCTCATCCGACAATTTCGAAAGCTCCTGAATTTTTTTATTCACATCATAGGTTTCAGCGGCAATAGCCATATAAATTCCCTCAATTCGAAGAATTTCGACTATTTCACGGATTCTGTAAATCTGTCAAACAGGAGAAAAACTTTATCTTGAAGGCTCAGCATGAGTTTTTCTTCGCGGTGATTTTTTTCGTGATCGTACCCCAGTAAATGCAAAACGCCATGCGTGAGCAAGTAGGCCAATTCTTCATTGAAGCTTAAATCATGTTCTTTTGCTTGGCGAATAAGAACCGGCCAGCAAAGAACCAAGTCCCCTAATTCAGTCCGGCCGTCGCCAGAAAAACTTAAAATATCCGTGGCATAATCTTTTTGCCGGTAATGCAAATTTAGTTTTCGAGCTTTGGCTCTTTCAATGAGCACTATGGTGACATGACTGTTTTTTAAAAGTTTATACTGATGAACTTTTAAACGTGTTAATTCTTTTTCTATAAAACTCATCCAATTTTCAATAAATTTTTTTGGACAGCGTGATTGAGTTTCGTTGATAATTGTGATCGTCATGTTTTATTTGTGGAAAAGAGTGGAATCGCTGGCGAGTCCGAAGCTCCTCCACCGGCATGGCGTGGATAATCAATTCTTTGATGATAAATACCAAGCAAAATTCGAGAGAACGCGGTCTCAACTTTAGATAAATCCCGTAAAGTTAAATTGCAATCATCCAGCTGGCCATCCATAAATTTTCTTTGTATAATATTGCGGACAATGTTTTGCAAACGAACGGGGGTCGGCTCATCCAAAGACCTCGCGGCGGCTTCGATAGAATCCGCGAGCATGCAAAGTGCGGCTTCCCGAAACTGCGGTTTGGGACCAGGATAACGAAATTCGTCCTCGCTCACTTCCAGACCATCTTCTGCTTTTTGATCGATTGCTTTATTGAAGAAAAAGGAAATCAGAGTGGTTCCATGATGCTGAATAATTCCATCGATGATCGGCTGACCGAGTTTGTATTTCATTCCTAGCTCCACGCCATCTTTCACGTGCGCTACTAATAAGGTACGACTCATGTAAGGGGAAATATGATCGTGGGGATTATTTCCGGATTTTTGATTTTCGATAAAATAATTTGAATGCTCCATCTTACCAATGTCGTGATAATAACACATGACTTTCCCAAGGAGAGGATTCGCGCCAATCTCTTCAGCGGCTGCTTCCACCATGCTTCCCACCATCATTGAATGATGATAAGTGCCCGGTGCTTTAACGATCATGTCTTTTAAGAGGGGATGATTGAGATTCGACAGTTCCAGAAGCTTGACGTCAGTCGTGTAGTTAAAAATACTTTCCAAAGCGGGAATACACATCATCGCCACCATGGAAGAAATAATTCCACCTAAAAATCCAGCGGGAATTCCCACTAAAAGTTCGTTCAAGAAATTTTCTTGCTCCACATGAGCCAACGTAATCACCAAAGCGACGACTAAGGCATTGACTAAGCCCGTGCGAATTCCTGCAATGTAAATATCATTTCGTTTTTTGCAAGAGTACACTCCGCGAGCCGCCGCAATGCCGCCAGCCAAAGTCACTAACATGAATGGAAAGTTAAGCTCTCCCATCATGCCCATCACGATGGCCGTGAATGCTGTGAAGAGCCACACCACTTCACCCGACTGAATCACCAGTCCGACCAGCATTGGGCCTGCTGCCACTGGCGCAGCGTAAAGAAAAACCGATGAAGGCATAAAACTACCAAATTTGGAAACAAAAGCGTTCTCTGTAAAAAACCAAAATATTTTTACAACCGCGACACTCACAAGAAGCACCGTGCCCATCGTGATCACATCTTTTTGATCCACTTTCACGCGCACGCCGGAGAACCTTCGCAGATATTGAAAAAAAACAGAGATGATCGCTAAAAAGAAAAGTCCCATCGCGACTGTGACAATGTCTTTACGCCGATCGGAACGGCGAATCTCAATCTCTTTAAGTAGTGCCATGTGAAAAGGCTGAATGACTGAATCCCGATTGATGATGGTCTGATTTTTCTTCACTGTAATCATGATCGGCAAAACGGACTCGCGGGCCGATTGACGCCGAGAGGCCATTTCTTGTTTATTCATCGTAAGGTTAGGATAAATCACAAGTCTAGCCAAAGCTAAAATATTCGCCTTATCGTGCTCCGCCAATTTGGCCATGCCGGAGAGATCTTGCAATTGAAAATTCTCCGTCATCGATGAATCCATGAGATCTTTTTTCTGCAAGGCCACTTCTCTACCGCGAGCATTTTTTTGTACCACTCGCGCGATGATCGCGGACCTAGCGCTTGGAACGTTACGATCTATACCATCCACGATTTTGAATTCATACCACTGAGATAAATTACGAATAATGACGTTTTCAATTCGTGCACTAAACTTCATGGAGGTCAGCCATTCAAAAAGATAATCAGGAATCACCACGCCTAAGTCTTTGTCGAATTCACCTTTGTGAATAAAAAATTCTTTTACTTTTTCTTCTTTGGCAAAATTTGATTTCGGCCAATGGGCAGAAAGGATTTCTACCCGCATCAGTCGGAACGCACGATAAACATTCGACGAAGTTCTTTCAAAAACACTCGGATCATAATCAAAAATCAAAGGGATTTCGTTTTCGGCTCGAATGCGTTTCTCTTCACTCGTGACTTCGTCCACCATTTCAAAGGCCACCGGAGACTTCACTTCCGTTTTAGCAATATCTCCCACTTGATAATGGGTGGTGCTATGAAATTCAAAAGCCAACAAGTAAGACAAAATCACCGAATAAAGAAGTACGAAAGCAAAACGTTGAATTTGTAATTTATCTTCAATCACTAAGATGGCGCGCCCGATGAAGGTTCGCTCGAAACCACTGTGGTGAACCCAATCCAAAAAGCTCATCCGATGATCGGTGTATTTTTCCCGTCGATGAGTTTCCGTCCCACTACCAGACGGCTTAAAGGGTGATTTTTTTTGCATCTCGGACTTCCTTGTTCCTTTTTCTGCCATCCCCTCATCGGAATTTTGCTGAAAAAGGTGAACATTCCTGCTAACTCTAGACCTATGAATAAAACTCTAGCGAATTTCAAGACCGTGGTCGAGGTTGTTGCGAAGCTTCGTGGTCCCGAGGGCTGCCCTTGGGATAAACAACAGACTCAGAAATCATTGACTCAATACATAATTGAAGAGGCTTTTGAGCTGGCCGAAGCCATTGAAAGCGGCTCCCAGCAAGACATTCAAGAAGAATTGGGTGATTTTCTCTTTCAGGTGATTTTGCAGGCTCAAGTGGCGCAAGATGAAGGTCATTTTGATTTGAGCGCAGTGCTTCATGGTTTGGCGGAAAAACTCATTTATCGACACCCCCACGTCTTTGGAGTCGAAGAACAAAAATCCTCAGAAAAAAAAGAGCTCACTGAAATTTGGCAAAATTGGCATAAATTGAAATCTCAAGAAGCCATAAATAAAGGCCTCGGAGCCAAACCTATTTTCACTCATCCAAAAAATTTACCCAGCTTGCAGGTCTCTTCAAAAATTGGCCGCAAAACAGAATCCTATCGTTTTGACTGGAGCACGCCTGAAGAGGTCATGGCAAAAGTGGAAGAAGAAATTGAAGAAGTGCGTGAAACTTTCGCGAACGGCACTCCTCACGAAAAAGAACATGAAATTGGTGATCTGCTTTTTAGTGTGGCTCAACTGGCGCGACATTTAAAAATAGATCCCGAAGCGGCCTTGCGTGAAGCCAATCGCCGCTTCGAGCGAAGGTTCACGAAAGTCCTCGAACTTTCACAAAAATCCCAAGAGGATTTTGCGGCCACTTCTTTGGCGGAGAAAGAACAACTCTGGCAAGAAGCAAAAAAGCAGACGATCTAAACTCAAGCCTCCGACGGAGTCCCATCACCACAGCCAGCGGAGAGTTTAACTCATGAGCAATTTCCGCTGCAAGGGTGCCAATGGAAGCAAGCTTTGCTGATTGCAAGAGCTGTTGTTGTCAACGGCCGCGCTCCCGACTGAGTTCCTTTGACAATAAAGCGATCGTCAATGACAATCACTTTATATTTTGTGGTCGCGGCATTGATAACGGAAAGCTCACTCACCAGTCGTCTCATTTAATGAAACTTCTGCCTTTTGCAAAATCTCTTTAGATTTATTTACGACATCAGCAATTTGCCAAAGACTCTGTTCAAGGTTTGAAAATTCGGAGTCAGTACCGTATTTCACATTCAATTGACTTAAAGTTCCAAGAGCCACTGTCAGAGGATTATTAATTTCGTGAGCCAGGGTTCTCAGCATGGCGTTTGTCGCTTCCAATTCTTTGGCTCGTGAAAGGAGTCTTGACTGAACGGCCATTGTCAAATGGATCTGGATTCTTCTTAAGGCAATGTCAAATTGAATGGGTTTTGTGATGTAGTCATTGGCTCCTAAATTCAGCGATTCCACAACATCCGAAGCATCAGATTTTGATGTCACCATAATAACAGGCAACTTAATTTCTGGATATTTCATGCGAATCAGTTGAAGCAATTGATTGCCATCAAAGCCTGGCATCATAATATCGAGCAAAACCAAATCCGGTTTTTCCGTTGCAATCACTTTCATGCAAGAGGTGGCGTCACCGAGTTCCGTGACGCTGTATTCGTTGAGTTCCAGCATCGCTCTTATTAATTCACGATCCACTTCGTTATCGTCTATAATCAGAATTTTGACAGGGGTCATAATTTCCTCCATTTCTCAAGTTGTTCTTGTAAACGAGCAAACGCGACTTTCAATTCAGGCATCAGTGCACCCACGCCAGCGAGATCTCCCGCATGGGCTAAACGTTCCATTTTTTCTGCCACCACTCGCAGTTGCTCACCAGACAGATTGCTCGCAGAGCCCTTGATCGTGTGAGCGGTGATTTCCACATTTTTTATAATTCCAGAAACAAGTTGCGTTTGCAAATCTTTGATCCGAATCGGTGCATCTTTCAAAAACACATCAATAATACGATGTGCGATGCTTTGAGAACCGCGCAAACGATAAAGAAAGGTTTGAGAATCAAAGACAGTCAAGTCCGTCGTGATTTCTTGCGCCTTAGCGAGAGGAGAAAGTCCTTCCTCCGAAGGAAGAGCCTCCTGAGAACGTAGTGGCAACCATTTTTTCAAACAATTCTCAAAATGATTTAACGCCATCGGCTTCGCGATGTAGTCATTCATGCCAACCTCGAGGCATTTTTGTCGGTCTCCATCCAGAGCATTCGCGGTCATCGCAATGATCGGAATCCGGTGATTTTTTACAGCTGAATGATGATTACGAATAATTCGTGTGGTTTCATAGCCATCCATTTCTGGCATCTGGATATCCATTAAAACCAAATCATATTCTTTCTCAATCAAGCTCCTAATGGCCTCATGACCATGACTAACGACATCTGCGCTAAAGCCCAAGATTTCAAGAATTCCTATAGCGACTTGTTGATTGGTTTCATTATCTTCAACAAGCAATATTCGCGCAGAGCTTTTAAACATTTCTCGTGTCGTGTCTTTTGTTATCAGGGAAGACTCCGCTTCCAACTTCGAAGGATTTTGCCCAAAGAGCAGTGCCAAACAATCAAAAAGATCACTATAACCAACCGGCTTAGGCAAGTAAGCGCTAATACCAACTTCATCTGCTTTCTTTGCCTCCCCTCGCATCGGTCCAGAGGTCATCAGCATAAGAGAAATCTGTTTTAAAGATTCCTGACTCTTCATTTTTCTTGCGAGTTCAAATCCATCCATCCCTGGCATCTCGATATCAATAATAGCTGCCGCAAAGGGATTCTTGGCTTCGTAAGCACGCTGAGCTTGCAATAATGCCATCGGGCCGTCAGAGGCTTCTTCTACGATCAGGCCCCAGGCCTTGAGTTGTACAATTAATATTTCGCGATTCGTTTTGTTATCATCAACAATCAAAATATGTTTCCCGGCAAGTTCCGCAAAAACAGCTGGACGCGCCGGAACTGATTTTTGCTTGAGCAGCCGGGCCGTGAACCAAAACTCCGAGCCTTGACCTTGAAGGCTTTCGACACCCACGCTTCCACCCATCATTTCAGCGAGCTGCTTAGAAATCGCCAGACCCAGTCCCGTACCTCCATATTTGCGAGTGGTGCTCGAATCAGCTTGAGAGAATTTTTCAAATAACCGATTCATCCGATCTGCAGGAATTCCGATCCCGGTGTCTTTGACTGAGAATTTGAGGAGAGCCTCCGTCGGAGTCTCCTCCACAACTTTCACTCGCACCACGACCTCCCCACTCACGGTGAATTTTATCGAGTTACTAACTAAATTATTTAAAATTTGGCGTAGTCGATGATGATCTCCCTGCAAATAAACCGGCGTCGAAGGCTCTGCCGCATAAGAAAATTCCAAACCCTTGTCCTGAGCGCGAATCGCATGCTGTGGCGCGAATCCATCCAACAGTGCTTGCAGATTAAAGTCAATGGACTCTAAATTGAGTTTATTGGCTTCGATCTTAGAAAAATCAAGAATTTCATTGATCAACTCCAATAAAGATTCACCGCTTGACTTCACTGTTTCTGCAAAACGGCGCTGAGCTTTGTTTAATTGAGTGTCCAACAAAAGCTGAGTCATCCCAATAACCCCGTTAAGAGGCGTGCGAATTTCATGACTCATATTCGCAAGAAATTCACTCTTGGCGCGATTTCCTTGCTGGGCCTGTTCACGAGCCTCGATAAGAGCGGCTTCATTACGTTTTTGTTCAGAGATATCAACAAATGACCAAATGACTTCATTACTCCCAGAGTACAAGAGCGCACCCGTGATATCGAACCATTTTAAAGAGCCATCTTTGCACTTAAATTGCACCGGTGCACGATAGGTTTCACCCGCTTGAATCAGTGGATATGCGGCGGCTCCTAGAGCAACAAAGGCCTCTTCGCTTGGATAGATCATCCGTACTGATTGATTGACAAACTCCGCTTCCGAATAGCCAATCATTCTAAAAAAGGCTTCATTCGCCCATCTCACAATGCGATTGTCAAAAACACAGATACCGACGACGCTACTTTGCACAACCGCATTTCTCTCTGCGAGGGTTGCTTCAAGTTGGCTTTCGATTTTCTTTCGTTCAGTGATGTCTTGAGCAACACCGATCACTTGCTTACAAGCACCTACTAAAATGGGCGGAAATGATCGGTCGTGAACCCACCGAACTCGACCATCTGGGTGAATAACACGGTAAGTTTCATCATAAGTTCCATCGCTTTGCTTCGCAAAAGCCGTCAGAACTCTTTCTCGGTCTTCCAGATGAATCGCGTCGATAAATGATCTCGGATTTTCATAAACACTTTGACAACTTAAGCCCCATATTTTTTCGTAGGCAGGACTCACATAAAAGATCTTTTGTTTTTCTAAATCCGTCATCCAGAACACTTCATCGATCATCGTTGCCATCTGCTCAAAGCGAAAAGTGGCTTCACGCTGCTCAGTCACATCCAGGGCAATAGTGAAAAACCCTGCCACAACTCCAGCCACAAAATCCGGCTCGTAATAAACTTGAAAACGCCGAACTGAGCCCCCAAAAGCAGGCATTTCTGCTTCATAATTGGCTCTATTACCAGCGAGAGCCGCTTCTGCATAAGACTTCTGGAGGTCAAACGAAGAGCCTAGAACATCAACAAGACTCATCCCTCGCACCTGCTCGGCGGTTTTACCAAAACGCTCTACGAACTGGTCGTTTGCCATCACGTTGATCAGATTTCGATCCCAATAGGATATCCTTGCAGGAATGCCATTAATGAGTCTTTTGAACTGTTGGTCTTTTTCGTACTTCTCAGTGATGTCATAAATATAGCCATGAAAAAGAACAGCGCCATCAGGCTCTTTTTCTGGAGAGGCATTGGCATGGAGCATGCGGATCGTGCCCTCCGGAAACTTCACCCGGTATTCACTTTCCCAAGGGGTTAAATTTTGAATTGAGGCCTTAATTGAAGCTGTCACACCGGCGATATCCTCTGGATGAATATTCTTAAGCACAGCGGTGGCATCTTCCCTGACTTCTTCCGGACTCACTCGAAAAATATCTCGAATGCCTTCACTTGAAAAAGGAAAACAAGAACTACCATCCGTGCGTGAGCGGAATTGATAAACCATGCCGGGTACACGGGCAGTAATCTTTTGAAGACGCCCGAGCGATTCTTGCTGTATGGCCTGACTCTGCTTCCGGTCGGTGATATCAATACATGAGCCGATATAGCCTAAAAAGCCGCCTGTGCTGTCAAAACGAGGAACACCATGATCCATGAGCCAGCGATACTCACCATCCGCTCGACGAAGGCGATACTCGATAGAGAATTCTTTCCGAGCATCGAAGGATGTCACATAGACATCGAGACATCGCTGTAAATCGTCGGGATGAACGCCCTCGGTCCAACCGTTGCCCACTTCTTGCTCATGACTTCGACCCGTAAAATCGAACCATACTTTGTTAAACCAAGTACACAACTTGTCCAGTCCTGCCACCCAAATCAATACGGGAGCTGTATCGGCCATGATCTTGAATCGGGCTTCGCTCTCCTTAAGTGCCGCTTCGATGGCGCGAACTTCCGTCACATCTTCGATCACTGAAATCATGCAGCTTTCGCCGTCTTCAAGGAACTTCACAGACCGACTTGAGACCGCGGCGTGGATAATTTTGCCGGATTTATGAATATATCTTTTTTGGAAACGCTTGAGTTCACCAATCTCTTTTGGAAAGCGCTGGATGATTTCAAATGTGCTTTGCACGTCTTCGGGATGGGTCACATCCAGAACCGTCATTTGCTTGAGTTCTTTTTCCGTATAACCCAAAAGTTCTAGGTAGGCTGAATTGGCGGAAATAAAACGATAATTTGAGTCAATTTGAATAATCCCTAGTGGCGAATTTTCGAAGATCGCTCTAAACCGCGCTTCTGTTGCATTGGCGTTATCTAAGGCTGTTTTTAGTGTTTTGTTATGTTCCAAAGCCGATCGTTCGGCCTGCTTCAAACTGGTGATGTCACGAACAACGGCAAAAAAACCTGAAACTTTGTTGTCCACGTGTAAATCCGGAATATAGTGAACTTGCACGTCTCTTAGAACAGTCGTTTTATTGACGATATAGGGAAGGGTAATTTCAAAATCCTGTGTTTCACCCTTCAAGGCTTTTTCCATAAAGGGCTTAGCCCGAAGAAAGGCCATCTCACCCAGTACTTCCGACATGGCTTTGCCAAGAATCTCCTTTGCGTTCACATTAAACCAGGCCTCATAAGCTGGATTTGCATACTGATATCGATAATCAACATCAACGTAGCTCACAAGATCAGGCAGCGTGCCTAATATATTATCGAGAAAACGTTCCCTCTTTTGGACTTCCTCCGTTTTTTGCCTGACTTGATTGGCAAGCGAAATGTTTTTCTCGAATATCGAAAAGGCTCCGGTGTCGGCGACATAACTTCGTTCAATGCGCTCCATTAAAGCCCGATTAATTTTTTCCAATCTAGCAATTGTCGCTTCGAGTGCCGCTCGATCGAGCTCAGAGTTGTTATTTGCCAAAAGCCACCCCCGTCATCGTCTGATTAATGTGAAGGGAGCCAAATTGTTCTCCGTAAGTATGAAAACCAACCTGTCTCCGGCGGAGCCTCCCAGCAAAGGAATACTCTTAAATCCCTGCTGGGCTCGTTCAATATATTGATCAGTGAAACCCTCCGGCCCGATCTCACCCGCCGGCGTGCAGCCATACACTTTGTTACCGAGTATCTGTGGAATTTTTAAAGCAAGAATTTCACGATCGAATGAAGGTGAAATAAAACAAATCGAAAATTTAGCCTCTTTTGGTTTGGTCGTCTCTGCCAATTCCGCTAACGCGCGATCAATGTTCTGGCGTCGGGTCGTCTCCCGAAAAATTCCTGGGTTCTTCATATATTCCTCTTCAACACAGAATAACTGAACCCCGACTGTTTCGGTATAAGAGGAGTTATTTATAGCCTTATACCTAGCCGCCTTGAGCTCGTTCAACTTCAAACTTTTTCGACCTCACTTCGCGCTCAAGGTCGAGATGAGTGTCGAATTCTAGGTCGATCTCGAGGTCTAAATGAGGGTCAATTCTTCCACACGCTCTTCCTCATTTCGTGGGCACCAATCTTCGCGGCGTAACGGCGCCATACCATGCCGAGCGCGAGCCTCGTCGCAGCGAGGATTTTTGTGTCCCTTGCCAGTTGTTCGTTGCTCATTAATCATCGAGTCATTGCGATTCAACAGTTCACTCGAGGGCTCACTTGAGGGCTCACTTGAGGGCTCACTTGAGGGTTCATAAGAGGCCTGAAAATTTCGGCAGGTGCTGGAACGCAAATGATAAATTTCGCAGGTCACTTGCTTTCCCACTCTTCCCGCTAGTGCAACACAAGCCGGTCGATGTTTTTCCTGAGTGCCCTTCATGATTTTTTTTTCTCGTGCAGAGTGATTACAAAGTGCCGCAGGGACAGAGGTCTCTGTTGCAGGAAATTCCACTCGAAAAGACGCACAGCAAGCACCGCAGAGTTGACAGGGATGCCGTTTCTTTTCCTCAATCTTCATTACCTGAACCATAATTTAATTGTTTTAGAAATTAACAAAATCCTCAAGAAAAACTCATTGAGGTCCAGGACTCTTTTTTCTATGATCGCTTGATGGAAACCCGAGAGTCTCCTTCAGTCACAATCCCAATAACTAAAATAACTGGCCAAATATGGAGCGAGTTCTTGCTTCAGCGGAAAGAGACTGGAAATCGCGCTGGAATGAATTCACTTCAATTTTAATCAACAAAGAATATTTTCAAATTTTATTCAGTATTTTTCTTAATAGTTTGCTATGAAATTATTTTCCGCTAAAAAATAGACTAAAAAACATTAGAGAACAAAGCTTGAAGATAATAGATTTGTTCCGTCAGCGAATCTAAGTTGGTATTTTGAATGGTCGTTTGATAACCAAATTCTAAATTCAAAAGATTATTTCCTACCATTCGCTCCCAACGGAGCAAAAATAAAAAAGAATTTCCGTCATTCACGTTATAATTACTCCGGTGCATACCTAAAAGATAATCACCCGACAAACCAACTCCAAAACGATTTTTAGACGAATTTTCAAAAATTCTTCGATAAATTTGAAACCTGAAGTAATCGACAAAAAATTTATCAATACCCCTCACATTGATCGTGTCCACATCAAAAAAGGCGCGTTCTTTCACTCCCAGATGAATCGAATACTCAAAGAGATTAAGCCCCTCATTATTATTACCAATTCCTAAATTTAGATCTGAATAAATATTCTGCCTAAAATTGATGTTGGCCGTGGGATCGTTGTAGTACTGCACTTGCGACAATTCTTGCTTCGCTAAAATGGCCCAGCCGGTATGAAAATTCTCTCTTTCTTGAAATCCAAAACCAAGATTTGTCTGCGACAAAAGTGTTCCTTGATTCCGCGAATTATAATTCTGACCTGCTGTTTGAGAGTAGAAAATACTAACAAAGGGCTCGATATAAAAAAAGTCTTGGGCTGGAGCGTAGACTGAAAGGCCCAGATTCACCACGAAAAGACAGCTCAAAAATAAAAAAACTCGATGCATAGAGATAGATTTTAAATTTTCCAAGCAAAATTATTATCTCTAACTCAAGAAAAAAGTCAGTAAGAAAGGCTCTAGGTCCAGCAAAACCATCTAGCAATGCTTAAGGATTAATCGTTCCCCCATTATTGATGATGGGATTATTCACAAAAAATCCATTCTTATTAAAAGTCCCGCCACTGTTCACAGTGATTGAATTTCCTCCAAAAACCATCGTGGCAAAAGAAAAATTGGAATATGTTTGAGTGCACTTTTGGCCCCCTGTTGCGGCTGTGATTCCTAAATAACCAGCACCTCCTCCACCCAATATGTTGGAAATTGAATCGGGCAAGGTGTAGGTCAAATTTCCTGTCGTGACCAAAGTGAGCGTGTCTTGCAATGAATAAGTCACAACATGCGTGCTGGCACTATACGAAAACAGAATTTGCACAGGATTTCCCGGATTGATGATTCCATCTACATTCGTCCACGCTGTGGGGGTAACTCCATTGACACCAATTCCCACTTGTCTACTATGCGTGCTGAAGTTAAATGCATCAATACAGAGGGCCACAGAATGAGTGATCCCTCGATACCCAAAACCATTTCCAACGGCCCCGATGGCACTGGTTCCACCAGGTGAATTTTGAATAATTAAACAGGAACCGTCTGCATTCATATCACCGCTGAGTTGATATGCGACTGACAGTAAAAAATCCCCTGTCCCATCCACCTTGTTTTTGAAATACGCGTAAGTGCTCTCCCAAAGTGTATTGTCCGTGACCATCAATGTTCCGCTATTCATCGTAGGAATAAAAGTGGCCCTCGCATCGGTTTCTCCAAAAACCCAATTGGCAGAATTTGAAAAATCAATCGTTGGTAAGTTAAGGGATAAAACCCCACCATTATTGATCACCACAGACCCACGACCTAGCGCTAAGGTGTTGGTTGGCACTAAAGTTCCGGCATTGATCGTCGTTCCACCAGTGTAGGTATTGATCCCCGAAAGTGTCGTCGTTGCAAAATTATTAATACTGAGCGCACTCGTCCCAGCTAAGACGCTGCTAATTTCAGCGGAAGTAGAACCTCTGATAATGGAACTCGAATCCAAATTAAGAATTCCTCCAGATAAAAAATAAGTTCCACTTCCTGGCGTAACAAAATCCATTCCCGCCGTCGCTACAGTCCCGCTGACCGTGACCACACCCGCAGCGCCATTATTACTACCAAAACAGGCGATGCTTCCAGAGCCTCCCCATTGAGTCAAAGTTGCACCTGAGGAAAGAGTCCAATTCGATGTGGTATTTGTATCCCAAGTTCCAGTACCATCAAGTGATATAGTATCTAAAGCCGCAGCCAAATCCCATTGGTATTCCCCAGGTAAACAACTCACCACCGCCGCCGCGCCAGGAAAAGAAGATGCAGTTCCTCCAATAGGATTGGAGCAACCAAGACTTGCTCCAATCATTAAGAGTAAGAAAGCAATACCCCCATTTTCCAAAGTTCTCACTTTGAGACACCTTTCATTTTTTTATTTTATTTGCACATCATCTCATCGAAATTTGCTTAGGGATTAACCGTTCCACCATTATTAATAATGGAATTACTGATAGTAAGCCCATTTTTATTAAAAATTCCTCCACTGTTGACAGTGATTGAATTTCCACCAAAGAGCATCGTTGCAAAAGAAAAATTGGAATAAGTTTGAGTGCATTTTGCACCACCTGTTGCGGCCGTGATTCCTAAATAGCCCGTGCCTGCTCCTCCCAGAATTGTAGAAAGGGAACTTGGTAAGGAGTAAGTCAAGGGACCTACCGTGCTTAAGGTCACCGTGTCTTGCAATGAGTAGGTCACCACATGGGTGGTCGCATTATAAGAAAACAGAATTTGTACGGGATTGCCAGCATTGATCTCTGCACTCGCATTGGTCCACGAGGCAGGAGTGACTCCATTAACGCCAATTCCCACTTGTTGAATTCTTGAGGAGGAATTCCAGACGTCGATACAGAGGGCAATTGAATTAGCAATCCCCCGATAACCAAGACCATTTCCCACCACCCCGATGGCACTGGTTCCTGACGCAGAATTTTGAAGAACTAAGCAGGAACCATCGGCGGCCTTGTCCCCACCAAGTTGATAAGTAACTGATAGAGAAAAATCACCCGTTCCATCCACCATGTTTTTAAAATAAGCGTAAGTGCTCTCCCAAAGTGTATTGTCCGTGACCATCAAGGTACCGCTACTCATCGTGGGAATAAAAGCGGCCCTCGCATCGGTTTCTCCAAAAACCCAATTGGCAGAATTTGAAAAATCAAAAGTTGGCAAATCAAGAGACAAAATTCCACTGCTGTTGATCACCACAGGTCCACGTCCCAAAGCCAGTGTCGTCGCGGCGCTGAGGGTTCCTGCATTGATGGTCGTGCCTCCGGTGTAAGTATTAATTCCCGAAAGCGTGGTCGTCGCTGTGTTATTAACACTCAAAGAACTATTCCCAGCCAAAACGCTGCTAATCTCAGCAGAAGATGCACCATTGATGACGGAATTAAGATCTAAATTGAGCACACCACCCGATAGAAGATAATTTCCACTTCCCGCTTTTACAAAATCGATCCCTGCCGTCGCCACCGTTCCACTGACGGTCACCACTCCCGCCGCACCATTATTACTACCAAAACAAGCGAGGCTCCCCGTTCCGCCCCAAGTGACCAAGGACGCTCCTGATGAAAGCGTCCAATTCGAAGTAGAGTTTGCATCCCAAGTTCCCGCGCCATCGGCCGGAGCCATTGAGGCCACCGCCGTATCCCAAACATATTCGCCAGGAGGACAACTCACCGCTGGTGTTGAGTCAGAAATGGAGCGATTCGAACTTTCAATTGGAGCCGAACAACCAGGCCCCACCCCTAACATCAGGAGGATGAAAGAAAAACCAAGTTTTGCTTGTCTGAAACTCAACTTCATACACTACCTCAAGTTCCAATGTACAAATCCACTTACAGTGTAGCAAATTGTTCGACAAAAAATGCAAGTTTTTGGTCTAGACAGCTATAGAATTTATTTAAAACTTAACTCTCGAAATGAATCGATCCTGCAGAATTAGAAATATCTCGATATGAGAAAAATCTTATTCTGCAACACGGCGTAAATTTCAGAGAGAATTTTTCGAAGAGACTCTTCAATATCTTTAACGCCGCCAGACTAAAGACCTGGAGGTTCGTCCGTGTCGCCATCACCACGATCGGGGCCGTTATTGCCCTTCTGACTTTTCATCCACTTTTTGAGTAAATTTTGATGTTCTATTTCTTCATTGCGTAATTCTTCAAAAAGACTTCGAACAGCTTCATCCTTCACAACGTTCAAAGCCTGAGAGTAAAACTCATGAGCCTTGAGCTCTCCTTCCAACGCGACTTCCATTGCCTGAAGAGAAGACATAAAAGTACGAGGAGCACTTTGGCTCGGTGCTTCGACATCCCAAATCATATCTCGAGTCATTCGAGCCGGGGTGACACCAAATAATTTTTTTCGGAAAGCGACGAGCTGTTCTTTGTGTGCCAGCTCATATTTTGCCATGGTAAAAAAAACATCAGCGGCATCTCCCGTGTAACGACTTCCAACCTGAGTGGTGAACTCTTCGTAACGTTCTTTGGCCTCATCTTCAATCATGATAGCCAAATCAACAGCATCCATCAGATCCAATTTTAAAAAATCAATTTTTCCATTCATCGTTTTATCTCTTTCTTTATTACTTTATTGAATTCAGCCGCCGAAGCCGGAGCTGACGACGTCGTCTCTCAGGAGTTCAGGATTAAGAAATTCCTTTTCCTCAGAAGCCATATCATCAGTGAGATTTCCTACAAGTTCTTTGATAATTTTAGTAATATTCTCTTGTTTTAAATTACTCAGCGCTTCAATCATCTCGCGCTGTTCCGAATGTTCTTTATTCATTTCGGCAAGACGCACTGGGCCCCAGGAATCCACTGTTTTTATCACCGGCCAAAGAATGGCTTCCTCATGCTGCAAATGCTCTCTAAAAGTTTTTTGAAAATTTCCAATGGCCTGTTTTAGCGCAGCCAAATCTTTTGAATTTGATAGTTTTTCCAAATCCTGCAGTTGTTTTCTGATGGCATTATGTTCATTGAGAATAATCTGACGGACCTCTGAAGGACGAGTTGGTACAATACCACTCGAATCCGATGAGTTTTTTGTCACCACAAAAGGCCTCCATTCTCTAATCATTCTTGCTCGATTTTTACTCTTCAAGCTAACCCCCCTATTTTTTTAGTGTCACCAAAATATTTCTAAAAATAGACCTAGGCCTGTGGGTTGATTTTTGTATTATGGTTATTTTTTAGGCAAATGTTTTGAGACAAAACGTCTCATTTTTCTTTTCTTACTTCAAAAAAAATGTTCCACTCGCATACCCAGGGTTATAGAAATCTCACTGCCAAACAAATGGGGGCTTACCGATGTCTGAACACAATACGTCAGCAACAAATGCTTACGGACAAGGTTCTATGAGTAAAACGACGTTAACAAATAAACAGGTGAAGGAAATCTCCAGTGCGGTTATCCGTTTTGCTGGTGATTCCGGAGATGGAATGCAACTGGTGGGAGATCAATTCACCAGCACATCAGCCCTTTCCGGCGAATACTTCGCAACTCTTCCTGATTATCCATCAGAAATTCGTGCTCCGGCGGGAACAATTTTTGGAGTGTCGGGCTTCCAAATTTGTATTGGATCAGAGGAAGTCTTTACGCCTGGAGATCGTTACGATGTTTTGGTGGCAATGAATCCTGCCGCACTGAAAAGCAACCTTGGCAATGTGGCCAAAGGTGGCGTGATTCTTGTGAACGAAGACGCTTTCACGACGAGAAATTTTGAAAAAGCGGGTTTTGCTTCTCATCCATTGGACACTCCTGAAATGTCCAATTACAAACTTCTTCGTGTGCCAATGACAACACTCACTGGCAATGCCATTGAGCAACTTGGTCTCAGCTCAAAAGACGCTGATCGCTGCAAAAATTTCTTTTCTCTGGGAATTATCTATTGGCTCTTCAATCGAAATCCCGAGCATACCTTGAAGTGGATCAATAAAAAATTCGCAAAAAAAGAACTCTATTTGAAAGCCAATACGCTCACCTTTCATGCGGGCTTAAAATACGCCGCTGAAAATGAAATGCTGACTCAATCTTTCAAACTGAAAAAATCAACAACGAAGGCAAAACCTGGCGCTTATCGCAATATCACTGGAAACCATGCGGCGGCTTTAGGTTTGATCGCAGCGTCTCAGAAATCAGGATTGAAACTTTTCTTAGGAAGTTATCCTATCACTCCGGCGACTGATATTATGCATGAGTTGGTGAAACACCGTGACTACGCTACTATCTTGCAAGCGGAAGATGAGATCGCGGCCATTGGTTCGGCTCTCGGCGCGGCTTTCGGTGGAGCCCTTGCCGCAACTACGACTTCGGGCCCAGGCTTTTCTTTAAAAAGTGAATTTATGAATTTAGCAGTGATGGTTGAACTTCCTCTCATCATCGTTGACGTGCAACGAGGAGGTCCGTCCACTGGTCTTGCCACTAAAACGGAACAAGCGGATTTATTTCAAGCGCTCTGGGGACGTCACGGCGAATCTCCGATTGTGGTGATGGCGGCCTCTTCACCCAAAGATTGCTTTGATATCATGATTGAGGCTTCAAAAGTTGCGATCAAATACATGACTCCTGTTGTGGTCTTGAGCGAAGGCTACTTAGGCAATGGTTCGGAAGTTTGGAAAGTTCCAAGTTTGGATGAGCTTCCAAGCATTCCTGTGAAGTTTAGAACTGATCCTACTAACTTCCTTCCTTACGAGAGAGATCCTGTGACTCTCGCCCGCCCATGGGTGGTGCCTGGAACTCCAGGTCTTGAACATCGAATCGGGGGAATTGAAAAAGAAGATAAAACAGGAATTCTTTCCTTAGCACCCGAGAATCATGAAAAAATGGTTCACTTGCGCGCTCAAAAAATCGCCAATGTGGCTAATGAAATTCCTCCAACAGAAGTTTATGGAGCTAAAGACGCGGAACTTTTGGTTTTGGGCTGGGGCAGCTCGGCGGGAGTGATTAAACACGCCGTAAGAAAACTCAATCAAGAAGGTGTCAAAGTTGCTTGCGCGCATGTTCGCTATTTGAATCCAATGCCACCGGATTTATCTGGGCTCTTAAAGAAATACAAAAAAGTTTTGCTTCCTGAAAACAACTCGGGACAGCTTTGGTTCAAAATCAGAGGAGACTATTTAATTGATACCATCCCTCTGAATAAGATTCAGGGACAACCTTTCCGAATCGATGAAATTGAAAACAAAATTCGCAGCATCCTAGGATTGAATGTTGGAGGTCACTCATGAGCAACACTGAAACGCCAAGCACTGGCACCAAACTCACTCGAAAAGACTTCCTGAGCAGCTCAGAACCAAGATGGTGTTCAGGTTGTGGTTGCTACTCCACTCTTAATGCTGTTTATAAAACTTTCGTGGCTTCAGGTTTGCCACGAGAACAGTTCGCTTTGATCTCGGGCATTGGCTGCTCTTCTCGACTACCTTATTACACGAACACTTATGGTTTTCATACCATTCATGGTCGAGCGCCCACGGTTGCAATGGGGCTTAAAATGGTCAAACCGGAACAAAGTGTTTGGATCACGACAGGTGATGGCGATTCTTTATCTATTGGTGGAAATCACTTCATTCACTTAGCGAGAAAAAATCCGAACATCAAATTGCTTCTGTTTAATAATCAAATCTATGGTCTTACAAAAGGTCAAGTTTCGCCAACGAGCCCTCTGGGATCGACGACGAAAACAACTCCCTATGGTTCCATTGATCGGCCTCTTCATCCACTCACCGTGGCTTTGGGTGCCGGCGCCACTTTTGTTGCACGAGTACCAGATAATGATAACGACATGTTGTTCGCAGCAATGGAAGCGGCTCAAAAACACGAAGGCGTTGCGATCATTGAAATCCTTATCAACTGCGTGATTTTCAATGATGGTGTTTATCAATCTCTGACGGATAAAGAGTCTCGTCCGGAGCGCACGATTAAGTTGGAAGCGGGAAAACCACTCCTATTCGGAAAAAATATGGATAAAGGTATTCGTCTTCGCAATGATGCTCGGCCAGAAGTGGTTCAGGTTGGTGAAGGTGGCGTTCCTCTTTCTGAGGTGTTAGTTCACGATCCTGCTAATCCTAATTCTGGCTACGCTTTCATGCTGGCAGAAATGGGTGGCAGCGAAATGCCAATGCCATTTGGAACTCTTCGCGCAATCAAAGATCATGTTCATCGCCCTTACCAAGGTCAACCGACACCAGAGGCTTATCGTAAAGCCATGCTCGGTGGAAATGCTTGGGAAATTGCGGAAGACAGTTCGATCCGAGTTTTGACTAGCGAATAATTATTTCACTTCACTGTTTAGCAGGCCCCAAAGGAGAACTTTTTTGGAATACATTTTTGTGCTTCCCATTATAGTCGTTGGCATTCTTCTGGTGTTCGGAAGTTTGCTGCTTTCACGCTTGCTGGCACCTCACAATCCCGGGCCGGTTAAAAATGATATTTACGAATGCGGAGAAAAAACCATTGGCTCAGCATGGATTCAATTCAACGTCGGCTTTTATCTCTTTGGTTTAATTTTTTTAGTCTTCGACGTTGAAGCTGCCTTTTTATTTCCATGGGCCACGGTCATTCGGGAAACAGGATTGATGGGCCTCGCTGAAGTGATTGCCTTTGTGGTGATTCTTTTAATTGGCCTTGGCTATGCTTGGCGCAAAGGAGTTTTGGAATGGGTGTAACTCCTCAACTGAGTAAAATCTCTCAACAGTCCCCGAGTGTTTTTGATCTTCACAGTGCCCATAAAAAAGAAGGCCCCGCTCTTTTAACGAGCATTGATGCTTTGGTGAATTGGGCGCGGTCGAACAGTTTATGGCCTCTCACTTTTGGAACCAGCTGCTGCGCTATTGAAGTGATGATGGCGGCAGGTGCGGCACATCATGATTTGGCACGATTTGGCGCTGAAGTCGCAAGACCCTCCCCTCGTCAGGCAGATCTTTTGGTTGTCGCAGGAACCATCGTTAAAAAAATGGCACCTCGTTTACGCACTCTTTATGATCAAATGGCAGAGCCAAAATATGTGATCGCAACTGGTGCCTGCGCGATTTCTGGTGGACCTTTTATCTATGATTCTTACAGCACCGTGCGCGGGGCGCATGAAATCATTCCTGTCGATGTTTATGTTCCCGGCTGTCCACCTCGTCCGGAAGCTTTTTTCTATGGTTTACTCACACTACAAAAAATGATTCGCGATGGAGAAAGTCTTCGACGCCCCGGCGTTCGCAAGGCGCCGGTGATGGCGGCTCTTCCTCCGGGAATCACCATGGAAGACCTTCGTGCCGAATTGATCAAAGGAGCAAAGGGAGCGACAACATGACAACACCTCCGAATGACTCAACTCAGTCTTCAGCTCCTCAATCAACGCCAGCTGATGAACTAAAAGCGATTTTTCTGACTTGTCTTCTTGATTCTCTTATTGCCTTAGATTCTGGCGTGAAAGTGCGGGAAGATTCTTCCCTGATGTCAGTCAAGATTTCTGAAAGTGCTTTACTGAAAGTGATGACGCTTTTAAAGCAAGACTCAAGATTTGATTTTGATCAACTTCAATTTCACACGGTTTTAGATTGGCCGGAAGAACAACGAATGGAATGTCTCTATTTGCTGAACTCCACCAAAAAGAGCCAAGAATTATTGATTTCTGTTTCTGTTTCTAGAGAAAAGCCACAACTGCCCTCAGTATCAAAACTTTGGGCCATTGCCGAATGGCAAGAACGCGAAGTTTACGATATGTTCGGCATCACTTATGAAAACCATCCGGATCTTCGACGAATTTTTCTTGATGATGACTGGCAAGGCTTTCCTCTGAGAAAAGATTATCAAGATGAATTTATGCTGAGGAAACCATGGTAACAGTCGAAATAAAAACAAAAATCTCTAGTCTCGACGAGCGCATCAACGCCATGGCTCTTCAGGGTGAAAGTCCCCTTGGTACGCAAGAATATTTTGTGAACATGGGTCCGCAACATCCCTCCACTCATGGCGTGCTACGCCTCGTTTTGAAATTAGATGGTGAAACAGTTCGAGAGATCATTCCCGTGCTTGGCTATATTCATCGCGGGATGGAGAAAAAAGCCGAAACCCTTGGCTATCGCCAACAGGTGCATCTCACGGATCGTTTGGATTATCTGTGCTCGGTGATGAACAACTGGGTGGTTTCTGCAGTGGTGGAAAAAGCCGCTAAAATTGAAATCAATGATCGCATTCAAACCATTCGCACCATCTTCGCTGAATTACAGCGGGTCCAAAGTCATCTGCTTTGGTGGGGTGTTTTCGGAATGGATTTGGGAGCCTTCACTCCCTTTTTGTACGGTTTCCGAGATCGGGAAAAAATCACAAAAATCTTCGAGGAAACGATCGGCGCGCGCCTGACGATGAACTACATCCAACCCGGTGGTTTGATGTATGACATTCATCCTGACTTCGTCAAAGACGTGAAAGCCATGATCTCCTACATGAAACCCATGTTCAAAGAGTACGATGAATTGGTCTCTGGCAATATCATCATTCAAGAACGCTTAAAAAATGTGGGTATCCTTGACGCTCAGTCGGCGGTGGCGCTCGGGGCTTCGGGTCCGGTTCTCCGCGCGAGTGGCGTGGCGCACGATCTTCGAAAAATCAAACCCTACGGCGTCTATGAAAAAGTGGATTTTAGCATTCCTATTGGCACTGTTGGTGATTGCTGGGATCGCTACTCTGTGCGCATGTTGGAGATGAGAGAGTCTCTAAAAATCATTGAACAGCTCATTGATAGCATTCCTGAAGGCAAACATCTGACCATGAAACCTGGAGCAAAAATTCGCCCACCGGCGGGAATTTATTATGAGCAAATGGAAACCGCTCGAGGAATTTTTGGGGTTTTTCTTCATTCTGATGGCAGTGAAAAGCCCTCTCGAGTTCATTATCGAACTCCTAATTTTCACAATCTTTGGTGTTTAACGAAGATCGCTCCCGGAGGACGAATTGGAGATTTAGTCTCTATCATTTCATCTCTGGATGTGGTCGTTCCTGATATTGATCGGTAAGGAATATATGAGTGTAAGTTCAGTGAGCCAAGACATTGCAAGTCATCTAGGAAGTGCACCTGAAATTTCAGCGGCCTATTTCGTCGCTGGCCTTCTCGGCACCGTGACCTTCTTAACTGTGATGGCACTTATTTTGATTTATGCAGAAAGAAAAGTGGCGGCTCATTTTCAATGTCGCCTAGGACCCATGCGAGTCGGCTGGCATGGCCTTCTTCAAAGCGTCGCTGACGCTTTGAAATTAATTTTGAAGGAAGATATCGTTCCTTATTCTGCTGATAAATTCTTGCATGCGCTGGCCCCTGTTTTTGCCGTGGTGGCGATGCTTCTTTCCCTGATTGCCATTCCTACAAGTTCTCGTTTGGCTTTATCTGATTCAAATATTGGAGTGCTTTACATCTCAGCTGTTAGTGGCTTGGGCGTTCTTGGTATTTTGCTGGGTGGCTGGAGCTCGAACAATAAATGGTCTTTGCTGGGTGCCATGCGCGCCGGAGCACAAATTATTTCTTACGAATTGTCGGCGACGCTCAGTGTGCTTGTGGTCATCATGCTTTCAGGCTCCCTCAAACTTTCAGCCATTATTCACTCACAAGAAGCGGGTTGGTGGATTTGGCGCGCTCCTGGCGTCGGCCTTCTTGCTTTTTTACTTTTTATCGTGTCTTCAACGGCTGAAATTAATCGAACTCCTTTTGACTTGGCGGAAGGAGAAAGCGAATTGACCGCAGGCTTTCACACAGAATACTCCGGCATGCGTTTTGCTTTTTTCTTTTTAGCTGAATATCTTAATTTATTTGTGGTCAGCGCGCTCGGTGCTACCTTATTTTTAGGTGGCTGGATGCCTTTTCATATTGGCAATTTTAGTGGTTTCAATGCAGCAATGGATCTCATTCCTGAATTTATATGGTTCATGGGAAAAACGGCTTTCCTTATTTTCTTAAGCATGTGGTTTCGCTGGACCTTCCCCCGCCTTCGCGTGGATCAATTGATGAAATTAGAGTGGAAAGTGCTGATGCCCATTGGTTTTATTAATTTGCTTTTAGCTGCTATGATGACTCTTTTTGGATTTTACTTTTTTGCCACAACCTGAGGATTTATAAATGAAAACTGTGATTGTTGCTCGCCCGGGCGACGGAAATTTTGTTTCTCGATTCTTTTACGGTGTCAAATCGCTTTTAACTGGCATGAGAGTGACCTTTCGATACTTAGTTCATCCTTCAACGGTAGTGACTCAACAATATCCAGAAAATCGCAAGACACTCAAGCTCGCAGAAAGAGTTCGAGCTCAGCTCAGTTTCACTTTTGATGAAAACGGTTTTCACAAATGCACCGCTTGTCACATTTGCGAACAGCAATGCCCCAATGCCTCCATTCATGTGATGGACCGAAAACCTGCTGGTAGCACGAAGTCGGAACTGGACACTTTTATTTGGCGTTTGGACAGTTGCACTTTTTGCAATCTCTGTGTCATGGTCTGTCCTTTTCAGGTTTTAAAAATGAACTCCAATTTTGAATCCTCAGTTTATGATCAAAAACTTTTAGTTTATAATCTCACGCCCTATGCCGGTCCGGCGAGCAGCGTTCTGATGAAAGTGGCTGACGTTGAAGAAAGAAAAAAATTGATCGATGCTCGAGGTCCTTACGATGGTCCAACAGCTCTGTCTGGTTTTCCTTTGGCAGGAATCTCGAAACAAGTTTTTCCTGAAACCACTCAAATAGGAGCGCCTCAATGAGTTTCTTATCTAATTTTGAATGGTCACAAAATATATTTTATTTGCTTGCTGGAGCCATGGTCTTTTTTGGCTTTTTTACTGTGGTCACCAAACACATATTACGATCCGCCATTTATTTAATGAGCGTTCTTTTTTTTAGTGCCGGGATTTATTTGCTCTTGGGTGCTGACTTTTTAGCGGGAGCGCAAGTCTTGATTTACATCGGCGGCATCATTGTTCTTCTCGTTTTTGCCGTGATGTTAACTCGCTCGGCTGATTTGGCAGAAGATCATCCGCCTTTAACTCGAAAACTTTTTGGAGCTGCAGGCGCTATCACTTTTTTTGTGGTTTCGGCTTATCTCATCGAACAATCACCTCTGATCATTGAAAAATCATTACCTTCGGAATCAGCGAGCATCGCAAGTCTTGGAAAATCCTTCGTTGATATCGGAGCTTCGGGTTATGCTCTTCCTTTTGAATTGATTTCTATTTTACTCTTGGGCGTTCTTATCGGCGGAGCGGTGATTGCTCGAAAAGAAATGAGGACGAAATAATGTTACGCCAAATTGTTCTTCTTTCGTTATTCCTTTTTTCCACTGGTCTTTATGGAATATTGACTCGTCGAAGTTCCGTGGGACTTTTTATTGCTATTGAAATGATGATCAATGCCGCCATCATTAATTTTGTGGCCTTCAACCGCTTTTTAGCCCCTTCGCACATTGATGGTCAGGTGATGGGAATCTTCGCCATGGCTCTGGCGGCAGCAGAGGTCTTAGTCGGTATGGCCATTTTAGTGATGCTCTTTAGACAACGCAAGAACACGGATATTCAGAGCATGAATAGCCTGAAACACTGAGGTCGATGAATATGGGTGAATGGATAACAAATAGCGCTTGGCTCATCACTGCTTTGCCACTTTTTTCTTTTATTATTGTGGGACTTTTTTTAAGACCTCTCAATGAAAAATTAGCGGCCGGTGTTGCCACCGCTTCAATTGGACTGGCTTGGCTGAGCTCTCTTCTTTTGGCTTCTCATTATTTTTCTGCTGAAGTCTCCGCGGAAGCGCAGAAGACCCTGATTCCTTGGACTGTGGAGTGGCTGAAGTTTCAAGAGGGTGTTACTGTTAACTTCGGAGTGTTGCTTGATCCCATCTCTGTCATGATGTTGGTCGTTGTCACGACGGTGAGCTTCTTGGTTCATTTTTATTCTTTGAGCTATATGCACGGTGAATCCGGTTACGGTCGCTACTTTACTTATTTAAATCTTTTCACCTTTAGCATGCTTGGCTTGGTCGTCGCTCCAAATATTTTTCAGACTTATTTTTTCTGGGAGCTCGTCGGAGTCAGTTCCTTTTTATTAATTGGTTTTTATTATCAAAAGCCATCCGCCGTTGCCGCTTCGAAAAAAGCCTTTATCGTCACACGCTTTGCGGATTTGGGCTTTTTTATTGGAATTTTAATTTTAGGATATTTTGGTTTTAAAATTAGCGGAGAAATCCAAACAGGCTCACAACCTTTGGATTACGCTTTTTTAACACACCCTGAGGTCCTGAAAGCCTTCCTGAACTTGCACCTGGCCAATGGAAATAGTCTTTTGGCCTTGGCTCTTCTGCTCGTGTTCATGGGCGCGGCGGGAAAAAGTGCGATGTTCCCTCTGCACATTTGGCTGCCAGATGCGATGGAAGGTCCCACTCCTGTTTCAGCCTTAATCCATGCAGCCACCATGGTTGTTGCTGGTGTGTATTTGGTCGCAAGACTTTTTCCTGTTTTTTCCACCGTTCCAGATGTCTTGACAGTGATTGCGGGAATTGGGCTTTTCACGAGTGCTTTTGCCGCCATCATTGCTTGCACTCAAGATGACATCAAACGAGTTCTGGCTTTTTCAACCTTGAGTCAATTGGGCTATATGATGTTTTCGCTAGGGCTTGCTACTATGGCAGAGCCTTTGGGTTACACGGCTTCCATGTTCCATTTATTCACTCATGCTTTCTTTAAAGCTCTATTGTTTTTAGGAGCCGGCTCCATCATCCACGCCGTTCATTCCAACGATGTCTGGGAGATGGGTGGACTTAAAAAGAAAATGCCAATCACTCATATCACCTTTGCGATGGCTGTGCTGGCCATCGCGGGAATTTGGCCGTTCTCTGGCTTTTTCTCTAAAGATGAGATTTTAGCCACTGCTCTTCATGGTGAGCATTACGTTCATTTTATCGGCGGACTTTTGGTCGCAGGACTCACTGCTTTTTATATGGCGCGAATTTATTTTTTGAGTTTTTGGGGCAAAGCCAGAACCGAAAAATCCAGCCATGCCCATGAATCTTCTTGGGTGATGCTCGCTCCGCTTGGCTTTTTAGCCCTGCTTTCCCTAACAACCGGCTTCATTCCTTTTGCCGAGTTTGTGAAAATTGGAGCACCACTCCAGCAGGAGGGGATTGATTTACATGTGGCCATTCCCGGCACCTTGATGGCCCTTCTTGGTTTGTCACTTTCCGCTTGGATGTACACGGGCACCTTGAATGTTCCGAAAAAAATCTCTGTGGCTCTTGGTCAGTTTTATGTCGCAATAAAAAATAAATTCTATGTCGATGAAGTTTACTCTTTCATCACTCATCAAATTATTTTTCGTTTTGTGGCAGCACCTGTGGCGTGGTTTGACCGCAATGTGGTGGATGGCGGAGTGAACTTAACGGGAGCGGCGATGCGGGGCTGGAGTTCGGCCCTAACGCTCATTCAAACCGGACAACTTCAAACTTATTTATTATGGTTCGTTTTCGGTACCGTAACAGCAAGCTTGCTGCTCTGGGGAATCTTTTTAGGAATGGTGTAGGAAAAGCATGGGAATTTTAAGTTGGCTTATTTTAATTCCGTTTTTGACTGCTCTGGCGGTTATTTTTACTCCGGACTCGAAAAAAATCCGTTGGGTGGCTTTAATAGGAACGGGAATTCACTTGGTCGTCACCGCCGTGGCCAGCTGGAGATACCTCGAACTCATCCAAGGAAACTTCGATAGCAAAGCGCTTTTTACTCAGTTGCAAATGACGGAGAAACTTCCGTGGTTTGCCTCTCTTGGAATTCAGTATTTTTTAGGTGTCGATGGCATTTCGATGCTCATGACAATTCTGACCTCGATCATTATTTTTACTGGCGTTTTGGCAAGCTGGGACGTTGAGAATCGAGCGCGCGAATTTTATTCTTTGCTCTTAATTTTAGTCACCGGCGTTTTCGGTGTGTTTTTGAGTTTTGATCTTTTCTTGTTCTTTATGTTTTACGAAGTGGCTGTTCTTCCGATGTATCTCTTGATCGGAGTTTGGGGAACCGGGCCAAAAGAGTATTCGGCCATGAAATTGACTCTGATGTTGATGGTGGGTTCAGCCCTGCTTTTGGTGGGATTTCTGGCTTTGTACCATGGTTCTGGTCTTCACACTTTCGATTTCACTCAAATAGCCACCGTGCGCTTTCCAAAAGAATTTCAATTCTGGGTTTTCCCGACCATCTTTATTGGCTTTGGAATCTTGGGCGCTCTTTACCCTTTTCATACTTGGTCGCCTGATGGTCACGCTTCCGCTCCGACCGCCGTTTCTATGTTGCATGCCGGAGTATTGATGAAAATGGGCGGCTACGGCGCGCTCAGAATTGCGGTTTATCTTTTGCCTGACGGAGCGAAAGATTGGGGCCTCTTTTTCATGGGCCTTACCACCATCAATATTCTTTATGGAGCCTTCGGGGCTATAAAGCAAAAAGACCTGAAGTTTTTCACAGCTTACTCGTCTGTTTCCCACTGCGGAATGGTTCTTTTCGGGGTGGCTTCGCTCAATATGTTGGGATTCAAAGGTGCTGTTTATCAAATGTTCAGTCATGGCATTATGACCGGACTGTTCTTCTCTTTGATTGGAATGGTCTACGGCCGAACTCACACTCGAATCATCAGCGAAATGGGTGGAATTGCTAAAGTGATGCCTTGGCTTGCCACATGTTTTTACATCGGTGGCTTTGCGTCCTTAGGACTTCCAGGCTTAGCAGGATTCGTTGCTGAAAGTCATATTTTCCTTGGTGGTTTTTTCGGCAATGTGTGGAGTGACATTACTGTAATGAGAATCTTGACTATTTTGGCAACTATGTCCATCGTTGTCACCGCTGTCTATGTCCTTCGGGGTTTAGGTAGTGTATTCTTAGGACCAATCACGGATCATCATTTTGATGGACTGACTGATGCTAAACTGACTGAAAAACTTTGCACAGGGATCTTAGTGGCGACACTTATTTTTGCCGGGGTTTTTCCAATTTTTATGGGTCATATGATTGAAGGCTCGCTCGTACCGATCCTCAATCGTTTGCAGGCCTCAGGCGCGCTCGCCGCGATCGGACACTAGGACGGAATCAGCTTTTGACTGATTCACATTGAAGGAGTTGCGAATGAATATATTTTTACCTGAGCTCACGGTTCTTGCGACAGGCCTCATCGTCCTGATCTATGATCTTTTTGCGATCAAAAAAGATAATTCAAAATTTTCGACCTATTTTAGCCTGCTGGGATTAATACTCGCTTTTGTGTTAGTGGCCCTCGGAGATTCTGGTCAAGCCCTTGGCGGACGTTTTGCCGTCGAAGGAATCGAACCTTGGTTTAAACTTATTTTCTTGGGTTCAAGCATTTTGACTCTCACTTTCACAGCAGAAACCTTCACTTCGAAAGCTCAAGAAAAATTAAATCACCCTGCTGAATTTCATACCATGATGCTTTTTTCTATCACAGGTATGATGTTTTTAGTTTCGAGCCGCGATTTGATCTCTCTTTATGTGAGTTTAGAACTTGCAACAATTCCCTTATTCCTTTTGGCGGCTTGGACAAAAAACATTCGTTCCGGAGAAGGCTCTCTTAAATATTTATTGAGCGGAGCCCTGGCCTCAGCCATTTTACTTTACGGTTTTGGACTGCTTTATGGACTCACTGGCGAAATGTCTTTGGCCCAAATTGGTCCGAAACTAACTGCTAATCCGGCTCTTTGGCTGGCGGCAGGAATGGTGTTAGCCGGAGTGGGATTCAAACTCACACTTTTTCCTTTTCATATGTGGGCGCCGGATACCTATGAAAGTGCTCCGACTTCCATCACCGCCTTTCTTTCTGTGGCCTCAAAAGCTGCGGGGCTGGCTTTATTCTTCCAACTCTACTATCGAGTATTTTCAACGCACACGCTTTCGTTTCAGTTCATCATCTCCCTTTTTGCCGCAGCAACGATGACGCTCGGAAATGTGGTTGCCATCAAACAAAAAAACATCAAACGTTTCATGGCCTACAGTGCAATTTCCCAAGCGGGATATTTGATGATGGGATTTTTGGGAACTTCCCACGAATCAACAGCTTCAATTATATTTTATCTTTTGGTTTACGCCCTCACTAACTTGACCGCTTTTGCCGTGATTGTGCATCACACTCACAATCAAGACGATGAGAGCATTGAAGGGCTCCGGGGACTTTCCTTGAGCCACCCCATTCTTGCTTTGATTTTTATGATCGCCCTTTTTGGACTGGCAGGAATTCCGCCACTATCAGGTTTTGTTGGAAAATTCTTTTTATTCAGTGTCGCCGCGAAGTCGGGCTATTATTGGCTGGTCACGATTGCAGCTCTTAATTCCACTGTTTCTCTTTACTACTATTTACGCATCATCCGACAAATGTACATCGAACCTCTCAACCCTCAAGAACACCCAATGAAATCTTCAGGACTATTTAAAATGGGACTAGGAATTGGAGTTTTAGGCTCTGTGGTGTGTGGATTAATTCCGATGATCTATGAACATATTGATACAAATACAATCGAGTGGCTTTCAACCCTGCATGTTTTAGGAATGAAGTGAGTTTATGACAAAAAAAGGTTCAAAAAAAGAAACTGTTAAAGCTTTCCCTTTTCCCGGCATTCGCACTGCGGCCGATGGTTCAACGGCGGTCGTCCAAGTTGAAACAAGAGCTTGCACTGGTGCGGCGGCCTATCCCATCACTCCCTCAACAAACATGGGCGTGGGATTTCAACAATCCGTTGCCGATGGTGTAAAAAATGTTTGGGGTGAAACCCTCGCCTTCTTCGAACCAGAGAGTGAGCACTCCGCTGCCAGCGTTTGCGAAGGCTATGCCTTAGCTGGTGGGCGCGTTTCTAACTTCACGGCAGGACAAGGTCTTGTGCTGATGAAAGAAGTTCTTTTTACCATCGCTGGAAAACGTTTACCCATGGTTTTCAATATCGGTGCCCGGGCGCTCACAGTTCATTCACTCAATGTGCATGCCGGTCATGATGATGTGATGTGCGTGGCGGATTGTGGTTGGGGAATGCTTTTTGCGCGCAACGCTCAGGAAGCTGGAGATTTCTGTTTGATCTCTAGAAAAACCTCAGAAGATTCTTTTGTTCCTTACATGAATATTCAAGATGGTTTTCTCACCACTCACACTGTGGAAACAGTGAACCTTATTGAAGATGAATTGGTACACAAATATTTAAAAGACCCAAAAGAAGCGATTCACAACTTTGTGGATCCAACAAATCCTGTCATGACCGGCACTGTGCAAAATCAAGATGCCTATATGAATGGTAAAATTGCACAACGTTCATTTTATTGGCCATTAAAAGACAATTTACTTAAAAACATGGAAGAATTTGAACGTTTAACCGGCCGCAAGTACGGACTGATCGAAGGCTATCAACTAAAAGATGCCGAGCACGTGATTGTCGGCATGGGTTCCTACATGGACACAGCAAAAACCACGGTTGATTGGCTCCGAAAAAATAAAAAAGAAAAAGTGGGAGCGCTCACGATCTTCTCTTATCGTCCTTTCCCTGCGCAAGAAATCGTAGCCGCACTCAAACATGTGAAAACAATTTCGATTCTCGAGCGCTTAGATGAAGCCAGTGCACCGGAAAATCCTTTGGCTCGGGATATTAAAGCGGCCTTCGCGGCAGCACTCTCTGGTGATCCAAGTTATCCAAGCATTAAAAAAATTCCAGTGATCCAACACGGAGCCGGAGGCCTTGGGGGCCGAGACGTTCGCGCTCGTGACTTTGTTTCTATTCTGGAAAATATGAAAAAAGGAAAAAAAGGCGTTTTCAGATATTGTGTCGGGATCAATCATCCCCACGCTTTACCAGAACCCAAAGTTTTACCTGATATTCGTCCGAAAGGAACTTTTTCACTCCGAGGTCACTCCATCGGCGGTCTTGGCTCTGTCACTACAAACAAAATCATGGCTTCACTCTGCGGAGATCTCTTTCAGCTTTATGTGCAAGCTTTTCCAAAATATGGTGCAGAGAAAAAAGGTTTACCGACCTCTTACTTTTTGACCATTAGTCCTCACCGAGTTGAGTATCATCAAGAACTTGAAAAAGTGGATTTTATTTTCTTGAGCGACATAAATGCCTTCAGCCATAGCGATCCTTTGGAGGCCATTGTTCCAGGTGGAGCGATTTTCATTCAAGGTAATATCGAGCAAGTGCGAGATGTTCTGGATAACCTCTCAGAAAAAACTCGTACGCAAATTAAAAAACTAAAACTGAAGTTTTACTACCTTGATGCGACCAAAATTGCAGAAGAAAAAGCATCCTCAGCGGACCTCTTACAACGCATGCAAGGGATCGTTCTTTTGGGCGTGTTCTTGAAAATCAGTCCTTTTGCAGCTGATCGAAATCTCGACAAAGAACATCTACTGACTGCGGTAGAGAAAGTGATTCGTAAATATTTCGGAAAACGCGGAGATCGTGTCGTGCAAGACAATATGGAATGCATCGCTCGTGGCTTTGATGAAGTTCAAGAAATACCTTTGGAAGGGAGTTCCTCATGAGTAAAAAGAAAATCCCCATGAAATTAAAAAATTTGGCAAAATCAAAAAAATCAGCGAAATCACAAAAATCTGTGAAGACAAAAACCAAGTCCGTTAAAAACTTATCGTCCGATTTGTCTTCCGAAGTGGTGGATCGAAAATCTCAAGATCTTAGCCATTTCCAAGAAAATGTGATGGCTCTTTATAAATCTGGACATGCTGACCGTGACCTTCAGGCCGATGAAACGATGGCAAGATCCATTTTACCACCGTCCACGGCGCAAGCACGGAGTTTTGCCTCTTTGATCTTTGAATACCCAGTCTATGATTCCAGCAAATGCATCGCTTGTATGGAGTGCGTGGTTGAATGTCCCGATGCGGCCATCTATGCACGAGTGACTCCTGAAAAAGAAAAAAATGAGAGCCTAGCTAAGATTGAAAATCCCGAGGATCGTGCGGCCATTGAAAAACGCTTTTATAAAACACAAAAATTTTGGGAAGTCCTGGAAAAACGCGGAAAAACTCCGGGTGAGTTTTCAATTTGGATTGATCCAGATAAATGCAAAGGCTGTGGAGAATGTGCGGCCGTCTGTGGCGAGCACAATGCTCTCGTGGTGAAACGCAAAGAAGAAGTGAATATAGATCTCGAAAGAAAATCCATTAACTTCATGAGGCAAAAATTGCCTGCCACTCCTCCAAGTTTTATCAATGAAAAACTTTTTGTTGATATGTTTCTTCTTGACGACCATTGGATATACAAAGGTGGCGCTGGAGCTTGTAAAGGCTGCGGAGAGGTCACCTCTCTCAAAATGGCCTTAACGGCGACGAGTGCTAAATACGGAAGCGACATGGCCATTGTGGCGGCGACTGGTTGCAACTCTGTCTTTAGTTCCACTTATCCTTACAATATTTTCAGTGTCCCTTGGACCAATTCCCTTTTCGAAAATGCTCCAGCCATGGCCATGGGAGTTCGTTTACGAATGAACCAAACTGGAAAAAAAGATACAAAAATTTGGGTGGTCGGCGGCGATGGCGCCATGGGCGATATTGGATTTCAATCCTTGTCTCGAATGTTGATGTCTGGCGAAGACATCAAAGTTTTAGTCATGGACACTCAAGTGTATTCAAACACAGGTGGGCAAGCCTCAGGCTCAACCTTCCAAGGACAGAATGCAAAAATGTCAGCTTGCGGAATTTCAGCCAATGGAAAGAGTGAACGCCGAAAAGAATTGGGACTGATTTTGATGTCTCACCCGGATGTCTATGTGGCTCAAGTGTCACCATCTCACTACAACCATTTTTTGCGCTCAGTTTTGAGTGCGCTGGAATATCCAGGACCGGCCGTCATCATTGCTTACTCGCCTTGTATGCCAGAGCACGGAATCGCCGACAATGCCTCCTTCCACCAAAGTCATGCAGCGGTCACCAGCAGAGCCTTCCCTATTTTTTCTTATGATCCACGAGCCGGAAAAACCATCAAAGAAAAATTGGATTTGCGCGGAAACCCTTCTTTGAATGATGTCTGGTTTAAAGATCCTAAAACCGGCGAGACCAAGGACTTTACATGGTTTGCTCGGCAAGAGGAGCGATTTGCCAAACTTTTTAAAAAAGATGGCACTCCGACGGAGCCTTTAATAAAAGCGCAAGAGGATCGTTTCAAAAACTGGAATACATTAAGAGAACTGGCGGGACTTAATATCAATCCACCAGTACAAGAATAAAATCATCAACAAATTAAATAATCCATAATGGATTGGAGGAAAAATGGCTTACAAAATCACTTCAGATTGCAACAGCTGCGGCGCTTGCGAACCTGAGTGTCCAAACTCAGCGATTTCTATGGGTTCGGATATTTATGAAATCAAAATGGAAGCTTGCACCGAGTGCGTGGGCTTTCACAATGAACCACAATGTGCGGCGGTTTGCCCCGTGGACACATGTGTGACCGATCCTGCTCATGTTGAAACTGAAGCAGCCTTGATCGCAAAAGCAAAAAAATTACATCCTGGAAAAGATTTTTCCGGCAATGTAAAATCTCATTTTAAAAAATAATTTTTAATATCGAGATAAGCTTAAAAGCCGATGAAAGTTATTTCATCGGCTTTTTTGTTTGTAACACAATTCCACCGCCGTCGAAAATCAAAACAAAAAAGCCAAGTCGTGACCAAATTTCACACCAAAAAGTATGAAAAATAAATATTTTTTCATTTTCTTGAAGCGCTATAACTTCATGTTTTTTTAGAAGAAATCCTCTCATAGGAGTATCCTTTTCCCCCTGTTAGAAAACTAACATCTTTTTTTAATATTTTGAATCAACTATATTACATCACGTTTAAACCAGTCCCGTTGTTGAAATAGGGAATTCAACCCAATTCAACTGAAACCGTATCCATGTGAAATTTTCCCAACAACCACAAAGTTGTTTGGCAAAGAAAGGTGTTTTTATGAAAATGTTATTAGCTACAATTATTTCTTTTTCTGGGTTTCTTGCGTTAGCGGAGCAAGGTCCAAGAATCGAGCCCGGTCCGGCCATAAAATTAGAAGAGGTTGCCTCAGAAGCTGTCGATGCTTTGCTTTTAGCGAAACAAGCAGATCTCAAAGTTTTTATCAAAGCAGGAAATGAAACAAAAGAAATATCTCGTCAAAATTTGCAACCAGGTGTGACTGAGTATAATTTTTTGAGACAAAGCTGCAGCCTTGGTGGAATTACAGGTGGATTGTGTTTAGGCGGAGCCGCTTTGAATGTTGTAATTACAGAAAAACGAGAAGGTTCAATCGTTACTGTGACAGCAACTAGCTCGGTTCAATTAATAAAATAAGCAGTTCATGTCGAAGGGTAGTTAGCTTGCTAGCTACCCTCTGCGCTCAGAATAAACTTTTGCAATAGACCGTTTTTGTAGAATGTGCTTGCGTGGATTTTGCAGGAGGATTCAGCGCTGGACTTAATTTTTCTGCGGGCAAACTCAATCCAAATGAGGTCAGTCCAAGCTTGATTTTCTCGGTCCAAGAAAGATTTCGTTGCACCACTCTTAAGTAAATATTCTCGGCACTGGTGCTTTTTGAGATAAAGCCTGGGCGAAGAGCCTCGGCCCGAAGATTAAATTTTTCTAATAAATCTTCTAAAAATATTTTTGAACGAGCAAAATTAATAACGTGGCTTGGGATTATAATTCCAAGGCTGTCGGCCGTCGCTAAAAAATGAATCAAAATTTCAGAAAGATTTCCTCCAGTGACAAGGCCAACACGCAAGCACTCCTCGATGAGCAGTTTTTCTTGCTCTGAAGTGATGGATTCATTTGATAATACAGATTCGTAGGCGGACAAGGCTTCAATCATCGGGCCAGTTCTGCGTAAAAATAAAGCTTGGAAAGTATCTACGAGAAATCTCTGATCTTCTTTAGTTAGTTGGCCGACATTACCAAAATCAATCGGCGTTATCAGAGCTTTCTCGTCAGAGAAAAAAATATTATGACCATGCAAGTCTCCATGAAAGCGACCGTCACCAAACACGGCACGCTCAAACCAGAGTTCGATAAATCCAATCAGTTTATTTGTGGGCGTTTCTATCGTTTTAGCGGTTACCTCAGGGTTATTAAGAATTATTTTATATGGTTCACCGGCCGCCCATTCCATGATGAGTAGATCTTCTTGAGGTTTCAAACCTTCAATCAATTCCGGAACTTTAATTCCTATTTCACTGTGATTGTAGCCCTTAGCCATATCAATCAAACTTTGTCCTTCCAAAGAGAAATCCATTTCATTTTCGACAATGGGATAAAGCCGATCAATGATTCGGCTTCGTCTCAAAGGAACTAAATATCTCTGAAAGTTTTTTCCCGTAAGCTTTTTCAATAGTGGCAATCGCGATTTGTCCATCAGGATCAAAGGGAGCTAAACGTGACTGCGCGATCTCGGCAACTTCCTTCGCCATTGGACTGCCGGTCTTTTCTAAAAATAGCTGAAAATATTTTTGGGTCACAGGGTCTAGTGAATTAAGGACGACGGCAAAAATATCCTTCGTTGAAACCGGAAGTGGCAAATTGGTTAATTCAATGAGCACACTCATTTTTTCTTCCAAGGGCAAAAGATCAAGACTTGGGACAAGCACTTGTTCATGAAACTCCAACATGATCTTCGGTGTTTTTAAAAGATCCAAATTATTGCCAGCCAAAAGATCTTCCAGCGCCCCAAATTCAGATATTTTAACCTCAGACACACCTTTACGAATTCCATTATTCACTTGTAAATAAAATTCCGAAGGAAAGCGATTGATCCAAGCCGCTCGCTCTGAAGACGTTTTCAATTGACTCGCGTAGCGCAATTCTTTTTGTAACTGACCGGCTCTGGAATCAGCCTGCAAGGTCTCAGAAATAGAATTAATTATTTTTTCCAACTGCACTTCTGATACAAGTCCCTCTGTATTCTTCGCTTTATCTCTTAGGTTTTCACGCCAGGAAGGATCACCGAGAGCCGCCAGCACCTTCGGATATTTCGCCATGACACTCCCGTAGGCACGTATATTTTTATTTTGTGTCTGAATAAGCATATCTCGAGCAAATAAATTAAATTCGCCAACTCTGCGTATTAAAAGGGTCGAAATTTCAATTCGTAGTCGCGTTTTTCGATGTAGGTAGCGAGCCAAGCATAGTGTTCGAGATTTTTCTTATTGAGTTTTTTCTTTCCCAAAACATATTCGTAGATCTCTTTGATTTCAGAAATAGAGATTTGACAAAAGCCCTCAGAAAAAGTCGCTGGAAGTAAACTTAAAAAACGCAAAGACTCCCCTGAATAGATTTTCCATAAAATATCGGTTTTTATTTTGAATTGTTTTTCAGTGAGCAAAACATGCAGCTTTGGATAAATATTGTAAGCCACCGAAAAAACCTTTGTGCTTGAGGCAAAGACTTGATGAACCGCAAAACTAACATCTTGATGCTGAATATGGCCGTATTCACCCAAAATTCCGTGAGTGTAGACTTCGTCAAAATCGCCTAATTTTTGCAATTCAATAATCAACTTTTTTATGGGGATTCTTTTCCGAAATTTATCGATAAAATTCAGTGTCACAATATTTTTCACGCCGAGAGCCTGACAAGATCTTTTAAATTGTCGCATTCTTTCCGCACCCAGGCCATCAGCATTGGCGTCTGTTGCACAAACCACTGTCCAATTGTAATTTTTTGATAAAATCAAACCACCAAAAAAAATGGTTTCATCATCCGGGTGCGCCACACAGACCAAGGCATTCAATTTTCGTGACATATGAGAGGAGTCTCTCACAGAATTATCTTGATGAGAATTATTAACGTGAATAGTGCCACCGAATTGTCTAGCCAGACTGAAGCCTTGTTTCATTCTCTCTTGCAAAAGAAACAAAGCGCAATCCGCGGCTTTTTACCTGCAGGAAAATCGGCCGAGGGTTTTTATCAAGCCCTTATCACTGATCAAAAACGCTGGACTCAGCAAATTCAATTTTTACAAATTGATGAATTCCAAGGCGTGGATAATTTTTTTTTAAAAACTCTCCAATCCCAAATTTTGGAGCCCTTAGAATTATTGCCACAGGCCGAAATCATTCAGGCTTCTTGGACAGAGAAAGAATTTCAAGCCCATATAAAAAAAGTCCTGCTTCACTCTATTGATTTTGCTTTACTTGGTCTTGGACCCAACGGGCATATTGGCTTTCATGAACCTAGTTCAGAGAATAAGTCCTTTGATCAAAAAACAGACCCATTCGCGCAATCTTCCGGAGCAGACTATTTAGGAGGGCTTACGATGCTGACAGAAGAAAGTTTTCATCGAGTTAAAAATGCTCCCAGCAAAATGGCCTTCACTTTTGGCGCCGGTAGTTTTTTAAAAGCCAAGGAAATCATTTTACTTGTCACGGGCGAAGGAAAAAACGAAATTTACCAAAAATTTTTAGCGACAGAACCCACTGGCACACTGCCCGCGACTCTTCTAAAAAGTCATCCAAATTTTACGGTGATTTCTTCGATTTAGTTTTAGATGAGATCAACTTAATGAATAAGTGCCTCAGAGCAAAGAACTGCCCCTGAGGGGCTGTTCTGCCGGAGACCAAATGTACGCCAAATCCGGTGTTTCTTAACTTGAGCGAGGAGTTCCACTCGCTGGGACGGTGACTCTGAGTTCTTGTCAGATAAATTGGAAAAATATGTTCCCAGAATTTTGTCCGCTCGCATAAGTTGAAGTAATCGCTTTCGAAA